>NZ_JBNNPF010000030.1:0-104162 GCF_050275515.1 Streptomyces sp. NPDC004126 | reverse complement strand
GCAGGGTGTGGTCGCCGAAGAAGGCCAGGTGGCCGTCGCAGCGCACCGCGTGCCAGCCGAGGGCGTCCAGGTGGCGGCGCACGGCCCGGTCGGTGCCCGCAGGGAGTCGCCGCCCAGGTCGAAGAAGTTGTCGTGGACGCCGACCCGCTCCAGGCCCAGCACCTCGGACCACACCCGCGCCACGGCCCGTTCGTCCTCGTCGCGCGGGGCGACGTGCTCGCCGACCGCCGTCGCGGCGCGCTCGGGCGCGGGCAGGGCGGTACGGTCCAGCTTGCCGTTGGCGGTCAGCGGCAGGGCGTCCAGCGTGACGAACGCCGACGGCACCATGTACTCGGGCAGGCGCGCGCCCAGCAGCCCGCGCAGCCGGGCCGGAGCGAGCGCGGCGGCGTCCGCGCCGGGCGCGGGCACCAGGTAGGCCACCAGGCGCCGGTCGCCCGGCGCGTCCTCCCTGACGAGGGCGACGGCCTCGGCCACGGCGGCGTCCGAGGTCAGCGCGGTCTCGATCTCACCCGGCTCTATCCGGTAGCCGCGCAGCTTGACCTGGTGGTCGACGCGCGAGACGAAGTCCAGGTCGCCGTCCGGCATGACCCGCGCCAGGTCGCCGGTCCGGTACAGCCGGGACCCGGGCGGACCGTACGGGTCGGGCAGGAAGCGCTCGGCGGTCAGGCCCGCCCGGTTCGCGTACCCGCGGGCCAGTCCGACGCCGCCGACGCACACCTCGCCGACGCTGCCGATCGGCACCGGCCGCAGGTCCCCGTCCAGGACCCGCATCGTGGTGTTGGGGATGGCCCGGCCGATGGACACCAGCTCGGAGTCCACCCGGCCGTCGACGAAGTACGCGGAGTTGCCGACCGTGATCTCGGTGGGACCGTACTCGGCGGCCAGCCGCCGGCCCCCGGCGCCGTCCGGCCCCAGCCAGCGGTTGGCCAGCCGCCCGGTGAAGGAGTCGCCCGCGGCGATCACCAGCCCGGCCAGGTCCCGGCGCTCCTGTGCCGACAGCTGACGGGAGAGCAGGTCCAGGTGGCCCGGGGTGAGCTTGACGAACGCGTAGGGGGCCCCCTCCAGCAGCAGCCGGCCCAGCTCGGTGATGTCGAGGTCCTGGTCGAGCAGATGGACCGGCTGGCCCGTCATCAGCGGGGTGAACAGGTCGGGCATGCCGAGGTCGAAGGCCACGGAGGAGAACAGCGCGGCTCCGCCCGTCCCGGCGCTCGCGTACGCGTCGACGGTCCAGCCCAGGTAGTTGGCGAGCCCCCGGTGGGTGATCTGCACGCCCTTGGGGCGGCCGGTGGAACCGGAGGTGTAGATCACGTAGGCGAGGTGGTCCACGTCGTAGCCGCCGGCCGGCGGTTCGAGCGGGGCCGCGGGCAGGGCCTCGACGGCCGCGCGCTCGGCGGCCCCGTCGATCACCACGCACCGGGCGGCGGTACCCGCCAGCCGCTCCGCGTACCGCAGTTCGGTGACGGCGAGCCGGGTGCCGGTGTCGGCGAGCATGAACCGCAGCCGCTCGTCCGGGTACCCGGGGTCGAGCGGGACGTACGCCGCGCCGGCGCGCCAGACGGCCAGCAGGGTGGCCACCAGCTCGGGGCCCCGGTCGAGGAGCACGGCGACGGTGCTCTCGGGCCCGGCCCCCAGGTCCCGCAGCCGGCGGCCCATGCGGTGGGCCAGCGCGTCGAGTTCCCCGTACGTCGTGCGCCGCCCGCCGTGGACCACGGCGGTCGCCCCGGGGGTGGCCGCCGCGCGGCGGGAGATCTCCTCGTGCACGGGCCGCAGCGCCCCGGGGTCCAGCGGCGTACGGGTGCCCAGGGGCTCGGACGGGCCGTCCAGCAGCAGGGCCCGCTCGTCCGCGCCGAAGAAGTCCAGCTCCGACACCCGGGCACCGGGGGTGGCGGCGACGGCGCCCAGCAGGCTGCCGTAGTGGCCGGTGATCCGCCGGGCCGTCGACGCGTCGAAGAGCGCGGTGGCGTACTCCAGGGCGCCCCGGAGGGACCCGTCGGCCTGTTCCTCCAGATGGACGGTGAGGTCGAAGCGGGAGATCCGGCCGGGCACCCCGACCGCCTCGGCCGTCACCCCGGGCAGCCCGAGGGGCTCGGCGGCGTCGGCCCGGACCAGGTCGAACATCACCTGGAAGACGGGGGTGGCGGACAGGTCGCGCTCCGGTTCCAGGGCGTCGGCCAGCCGGTCGAAGGGCACCGAACGGTGGTCGAAGGCGGCCAGCACCGTGTCCCGGTTGCGCTCCAGCAGCCGGGTGAAGGACTCGTCGCCGTCCCAGCGGGCGCGCATCACGAGGCTGTCGGAGGCGTACCCGGCCATCGTGGCGAGCTCGGGGCGGATCCGCGCCGACACCGAGGTGCCGACGGCCACGTCACGCGTCCCGACGTACCGGGACAGCAGCACCTGGAAGGCGGTGAGCAGCACCATGAACGGGGTGGCGCCGCCCTCGGCGGCCAGGGCGGACAGCCGCCCGGCGACCGGCGCGGGCACCGTGAAGTGCTCCGTCGCGCCCGCCCAGGACCGTACGGCCGGCCGCGGACGGTCGGTCGGCAGGCCGAGGGAGCCCAGCCCGGCCAGGTGCGAACGCCACCAGTCGAGCGCGCGGGCGGCCTCCGGGCCGTCCTGCTCCGCGTTGAGCCGGCCCGCGTAGTCGGCGTACTGCACCGGCTCCGCGGGCAGGACGGGCGCGCGCCCCTCGGCGCCCGCCCGGTACAGCTCGGACAGCTCGGTCAGCAGCAGGGGCCGGGTGGCGGCGTCGCAGGCGATGTGGTGGAGGACGACGACCAGCAGGTGGTCGTCCTCGGCGAAGCGGACCAGCCGCGCGCGCAGCGGGGCCCGGGCGGCGAGGTCGAAGGGCCGCAGCGACTCCTCCCCGACCGTCTCGCGGACCACCGCCCCGCGTTCGGCGTCCGTACGTCCCGTGCGGTCGACCACGGCGAAGTCGGCCGGCCCCGGCTCCCGGACCACCTGCCGGGGCTCCGACCCGACCGGCACGTAGTGGGTGCGCAGGATCTCGTGGCGCTCGCACAGCAGGTCGAAGGCCCGGCGCAACCCCTCCGCGTCGAGCGGTCCGCGCAGCCGGTACGCCATCGGCAGCAGGTACTCCGGACCGGACGGGTCGAGCTGGTGCAGGAACCACATCTGGCGCTGTCCGGCGGACAGCGCGAGCGGCTCCTCGCGGGACAGGCGCGGGACGTCCCGGCGGACGCGCCGGGCGGAACCGGACAGCCGCCGGCGCAGCAGCTCCTCGCGCAGGGCCGCGGCGGACGGGGTGGCTTCGGTCATGAGTGGTACTCCCTGTGTGCGGCGTCCAGCTCGGCATCGCTCAGTTCCGCGATCTCGCGCCGTACGGCTTCCTCGACGGCCTCGGCGAGCCCGGCGACGGTGGGCCGGTCGAAGAGGGTGCGCAGCGGCAGCACCACGGCGTACTCCTCCTGGATCCGGCCGACGACCCGGGCGGCGCGCACGGAGTCCCCGCCGAGCGCGAAGAAGCCGTGCGCGGTGCCGATCCGCGGCGCGCGCCCGTCGGGTCCGGCGAGCACCGCGCGCCAGATCGCGGCGATGCCCTCCTCCAGCGGCCCCCGCGGTGCGGTGTACGGCACGTCGTCGGCCGCCGTGCTCAGGTCGGGCGCGGGCAGCGCCGCGAGGTCGGTCTTGTGGTGCCGGGTCAGGGGCAGCGCCGCGAGCGGCACCACCAGCGTCGGCAGCATGTAGTCGGGCAGGTGCCGCGCGCAGTGCTCCAGCAGTTCGCCGCGCGCGGGCAGCGGCCCGTCCGCGGGCACGCAGTAGGCCACCAGCCGGGCCGCGTCCCCGGTCCCGTGGGCGACGACCACCGCCTGGGCCACGGCGGGGTGTTCGGCCAGCACCGACGCCACCTCGCCGGGCTCCACCCGGCGGCCGCGGATCCTGGTCTGCCCGTCGGCGCGGCCCGTGAAGACGATCGTGCCGTCCGGCAGCGTCCGGGCCAGGTCCCCGGTCCGGTACAGCCGCGATCCGGGCGGGCCGTACGGGTCGGGGACGAAGCGCTCCGCGGTCAGGGCGGGCCGGCCCGCGTAGCCCCGGGCCACTCCGGCGCCGCCCACGTACAGCTCGCCGGTCGTGCCCGGGGGCACGGGGCGCAGCAGGCCGTCCAGGACGCGGGCGCTGGCGTGGGGGTACGGCCGCCCGACGGCGACGGCCGTCACGTCCCGGGGGACCTCCCAGCGGGTCGCCGCGACGGTCGTCTCGGTCGGGCCGTACTCGTTCACGAACCGCTTGAGGCGGCGCGAGAGTTCCCGGGCGAGGTCCGGCGGGCACGGCTCGCCGCCGGTCTGCCCGACGAGCCGGGCGTGGCCGACCCCGGCGTCCAGGAACATCCGCCACTGCGGGGCCACGGCCTGGAGGTGGGTGACGCCGGTGCGGTCGATCAGCCCGGGCAGTCCCGCGTGGTCGTCGGCCTCGTCCTCCCGGGCCAGTACCACCCGCCCGCCCGACACCAGCGGCATCACCAGTTCGGTGAAGGAGATGTCGAAGGTGGCCGGGGCGAGCGCCAGCCAGGCGTCGTCCGCCCCGCGGCCGAATTCCAGGTGGGCGGCGGACGCGCGCAGCAGCCGCAGCAGCGAACGCTGCTCGACGGCCACGCCCTTGGGGCGGCCGGTGGAACCGGAGGTGTAGACGAGGTAGGCGAGGCGGGTCGGGTCCCCGGCGTTCCCGGCGTCCCCGGGGACCTCCGCGGCCGGCGCGCCGTCGGCACCGTCCACGCCGTCCACGCCGTCGACGGCGTCCACGGTGAGCACGGCGCCCCGGTGGCGGGGGGCCAGCCGTGCGCGGCCGGCCCCGTCCGTCACCAGCACCGCGGCGCCGGAGTCGCCGAGTACGTACGCCAGCCGCTCGTCGGGCCCGGCCGGGTCCAGCGGCACGTACGCCGCCCCGGCCTGCCAGACGCCCAGCAGCGCGGCGATCAGGTCGGGGGTGCGCGGCAGCATCACGGCGACCGCGGTCTCGGGGCCGGCCCCCAGGGCGCGCAGCCGCCGGGCGAACCGGTCGGCGCGGTCCCGCAGCCGGGCGTAGGACCACTGCTCGTTGCCGCACACGACGGCGACGGCGTCCGGGGTGCGGCGGGCCCGCTCGGCGAACGCGGCGTGGACGCAGCCGTCGGGTTCGCCCGCGGCGGCCGGATCGGCCGCGCCGAGGGCGAGCAGGCGGGCGCGCTCGGCGTCGGGCAGCAGCTCGGCCGTCTCCAGGGGGGCCGACGGGGAGTCGGCGAAGGACTCCAGCAGCCGGACCCAGCAGGCCGCCAGCCGGTCCACGGTGGCCGCGTCGAAGAGGGAGGTCGCGTACTCCACCATGCCCAGCAGGCTGCCGTCCGCCTGCCGCTGCACCACGAAGGTGAGGTCGGTGCGGGCGGAGCACCAGGCGCCCGCGAAGGCCGCCAGGTCGTCCGCGGCCAGGGCGGTACCGGTGCGACCCTCCTCGTGGAAGTCGAACATGACCTGGTACAGCGGGGTGCGGGACGGGTCGCGCTCCGGCCGCAGCTCCCGTACGAGCCGCTCGAAGGGCAGGTCCTGGTGTGCGAGGGCGTCCAGTACGGTCTCGCGCACCGAGGCCAGCGCGTCGCGGACCGGCAGGCCGCCGTCCAGGCGGCAGGCGAGCACGAGGGTGTTGAGGAAGTAGCCGACGGTCTCGGCGACCTCGGCCCGGTCGCGGCCGGCGACGGGCATGCCGAGGGTGACGTCCGGGCGGCCGCAGAGCCGCGACAGCAGGGCGGCGAAGCCGGTCAGCAGGGTCTGGTGGAGGGTGGCGCCCGATTCCCGGCCGAGGGCGGCCAGCCGCTCCGTCAGCCCGGCCGGCACGGTGAAGGTCCGCAGGGCCCCCCGCCCGTCGCGCTCGGCGGGGCGCGGGCGGTCCGCCGGCAGCTCCACGGGGGAGGTGCCGTCCAGGACGGCCCTCCAGTGGGCGAGTTCGCGGTCGCCCGGGGCGCCGGCCTCGTCGAGGCGGCGCTGCCGGGCGGCGTGGTCCGCGTACTGCACCGGGACCTCGGGGAGCACGGCCCGGCCGCCGGTGTGCACGGCCTCGCCCAGGGCGCGCAGGTCCCGGTCCAGGAGCACCGAGGACCAGCCGTCGCAGGCGATGTGGTGGATGCCCAGCAGCAGCACCTGGCCGCCGCCGGCGGTCCGCACCAGCAGCGCCCGCCACACGGGTCCGTGCTCCAGGTCGAAGCCGTGTCCCAGTTCCGCCGCCGCGAGCCGCCGCAGGGCCCCGGCGTCGGCCGCCTCGGCGACGCGCAGCTCCACGGCCCGGCCGGGGGCGTCCACGAGCTGGACGGGCCGCTCGCCCCGCAGCGCGTAGCGGGTGCGCAGGATCTCGTGACGGTCCGCCAGCATCCCGAGGGCGGACGACACGGTCCGCTCCGTCCACGCGCCGGGCAGCCGGATCCACACCAGGTCGGCCCACTCGGGGCTGCCGGGCCGCATCCGCTCCAGCAGCCACAGGCCCTGCTGACCGCTCGACAGCGGCAGCGCGTCCCCGCGGGGTACGGGCACCACGGCGTCCTGCCCGTACTCCGCCGCACCGTCCGCGACGGGGGAGTCTGCGGCGCGGCCCAGGAGGGCGGCCTGGTCCGCCACGGTGACGGCGGAGAAGAGGGCGCGCAGCTCGATCCGCCGCCCCGAGGCGGCGGTCAGCAGGCCCGCGAGCCGTCCCAGGAGCAGGGAGGAGCCGCCGGCCGCGAAGAAGTCGTCGTGGGCGCCGACCGTGCCGGCGGGCAGGTCCAGCGTCCGTTCCCAGGCCCGGGCGACGGCCTGCTCGGCGGGCGTGCGCGGCGCCACGCGGGGCAGGGCGCCGGCGTCGGAGCCGGGCGCCGGGAGGGCGGCGCGGTCGGTCTTGCCGCTCGCGGTCCGGGGGAAGGCGGCCACGGTGGTGAACACGTGCGGAACCAACTGTTCCGGCAGGGCCCGGCGGGCGAACTCCCGCAGCTCGCCCGGCTCGGGCGCGGTCCCGTGCGGCTGGATCCAGGCCACCAGCCGCCGCCCGCCGTCGCGGTCCGCGACCGCGTCGACCACGACCGCGTCCACCCGCGGGTGGGCCAGCAGCGCCGCCTCGATCTCCCCGGGCTCGATCCGCACGCCGTTGACCTTGACCTGCCGGTCCAGCCGGCCGAGGTACTCCAGCTCGCCCGAGGCCCGGCGGCGCACGAGGTCGCCGGTGCGGTACAGCCGCGATCCGGGCGGGCCGTACGGGTCGGGTACGAAGCGCTCCGCGGTCAGCGCGGGGCGCCCGAGGTAGCCGGTCGCGACGCCGACGCCGCCGGCGTACAGCTCCCCGGTGCCCTCCGGTCCGACGGGACGTCCGTCCGGGTCCAGCAACAGCGCGCTCAGCCCCCCGATGGGGCGGCCGACGGGTACCGGGCCCGAGTCGCGGTCGGGGTCGAAGCGGTGCTCGGTGATGTCCACCGAGCACTCGGTGGGCCCGTAGGTGTTCCAGATCCCGGCCCCCGGCACGCGCTCCAGCAGCCGGTGGCACAGCTCCGCGTGGAGCGGCTCGCCGGCGCTGAACAGCAGCCTGAGGGCGTGGCAGCCTTCCCAGCCGGGGGAGTTGGCCAGGGCGTTCCACACCGAGGGCACGGCCTGGAGGACGGTGACGCGGCCGGCGGCCACCGCGCCGAGCATCGCGGCCGGGTCGCGCTCGACGCCGTTCGGCGCGAGGACGACGGTGCCGCCGCCGACGAGCGGGGCGAACAGTTCGAGCCCGGCGGCGTCGAAGCCGATCGTGGTCTTCAGCAGCATCCGGTCCGAGGGGCCCAGAGCGTGCCGCGAGACCAGGTGGCGCACCCGGTTGGCGATCCCGCCGTGCGGCACCACGACGCCCTTGGGACGGCCGGTGGAGCCCGAGGTGTGCAGCACGTAGGCCGGGTCACCGGCACCCGGGGAGGCGTAGCGGGCGAACTCCCCTCCCGGCAGGCCGCCGTCCGCCGCGCCGGGCTCGTCGAGCACCAGCAGCCGGGTTCCCTCGCGGCGCGGGAACGCCGCCACGACGGCTCGCTCGGTGAGCACGAGCGGGGTACCCGTGTCGTCCAGGGTCCAGGAGAGGCGCTCGGCCGGGTGGTCCGGGTCCATCGGCACGTAGCCGGCACCCGCCCGCCACACCGCCAGCAGCGCCACGACCAGGCCGGGGCCGCGCCGCAGGGACACCCCCACCAGGCTGCCCGGCCCGATGCCGAGGGAGACCAGGCGCCCCGCCAGCCGGGCGGACCGCCGTGCCAGCTCCCCGTAGGAGAGGGAGCCCGTGCCGGCGGCCGCGCCGTCGACCGCGAGCGCGTCGGGCCTGGCCGCGGCCCGGGCCACCACCAGGTCGCAGAGGAGCGGGAGCGCGTCCGGCGCCCCCGCCGTGTCGGGTCGCACGGGCGACCGGTGCGCGGGGGCCGACAGCGTCCCGTCGTTCACTGATGCTCCTCGGAGAGTCGCCCCGGACCGGGGCGGGCAGGTGGAAGGCCGTCGGCCGGAGGGCCCGCGGTCCGGACCGTCGGCCCGCTCAGCCGGCGGCGGCCCGCTCCATCCGGCGGCGCAGGCTCAGCGGGCGCATGTCGGTCCACACCGTCTCGACGCGGGCGAGGCACGCCTCCCGGCTGCCCTCCGTGCCCTCGGCGTACCAGCCCTGCGGCAGCGGCCGGTCGGCCCACCAGATCGAGAACTGCTGCTCGTCGTTGTGGACCACGAGGTACGTGCGGTCGTCGTCCTGCTCGCCCATCAGTCGGAGTCCGAGTTGACGATGCGCCGCACGTTGGCCTCGAACTCGGGGTAGGTGCCCGCGCGGTGGGCGATCTCGGCGATGTGCTCCGCGATCTCCTGGAAGGTGCGTCCGTTGAACCCCTCCAGCCCCTCCAGCACCTTCAGGCCGAGCTCGTTCTCCAGGTCGAGGAGGACCTGGACCATGGAGAAGGAGTCGAGGTCGCGCAGCTCCTCCGGCTCCGGGACGTCGGGCTGCTCGGCACAGATGACGGCGGCCGTCCGGCGGATCAGTTCCGTGAATTCCTCGATGAAGGTCGGGGCCTCTTCCGCGACGGTCTCATTGTCCAGGATCATGTTCGCTTTCGCTCCTCAATGGTTTACGCGGATGAACTGTCCGAGGGGTCGGTCGGGTATCTGCCGGACGAATTCGAGTCCTGCCGCTGACCGGGTCCGACCGTAGATCGGTGCCTGCCGCAGGGTCAATGCTCCGATACCCGCTTTTCGTTCCGGGCGTCCCGCCGGCGAGACACCGCAGACCGCACCGGGGGCCGGCCCGCCGTGCGCCGGGCCGCCGGGTCCGATATTCGGCAGGGTCTCTCCGGGAAGTCTTGACCCCCATCGGCGCGCGTGCGTACGGTCCGGTGATTCCCTCGCCCCGGCCGATGAGGCGCCAGGGGCCTCTGCATTGCCGACCGTAATCCCGTCGGCACGCAATTTCGAGGGACGCGCGGCCGGACACCGGTCGACGGTGGTGACCACGGCAGAAGAGGCGAGTGCCCCATGTTCTTTCCGCACACCGAGACCCGGCGGGTCGTGCTGCGCCCGGCCGGCGCCGACGACGCCGCGGCGGCGTACGAGGTCCTCCTCCGGCTGGGCGCCGCGGGGCTGCCCGTGCTGGACGTGTTCGCCAAGACCTTCGGGGAGGGATTGTCGGCCTGCTTCCTCGTCCGCGACAAGGACACGGACGAGGTCGTCGGGCTCAGCACCGTCTCCGCCGTCAACCCGGCGGGCCACCTCCGGATCGAGGTCCACCTCACCGCGGAGACGGCCGGCGAAATCAGCGGCGAGGTCCACGCGCTGACCGCGAACTTCGCGTTCTCCATGTGGCGCACCCGCAAGGTGTACATTCACCGGACGTCGCCCGACATCAGTGCCATCGGATTCGGCGGCGAACACGATCCAATGGTGCGGACCGAGGCGGTCCTGCCCGATCACACGTATTTCCACGGAAAGCTGTGGGACGTTCACGTCCTCGCAATTCACCGTGAAGACTGGAATACGCACGGCGTGGCCCTCCTGGAGAAGATCGTCTGAAACTCCAGAGGCCGGGATTTCTCCCACGGCCGACCTTTGCAATCCTGACGACAACCCTGTTGGAGGTGACGTGCCGCGATGACCCAGCATGTATGGGGTTACCTGCCCGAGTACGACGAAGAACGCGCTGACATTCTTGACGCGGTGGACACGGTGTTCAGCTCGGGGCAACTCGTGCTGGGGAAGAGCGTCAGCGCCTTCGAGCGTGAGTTCGCCGACTACCACGGCCTCGGCCACTGCGTCGGCGTCGACAACGGGACCAACGCGATCGTGCTCGGCCTGCGCGCCCTGGGCATCGGCCCCGGCGACGAGGTGATCACGGTCTCGAACACCGCCGCCCCGACCGTCATCGCGATCGACCTCGTGGGCGCCGTACCGGTGTTCGTCGACATCGACCCCGACACGTACCTGATGGACGTGGACCAGGTCGCCGGCGCCATCACCGAGCGTACCCGCTGCCTGCTCCCGGTCCACCTGTACGGACAGTGCGTCGACATGGCCCCCCTGCGGGCGCTGGCCGAGGAGCACGGCCTGCTCGTCCTGGAGGACTGCGCACAGGCGCACGGCGCCCGCCACCACGGGGCGCTCGCCGGCACGATGGGCCACGCCGCGGCGTTCTCCTTCTACCCGACCAAGGTCCTCGGGGCCTACGGGGACGGCGGCGCCACGGTGACCGACGACCCCGAGGTGGACGCCCGGCTGCGCCGGCTGCGCTTCTACGGCATGGAGAACCGCTACTACGTCGTCGAGACCCCCGGCTACAACAGCCGCCTCGACGAGGTCCAGGCCGAGATCCTGCGCCGCAAGCTCACCCGCCTCGACGCCTACACGGCCCGCCGCAAGGCCCTCGCCGACCGGTACGAGGACGCCTTCAAGGGCACCGACCTGATCACCCCGAAGACCGCGCCGGGCAACGAGCACGTCTACTACGTCTACGTGGTGCGCCACCCGCTCCGGGACAAGATCATCGAAGAGCTGAAGGCCCGCCACGACATCGCTCTGAACATCAGCTACCCGTGGCCGGTGCACACCCAGTCCGGCTTCGCCCACCTCGGGTACGGCCCGGACGCGCTGCCGGTCACCACCCGCGTGGCCGACGAGATCTTCTCCCTGCCCATGTACCCCTCCCTCTCCGACGAGGAGCAGGAGCGGGTCATCGACGCGCTGTTCGACGTCATGGGAAGGCTCTGAGCCAGGTGATCCTCAAGTCCACCGCCGAGTTCCACGCCTGGTGGGCCGAACGCCACCAGGCCGGGGAGTTCTCGGTCCGCCGCGTCCCCTTCGACGCCCTCGGATCCTGGGGCTTCGACCCGCTGACCGGCAACCTCGGACACGCCAGCGGCCGCTTCTTCACGGTCGAGGGCCTCCAGGTCCGCGACGGCGGCACGGAGGTCTGGGCGCAGCCGGTCATCCACCAGCCCGAGATCGGCATCCTCGGCATCCTCGTCAAGGAGTTCGACGGCGTCCTGCACTGCCTGATGCAGGCCAAGATGGAGCCGGGGAACTCCAACACCCTCCAGCTCTCCCCGACGGTCCAGGCGACCCGCAGCAACTACATGAAGGTGCACCGCGGGACGTCCACCCGGTACCTGGAGCACTTCACCGGGCCGGACCGCGGCCGGGTGCTCGTGGACGTCCTCCAGTCCGAGCAGGGCGCCTGGTTCTGGCGCAAGCGCAACCGAAACATGGTGGTGCTCGCCACCGGTGACGTGCCGGAGCACGAGGACTTCCGCTGGCTCCCCCTGGACCTGGTCCGGGAACTGATGGCGGTGGACCACCTCGTCAACATGGACGCCCGCACCGTCCTGTCCTGCATGCCCTTCCTGGTCCCCGAGGACTCGGCCGCGCCCACCGCGGACCCCTTCCGCGACGCGCTCGTGCGCTCCTACCGGGACCGGCCCGCGACGGACGGCCGGTTCGGCCCCGACGGCGCGGTGGGCGTCCTCGGCTGGTTCAACGAGGCGAAGACCGGCATCGACTGGACCGCGCGGCTGATGCCGCTGGCCGACGTCGCCGGCTGGAAGCGCGACGACTGGGAGATCACCGACGAGTCGGCCGAGAGCTTCCGCGTCATCGCGGTCGAGGTCACGGCCGGCAACCGCGAGGTCGCGCGGTGGACGCAGCCCCTGCTCGACCCGCGCGGCGAGGGCCGGGCGGTGTTCGTCGCCCGTACCGTCGACGGGACGCTCCGGCTCCTGGTGCGGGCCCGGCCCGAGTACGGGCTGATGGACCAGGTGGAGATGGCGCCGACCGTGCACCTGCACGCGGGCCAGGACGTGGACGCGGTCCGGGAGCCCTTCCTCCGGGACGCCCTGCTGCCGGGCGGCGGCACGACGCGGTACGACCAGGTCCTGTCGGAGGAGGGCGGCCGCTTCCACCACGCCGGCACGCGCTACCAGATCATCGAGGTGGGTGACGACTTCCCGGCCGACGTCCCCCCGCACCTGTGCTGGATGACGGTCCGTCAGCTGACCGATCTGCTCCGTCACGGGCACTACCTCAACATCGAGGCCCGGTCCCTGCTCACCTGCCTGGCCAGCCTGTGCTGAGCCGGCGGACGGCCGGACCGGACGGGCCGGGGGACGTGAACGCGCGCGAGATTCCGAGACGGGTGGGCCATGTTTGATGCGGCACGAGTAACCGAAACGAAGATCAAGGGGGCCTACCGGATCGTCCCCAACAAGTACCCGGACCGACGCGGATCCTTCTACGAGGCGTTCCGCGCCGAGATCCTGACGGAGATCATCGGCTATCCCTTCACCGTCGGGCAGGCGAACTACTCCCTCAGCTGCCGCAACACCATGCGCGGCATCCACAGCACCGCGCTCGCGCCCGGTCAGGCCAAGCTGGTCACCTGCGTGCGCGGCGCCGTCCTGGACGTGGCCGTGGACCTGCGGGTGGGCTCCCCCACCTTCGGGATGTACGAGATCACCCCGCAGGACGAGGAGTCCGGCACCGCCGTCTACCTCGCCGACGGCATCGGCCACGCGTTCCTCACCCTGACCGACGACGCGTGCATGAACTACCTGTGCTCGGAGGCCTACATCCCCGGCACGATGATCGAGGTCAACCCGCTGGACCCGGACATCGGGATTCCGTGGGGTCTTGAGGAACCGCCCGTCATGTCGGAGAAGGACGCCGCCGCGCCCACCCTGGCGGAGGCGGTGTCACTCGGCATGCTCCCCACCTACGAGGAGTGCCTCGCCCACTACGAGGCGCTGAGGCAGCGCTCGACCAGGGGCTGACGCCCCACGGGGCGTCCCGGCCCACCGGGCGCCCGTCTTCTCACCCCATGCTGAGCGGAGTTCTTCCACATGTTCAAAAGCACGAGCGACAGACTGCGCATCGGGATCATGGGGTGCGCGGACATCGCCTGGCGGCGCACGCTCCCGGCCATCGAGTCCCACCCCGCCGTGGAGGTCGCGGCCGTCGCCAGCCGCCGGGCGGAGACCGCCGCCCGGTTCACCGGCCGGTTCGGCGGGACCCCGGTCGTGGGCTACGACGCGCTGCTGGAGCGCGAGGACGTCGACGCCGTCTACATCCCGCTGCCCGGACGGCTGCACGCCGAGTGGGTCTCCCGGTCCCTGGCGGCGGGCAAGCACGTCCTGGTCGAGAAGCCGCTGACGGCGGACGCCCGGGACACCGCCCGGCTGGTCGCCGACGCGCGGGCGCGGGGGCTGGTGCTGCTGGAGAACTACATGTTCCTCTACCACTCCCAGCACACGGCGGTGCGCAAGGCGCTGGCCGAGGGCGCCATCGGCGAGTTGCGCGGGTTCACCAGCGCGTTCACCATCCCGCCGAAGCCCGCCGGCGACATCCGCTACCAGCGCGAGGTCGGGGGCGGGGCCTTCCTCGACTTCGGCGGCTACCCGGTCCGGGCCGCGCAGTACTTCCTCGGCAGCGACCTGAAGGTCGTCGGCGCGGTGTTCCGGCACGACCGCGACCTGGGCGTGGTGCTGTCCGGCAGCGTCCTGCTGTGCACCCCGCAGGGCGTGCCCGCCCGGCTGACCTTCGGGATGGAGCACTCGTACCGCAACACCTACGGCCTCTCCGGCAGCACCGGGCGCATCGTGCTCGACCGGGCCTTCACGCCGCCGGAGACGTACCAGCCCGTGATGCGGATCGAGCGGCAGGACCACCAGGAGCAGTTCGTGCTGCCCGCCGACCACCAGTTCGCGAACGTCGTCGACACCTTCGCGGCCGCCGTCCTCAAGGGCCTCGACGTACGGGACCACCAGGAGGGCTCGCTGCGCCAGGCCGAGCTGGTCCAGCAGATCCGCGCGAACGCGCTGGTCGTCGAGGTCTGAGCCGGAAAGCGGCCGGTGCCCCGCCAGGAAGGGCGGGGCACCGGCCGTTCGCGTGCGCGGGGGAACGGCGCCGGCGCGGGCCCCTACGGCAGGAAGCCGTCCACCCGGGTGCCCGCCCCGCGCCCGCGCGCCTCGTCGCGCACCCAGCGCGCCAGGGCCAGGTCCAGCACGCCCAGTCCGAACGGGGAGAAGACCGCGGTCCGCTCCGGGTCCCGGCGGAAGCCGGACCCTCCGCGCAGCAGCGAACCGATCGTCGTGTCGATGAACTCCCGGCCTCCTGAGGCCAGTTCGGCCAGGTGCAGCGAGGTCCGCTCCCGGCACACGTGGTCGGCGTCGTCGACGACGTTCTGCGCCCCCAGGATCGACTCCACGGTCAGGTCGCGCAGCGAGACGTGCAGCACGGTCGCCCCCGGCCGGCACCCGGAAAGGTCCATGTGGGGTTCGCCCGCGGAGGTCGCGAGGGAGACCAGCCGGTGCGAGCCCAGCGCCTCCTCCACCCGCTCGACCACCTTGAACACGAGGTCCGGCGCGGCCCCGGCCGCCTCGGCGGCGAAGGCCTCGGCGCGGGCGGGGTCCGTGTCGTACAGCACGGCCTCGCGCAGCCCGGGCAGCCGGACCTTCACGAAGCGCAGCACCTCGCGGTTGATGGGGCCGCAGCCGACCAGCGCGATCCCGTGCGGCTCGGGGCCGGTCACCAGATGGCCGGCGGCCAGCGCCGCGGACGCCGCGGTGCGCCGGGCCGAGATGAGGGAGGCCTCGATCAGGGCCTCGGGACGGCCGTCGTCCGTGGAGTTGAGGATCATGGCCGCGCTGGCCCGCTCCTTGCCGGCGGCGATGTTGCCGGGGAAGCTCGCTATCCACTTCATCCCGGCCGCGGGGTCCTCACCCCCCAGATAGGCGGGCAGGCCGATGATGCGGTCGCGCGGGCTGTCGGGGAAGCGCAGGAACACCGACCGGGGCAGGGCCGTGCGGCCCTCGTCGTGCAGCCGGTAGGTGTCGGCGACCAGCGACAGGATCCGTTCCTCCTGTCCCCGCATGGTGTCGCGCACTTCACGATGACCGATGACCAGCAAGGGAGTCTCCTTCGTGCCGAGGGGATCTGAGAACGAGGCCCAGGCCCCTGTCGGGACCCGGGCCTCGTCGGTGACCGGGGGCGGGGGCCGCGGCGTCCGCGCGGCCCCCGCTCAGCCGGAAGCCGTGGCCGCGGGCAGCGCCCCGTACGCGTCGCCGGCGCCGTGGGCGCCCGGCGCGGGGAGCGGGACCTCGCCGAAGTGCCGGCGCACCCAGTGGTCCGAGTAGATGGTGTCCAGGTAGCGGTCCCCGCCGTCCGGCAGGATCAGCACGCAGGTCGACCCGGCCGGGATCTCCGGCGCGAGCCGCTCCAGCGCGGCGACGAGGGCCCCGGAGGACCCCCCGGCGAGGATGGCCTCGCGCCGCACCAGCCGGCGGCAGCCGGCCACCGCGTCCAGGTCGCTGACGTGCACCACGCGGTCGGCGGCGGTGGGGTCGAACAGGGCGGGCACCACGGCGGCGCCGTGCCCCGGTATCAGCCGGGAGCAGGACACCGGAGAGTCGAACAGCCTGCTGCCCACCGCGTCGACCGCGACGACCGTCGTGGACAGGCCGTGCCGGCGGACGTACGCCGCGCAGCCGCCCAGCGTCCCCGTGGTGCCGGTCGCGCAGAACACGTAGTCCACCGGGCCCGGCAGGGCCTGGTGGATCTCCCGCATCGTCTCCAGGTGCGCCCGCGGGTTGAGCGGGTTGGAGTACTGGCCCGGCACGTAGGCGTGCGGCACGCCCGCCGCCAGCTCGGCGACCCGGCGCAGCCGCTGGGGCAGGAACTCCCCGGTGACCGGGTCGGGCACGGCGACGAGCTCCACCTCCGCCCCGTAGGCGCGCAGGATCGCCAGGTTCTGCTCCGTCGTGCGCGGGTCCACCACGCAGATGAACCGCAGCCCGTGGTAGCAGCAGATCTGTGCGAGGCCGATCGCGAGGTTCCCCGAACTGGACTCGATCACCGTGGTCCTGCCCGGCACCGCCTCCCCGGTGCGCAGGCCCTCCAGCAGCATGGCCAGCGCGGACCGGTCCTTGATGCTGCCGCCGGGGTTGAAGCGCTCCATCTTGGCGTGGATCCGCAGGCCGTGGTCGGCCGACAGCCGCTCCAGCTCGACCAGGGGCGTGTTCCCCACCGTGGCCAGGATCCCCCCGAGCGTCCGCGCGGTCACCGGCTCCCCATCAGGTCCTCGGGTCCGAAGAGGTCGGGGCGCGTCCACCCGTCGAGGTCGTACTCCGACATGCACTGGTCCGCGAAGCCCTTCAGGGCGTCGGCCTGCCCGCGCGCCTGGTAGCTCAGCAGGGTCTGCACCCGGACCCCCTCGTGGTCGCCGCCGTAGTTGCGCTCGTACAGCTCGTGCCGGCCGGCGAACTCCGTGCCGACCGCGTCCCACAGCAGCTTGAGCAGCTTCACCCGGTCGACGGCCTCGATCCCGCGCGAGCCCCGCAGGTAGCGGTCCAGGTAGGGCCGGATCTCCGGGTTCTTCCAGTCGCTGGAGTGGGAGTTCAGGTAGATCAGCCCACTGCCGACGACCTGCTGGATGATCTCGCGGATCCGCGGGTAGCCGATGCCCATGAAGGTCCGGTAGGCCAGGCCGTAGTTCAGGTTCGGCTGCACGGCGCCGTTCACCCACTCGGTGGGGGACTTCGCCATCGCGTCCGACATGCCCCAGAACATGTCCCGCCAGTTGAGGACCTCGCCGATCTGCGCCTGCACACCGCGGAACCCGGAGGTCCCGGTCGCCTCGACGGCCTTCAGCAGACAGCCGGCGATGAAGTCGATCTTGACGGCGAGCCGGGTGACCCCGTGGAAGGTGAACCGCTCCAGGAACCCGGACCGGGTCGCGAACGAGTTCGCCGCGGCCGCGTCGTACATGAGCACGTTCTCCCACGGCACCAGCACCCGGTCGAGCACCATGATCGAGTCGTTCTCGTCCAGCCGGCTCGACAGCGGGTAGTCGAAAGGACTGCCGAGCAGCGACGCGTGCATCTCGTAGGAGGTCCGGCAGAACAGCTTCAGACCCGGGGAGTCCATCGGCATGGTGAAGGTGACGGCGAAGCGCTTGTCGCGCAGCGGCAGGCCCATGTGCGCGATCAGGTTCGCGTTGGTGATCGCCGAAGCGGTCGCCACCACCTTGGCACCCGACACGACCAGGCCGGCGTCGGTCTCCTCCTCGACGTGGACGCACACGTCCGCGGTCCGGTCGGCCGGCTGGTCCCGGTCCACCGGCGGGTGGACGATCGCGTGGTTGAAGTACAGCACCCGCTCCTGCGCCTGCCGGTACCAGCGCCGGGCGTTGCCGGCGAACGGCCCGTAGAACTCCGCGTTCGCGTCGAGGGTCCCGAAGAAGGCCGCCTTGTAGTCGGGGGAGCGGCCCATCCACCCGTACACCCGCCGCTGCCACGCCACGATCGCCTCCCGCGCGGCGACCAGGTCCTCGGCGCTCCTCGCGGTCTTGAAGAACGGGTGGGTGAACCCGCCGTTCCCGGTGTCCGTCGGCACCGCCAGGACGCCCTTGGCATCGGGCTCGTGCAGCGCGTCGTACAGCTGCGCCACCGACCGGGCGCTGTTGCGGAACGCCGGGTGCGCCGTGACGTCCCGGACCCGCTCCCCGTGGATGTACACCTCGCGCCCGTCCCGCAGGGAATCCAGGTACTCCGCACCGTTCATCGGGCGGACATCGTTGGGCGCGTCGCTCGTCGGACCTGGTGTGTTCGTCAACTGGGCCTTCTCTCGGGGAAAAAGTGGCCGCCCTGGAGGCGGCGCCGCCGGTGCGGCGCGGGAACCCTCCGGACGGCGGGAGTTCCGCGGCGACCGCGTGGCCGGACCTGCCCGTCCGGGCCCCGCCGGGAACTCCCGGGGCGGCGCGGCGACGGCACCGGCGGGCGGGGGAACGGCCCGGCGCGACGATCGCGCGGACGCGTGCGGCGTCCCGCCGGCGAGACGGGGGAGGGTGCGTGCGAAGCCGTCCTGCGACCTCGTCCGAGACGAACGTCTCCAACAGTCCGACCAAGGTATCGTCCAACGTCCGGACCTCCGGCGGGAAGAGATCACGACGGTAAAGTCCGAACCGTGCCTCACTCCACGAATGCTTCCCAGCCCGTTCGGCGGAGTCCACGGGACTGGATCGTGGACACCACCCTGTTCCTGCTCGCCGTGGCCTACGGCGTGGCCACGGCGAAGAGCCGCACACCGGTGCCCCCGGACCTCGGCTTCAACTGGATGCACGTGGAGCAGCTGGCCGGTGCGTTCGGCTGCGTCCTGCTCTGGTTACGCCGCCGCAGGCCCGTCGAGGTGGCCTGCGTCCTGATGGCCCTCTCGGTACCGTTCGAGATGGTCGCGGGCGCCATGGTCGCGGCACTGTTCTCCGTGGCCGTGCACCGCAAGCCCCGCACCACCGTGATCGTCTACGCGGCCAGCCTGCTGCCGGTCGCCTCCGACGCCCTCCTGCGGCCGGACCCGGCCATGTCGGCGTTCCACTACTTCGTCTTCGGGACCATCGTCCAGGGCGGCGCCGTCGGGTGGGGGCTGTTCGTCCACCACCGGCGCCAGCTGCTCCTCAGAGTGGCCTCCGAGGCGGAACTGCGGGCGGAACAGGCGCAGATGCGCGCCCGCGAGGAAGTCGCCCGGGAGATGCACGACGTGCTCGGGCACCGGCTGTCGCTGCTGACCCTGCACGCCGGAGCGCTGGAGTACCGGCCCGACGCACCGAGCGAGGACATCGCCCGGGCGGCCGGGGTCATCCGGGAGAGCGCGCACCAGGCCCTCCAGGAACTGCGCGAGGTCCTGACCGTGCTGCGCGCGACGGAGACCGGGAAACGTCCCCAGCCGACCCTCGCGGACGTGCACGGACTCGTCGCGGAGTCGTGCACGGCCGGAATGCGGGTAAGACTGCTCAAGGAGATCCCGCAGGCGGTCCCCGACCTCGTCGGCCGCACTGCCTACCGGGTCGTGCAGGAAGCCCTCACCAACGTGCGCAAGCACGCCCCCGGGGCCCCCGCGAACGTCCACGTGACCGGGGGGGAGGGCGACGGACTCACCGTCGAGGTGACCAACCCGGCCCCCGCCCCCGCACCCCGGGGCGCGGCCTCCGAGCACGCCCCCGCAGGAATGGGCCTGGCCGGGCTCGCCGAACGGGTGTCGCTGGCCGGCGGGCGGCTGGAGTACGGCCCCACCGGGGACGGCGGCTGGGGGATCACGGCACGGCTGCCCTGGCCGTAGGACCGGCCTCCCCCGCCCGGACGGGCTCCGCGCGTCGAACGCGCACCGGAACACAACGCCGCGACGCGGCACCACCGATCAATGACAGGAGATCCAGCAGTGGCGAAAGAGTTGAATCCGAAGTCGGGCGAATCCACTGAGGTCTCGGAGCCGCTCTGGGGCCAAGCGCTCGTCTGCCTCGTGTTCGCACTGTTGGGAGCCGGGCTCCTCTGGCTCGTCAAGGTGCTCGCGAAGTGGGTGGTGACCCTGCCCTGGGCGCCCATGCAGGGCCCGGCCAAACTCGTCTCCTCGATCCCCGAACCCGGTCTCACCATCGGGGCGATCGCCCTCGGCGGCCTCATCGGCCTGATCGCGGGGATCCTCGTCAAGTTCAGCGAACTGTCCGTCACCGTCTCCGGCACCGCGGTGCTGCTCACCCGCAAGGGAGAGTCGAAGGAGTACCCGCGCGGCGACGTCGCCATGGCCTTCCGCGACGGCAAGCAGCTCGTCCTCCTCGGCCACGGCACCGAGGAACTCGCCCGCGAGGACTGCGACCAGGATCGCCAGCGCCTCGCCGACGCCTTCACCGGACACGGCTACGCCTGGGCCGAGGAGGACCCCCACAAGGCGGAGTTCCAGCTCTGGGTGGCGGACAGCTCCCAGCTGCCCGCCCAGGCCCACGCCCTGTTCAAGGCCCGCCAGGCCTTCCTGAAGAAGCCCGGCTCGCAGGACGAGCTCCAGGAACTGCGCCGCGACCTCCAGCGCCTCGGCCTCGTCGTGCGCGACCGCAACAAGAGCCAGTACTGGCGCCGGCTGAACGGCTGACCGGCGGGCGGCCGCCCGCGCGGCGGCCGCCCCGGGCCCACCGGGCTCACCCGCCGCCCGCGGCCGCCCGTTCCACCAGCTCCCGCGCCACGTCGTTCGCGTGCGGCACCGAGCGCACCTCCTCGCGGAGCGCGCCCGCCCGCTCCCCGAAGGAGGGGTCCTCCAGGAGCCGCAGCAGGCTCTCCCGGACGACCCGCCCCGTGGCCCGGGTCGCGTGCGTGGTGAGGCCCGCGCCGTGCGCGGCCAGCCGGGACGACAGCAGCGGCTGGTCCACGTCCCACGGCAGGGCGAGCTGGGGCACCCCGTAGAACGCCGCCGTGGTGAGGGTCCCCACCCCGGCGTGGTGGATCACCGCCGAACAGGTCGGCAGCAGCGCCTGCATCGGCACGTAGGACACCAGCCGGGCGTTGCCGGGCACCCGCCGCAGCTCCTTGGCGGCCTTCTCGCTCACCGTCGCCACCAGTTCGACGTCCAGGTCCGCGACGTGGTCGAGGATGTCCTGGACGTCCACCGGATAGGCGAGGCCGTGGTCGCTGACCGTCAGGCCCAGCGTCAGCGCCACCCGGGGGCGGCTCGGCGGCTCCCACAGCCAGCGCGGAACGACCGCGGGCCCGCCGTACGGGGTGAACCGCAGCGAGCGGTACTCAAGACCGGGCGCGTGCACCTGGAGCGACGGCGGCAGCAGGTCGACCGAGAACCGGCCGGTGGCCATGGACTCCGTGAAGCGGCCCCCGTACCTGCGGGCGTACCCGTCCAGCCACTCACCGAGCGGGTCGGACCCCCGCTCGCCCTCCGGCAGGGCGTCGCGCAGCCGCCGGAAGTGCTGCCGGGCGATCCCGTACACGTCCGCCCCGATCAGCATGCGGGCGTGCGCGGCACCGACGGCCTCGGCCGCGATCGCACCCGCGAAGGTCAGCGGCTCCCAGACCACCAGGTCGGGCTTCCACTGCCGGGCGAACTCGACGAGCCCCGGCGCCAGCGGCGCGTTCGTCATCTTGTGCGCGGCCTCGATCCGCACCCGGTACGCCTCGCGCAGCCACGGCAGGGTGATGTCCCCGGCGGCGCGCTCCGCCGCGTCGTACGGCTCGGCCAGGCCCGGGGCCAGCCGCGCCCCGCTCCCCTTGAGCCGGCCCGCGACCTGCCACAGGTCGCGGTCGCTGCCGACGGGCACCGCCGTCAGCCCGGCCCGGGTGACGGCGTCGACCAGCTTCGGCTGGCAGGCCACCCGCACCTCGTGGCCGGCGGTCCGCAGCGCCCACGCGAGCGGCGCCATGAGCAGGAAGTGGGTGCGCTCGGGATAGCACGTGAACAGGATGCGCATGCTTCGTCTCTCGTTCGGCGGCCGCCCGGCGTCAGCGGGCGGGCGTGCGGTGGCGGTCGGTGAGCTCCTCCAGCCGGGGGACGAGCTCGTTGGGGGCGGGCAGGGCCGCCATCTCCTCGCGCAGGTCGGCGGCGCGCGCCGCGAACCGCGGCTCCTCCAGCAGGCGCAGCACGCTCTCGCGGACCGCCGCGCCCGTCGCCCCGTCGTGCGCCAGCGCCAGTCCCGACCCCTGCTCGACGATCTTCCGGGCGAGCAGGGGCTCGTCGAAGTGGTACGGCACCGACAGGTGCGGGACGGCGTGCCCGGCCATGGTGGCGACCGTGCCGGTCCCGGCGTGGTGGATCACGGCCGAGCAGGTCGGCGCCAGCGCGTGCAGCGGGACGAACGACACCAGCCGGGCGTTCGCGGGGACGTGCCGCAGGCCCGCCCGGCCGGCCTCGGACAGCGTGGCCACCAGCTCGATGTCGAGGTCCGCGAGGGAGTCGAGCACGTCCTGCGTGCTGATCGTGTAGCCGTCGTAGTGGTCGGTCGCCGTCAGCCCCATCGTCAGGGCGACCCGGGGCCGGTCCGGCGCGGTCCACAGCCACTTCGGCACCGTCGCCTTGCCGTTGTACGGGACGAAGCGCATGCGCAGGTAGTCGAGGTTCTCGGCCTCCACCTGGAGGCTGCGCGGGAACTGGTCGATGGTGAAGTGCCCGGTCGCCATGGACTCCGTGAACCCGCCGCCGAACCTGCGGGCGTACCCGCCCAGCCAGTCGGCGAGGTGGTCGGTGCGCTCCCCCTCGGGCCGCTCCGCCTTCAGCCGCAGGAACCGCTCGCGGGCCACGCCGAAGACGTCGAGCCCGAACATCAGCCGGGCGTGGGCCGCGCCGACGGCCTCCGCGGCGATCGCGCCGGCCTGGGTCAGCGGGTCCCAGACGACCAGATCGGGCTTCCAGTGCCGGGCGAACTCCACCAGGCCGGAGATCAGGGGGAAGTTGTCGGGCTTGAAGCCCTTGGCGACGGCGTCGTAGTAGCCGTTCAGCATCGGCTCCCACGCGGCCTTCGCCGGGTCCTCGGCCGCGTCCCACGGGGCGTGCAGCCCGGCCCGCGCCGCTTCGAGCTCCTCCGGGTCCATCCGCGCCACCCGGAACAGGTCGCTGTCACGGCCGACGGGCACGGCCGTCAGCCCGGCCTGGGTGACCGCGTCGGCGAACTTGGGCTGGCAGGCCACCCGCACCTCGTGGCCGGCGGTGCGCAGCGCCCAGGCCAGCGGCACCATGCTCAGGAAGATCGTTTTCTCGGGGAGGACGGTGAACAGGACGCGCATCAGGGCTGCCTTCCGGAAGGAGGAGGTGAGGGGGGCGCCGCTCAGGGCCGGTTCGAAACGGCCCGGCGGCGGGCGGGCGAGCGGAACGCGGCCGTGAGTTCCTCCAGCCGGGGCACCAGCTCGTTGGGCGCCGGCTGCGTGAGGCACTCCTCCCGCAACGCCGCCGCCCGCTCGCGGAAACCGGGCTCGCCCAGCAGCCGCACCACTGCCTCGCGCACCACCGCCGGGGTCGCCCGCTCGGCCCCGACGGACAGCGAACCGCCCTGCGCGGCGGCCAGCCGGCCCAGGGTCGGGCCGTCGAAGTCCCACGGCAGCAGCAACTGCGGCACACCGTGCTGCGCCATCGTCAGGAACGTTCCGTACCCGGCGTGGTGCACGGCCAGGTCGCAGCTCGGAGCCAGGGCGTGCAGGGGGACGTAGGACACCAGCCGGGCGTTGTCCGGCACCCGCGACAGCCCCTCGCGCTGCTCACCGCCGACCGTCGCGACGACCTCCACGTCGAGGTCGGCCAGCGAGTCCAGGACGTCCTGCACCTCGAACCCGTGGCCGCCGCCGTGCGCCGTCGAGCTGATCCCCATGGTCAGCGCCACCCGCGGCCGCTCCGGGGCCCGCCACAGCCAGCGCGGCACCACCGCCGGACCGCCGTACGGCACGAACCGCATGGGCAGGCTCGGCAGCCCGCTCTCCAGCCGCAGCGACGCGGGCAGCTGGTCGATCGTGAACTGCCCCGTCGCGAGGTCCTCGGAGTACGCGCCGCCGTACAGCCGGGCATGGCCGCCCAGCCACTCCGCGAGGGGATCGGACCGCTCGGCCTCGGGCCGGGCGTCCCGCAGCCGCAGGAACTCCTCCCGCGTCCTGCCGAACGCGTCGACGCTCCACAGCAGCCGTCCGTGGGCGGCACCGCACGCCTGCGCGGCGATCGGGCCCGCCATGGCCAGCGGCTCCCACAGGACCAGGTCCGGCCGCCAGGCACGGGCGAAACGCACCAGCGCCGCGGTCATCGGGAAGGTCGCCGGCCGGTGCCACTGGTGGATGATCCCGGCGTACCCCTCCGTCAGGTGCCGCCAGTCGGCCCGCTCCGCGTCCTGCGCCACGTCGTACGGCGCGGGCAGCCCGAAGTCCGGCCGGTACGACCAGTCCTCGACGGTGTGCATGCTGCGGCGCAGCAGCTCCCACAGGTCGTAGTCGCGGCCGACGGGCACGGCGGTGAGCCCCGCCTGGGTGATCACGTCCGAGAACCACGGGGAGCTGGCGAAGCGGACCTCGTGCCCCGCGGTGCGCAGCGCCCACGCCAGCGGCATCATGGCCAGCGCGTGCGCGCGTTCGGGATTGGCGACGAACAGGACGCGCACGGCTCACACCCCGGCCGGGACCGGGGCCGCCGGCACACGCCCGCGCCGCTCGGCCGCGAACCGTTCCAACGTCCCGACCAGGTCGTTCGGCGAGGGCATGGCCAGCATCCGCTCCCGCAGCCCGGCGGCGCCCGCACGGAACTCCGGCTCGGACAGCAGCCGCCGCAGCGCGTCGCGCACGTCCGCGCCCGAGGCCCGGCGCGGGTTGAGCACCAGGCCCGCACCGGTCCGGGCGACACCGCCGGCCAGCGCGGGCCCGTCGTTGTCCCACGGCAGGATCAGCTGCGGCAGACCGCGCAGCGCCGTCGTCGCGAGGGTGCCGAAACCGGCGTGGTGGATGACCGCGTCGCAGGTGGCGGTGAGCGCGTCCAGCGGCAGGAAGGAAGCCACCCGCGTGTTGCCGGGTATCCGCGTCAGCTTGCGCTGCTCCGACTCCGCGATCGTGGCGACGAGCTCGATGTCCAGCTCCCCGACCGCGTCCAGGACGTCCTGCACGCCGACGGCGTACTCGCCGCCGTGCCCCGTCGTGCTCAGCCCGAGCGTGAGGGCGACCCGGGGCTTCTCCGGGGCGCGGTGCAGCCAGGAGGGGACCACGGCCGGCCCGCCGTAGGGCACGTACCGCAGGGGCAGGTACTCCAGCCCGGCACGGGTCTGCAGGCACTCCGGGACCAGGTCGACGGTCGCCTGACCGGTGATCAGCTCCTCGCCGAACCCGCCCCCGTACCGGCGGGCGTAGCCGCCCAGCCAGTCGGCGAAGCGGTCGGTGCGCTCGTGCTCCGGCCGCTGCGCCTTCAGCCGCAGGAAGTGCTCGCGGGCCACCCCGTACATGTCGGTGCCGAAGAGCAGGCGGACGTGGGCCGCCCCGACGGCCTGTGCCGCGATCGCGCCGGCGTAGGTCAGCGGCTCCCACACCACCAGGTCGGGCTTCCAGTGCCGGGCGAACTCGACGAGCTCGGACACCATCGGCACGTTGCTGCTCTTGTGCCAGCGCTCGACCTGGGTCTCGTACCCCTGGCTGAGGTACTCCCAGGTGATGTCGTCCGGCTCCCGCGCGGCGACGTCGTAGGGCATGGGCATCCCGCCCCCGTCCGACCGGCCGAGCCAGTCGGGGTCCCGGGACAGGATCTGCCACAGGTCCCGGTCGCGGCCCACCGGCACGGCGGTGAGCCCGGCCCGGGTGATCACGTCGGCGAACTTGGGCTGGCTGGCGAAGCGGACCTCGTGTCCCGCGGTGCGCAGCGCCCACGCCAGCGGGGCCATGCTCAGGAAGTGCGTTCGCTCCGGATACGTGGTGAACAGGACGCGCATGGTGCTGCCCTTCTGGTGTGCGTCAGCCGCGGGACTCGTCGCGGTGGCGGGCGGTGAGCTCCTCGACGCGGGCGACGAGCTGGTTGGGGGTGGGCAGGGCGAGGGTCTCGTCGCGCAGGGCCGCGGCGCGCTCGGTGAACCGGGGCTCGTCCAGCAGGCGCCGGACCGCGGCGCGGACGTTCTCGCCGGTGGCCTCGCTGGTGTGCATGTCGAGCCCGGCACCCTGCCCGGTGATCAGGCGCCCCAGCATCGGCTGGTCCCAGTGGTAGGTGAGCGACAGGTGGGGCACCGCGTGCCGGGCGACGGTGGCCAGCGTGGCCGCACCCCCGTGGTGGATGAACGCGCTGCACGTCGGCGCGAGGTGGTGGATGGGGGCGTACGGCACCAGCCGGACGTTGCCCGGCACGGGGCCCAGGGCCGCCTTCTCGCTGTCGGCGATGGTGGCGACCAGCTCGATGTCCAGGTCGGCCAGCGAGTCGAGGACGTCGCGGGTGTCGATGGTGTAGCCGTCGTACACCTCGGTGGCGCTCAGGCCCATCGTCAGCGCCACCCGCGGCTTCTCCGGCTGCTTCCACAGCCAGCGCGGCACCGTGGCCGGGCCGCCGTACGGGATGAACTGCACCGGCTCGTACCGCAGGCCCGGGGCACGCGTCTGGAGGCTCTCGGGGAACTGGTCGATGGTGAAGTGCCCCACCGCCATGGACTCGGTGTACTCGCCGCCGAACTTGCGCGCGTACCCGCCCAGCCACTCGGCGAGGGGATCGCTCCGCTCGCCCTCCGGCCGCTCCGCCCCCACCCGCAGGAAGTGCTCGCGGGCCACGCCGAAGACGTCGATGCCGAACAGCAGACGGGCGTGGGCCGCGCCGACGGCCTCGGCCGCGATCGCGCCCGCGTACGTGAACGGCTCCCACACGACCAGGTCCGGCTTCCAGTGCCGGGCGAACTCCACCAGCTCGCCGATCATCGGGAAGTTGTCCTCGCGCAGCGACCCCGTCGCCAGGCCGTACCCGTTCGACAGGTACTCCCAGGTCGCCTTGGACGGGTCCTCCGCCACGTCCCAGGGCGTCGGCAGACCCGCCCGGGACTTCGCCAGCAGCGCCGGATCGGCCAGCTCCAGCAGCCGCGCCGGGTTCTGCCGGCGGCCCACGGGCACGGCCGTCAGACCGGCCTGGGTGATCACGTCGGCGAACCTCGGCAGGCTGGCGAACCGCACCTCGTGGCCGGCGGTGCGCAGCGCCCAGGCCATGGGCGCCATGTACTGGAAGATGCTCTTGTGCGGGTTCGCCGCGAACAGGACACGCATGACTTCGCCTTACTCGGAACGACGGACGGGGGATCGGAACTCGGCCGTGAGCTCCTCCAGGACGGGCACCAGCTCGTTGGGCGTCGGCAGGCCGAGGAACTGGTCGCGCAGGTCCTGCGCCGCCCGCTTGAAGGACGGCTCGCCCAGCACCCGCAGCACGCTCTCCCGCACCACCGCCCCCGTGGCCCGGTCGGCCCGGACGGACAGGACGGCCCCCTGCCCGGCGGCCCGGCGGGCCAGCTCCGGCTCGTCGAAGTCCCAGGGCACCGCGATCTGCGGCACCGGGTTCAGCACCGTGGTCAGGAAGGTCCCCGGACCCGCGTGGTTGATCACCGCGCTGCACGTGGGCAGCAGGGCGTGCAACGGCACGTACGACACGACCCGGACGTTGTCCGGGATCCGCTTCAGCTTGCGCTGCTCGGACTCGGCGAGCGTCGTGACGACCTCGACGTCGAGGTCGGACAGCGATTCGAGGATGTCGCCCACGTCCGCGACGTGCCCCGCGAAGCGGCTGGTGGCGGCGATGCCCAGGGTCAGCGCGACCCGGGGCCTCTTCGGCTCCTCCCACAGCCACTTGGGCACGACCGCCGGACCGCCGTACGGCACGTACCGCATCGGCACGTAGCGCACGCCGTCCGCGGTCATCCGCATCGACTCGGGGAACTGGTCGATGCTGAAGTGGCCCGTGGCCAGGTCCTCGGTGTACCCGCCGTCCTCCCCGCCGTACTTCCGGGCGTACCCGCCCAGCCACTCGGCCAGCGGGTCGCTCTGCTCGGAGGCCGGCCGCGACGCCTTCAGGTCCAGGAAGCGGCTGCGCGTCAGGCCGAGGACGTCGATGCTCCACAGCAGACGGGCATGGGCGGCGCCCACCGCCCTGGCGGCGATCGCACCGGCGTAGGCGAGGGGCTCCCACAGCACCAGGTCGGGCTGCCAGTGCCGGGCGAACTCCACCAGGTCGGCGGTCATCGGGAAGTTGTCGGTCTTGTGCCACTGGCCGACGACGTGCGCGTAACCCGCCCTGACCGTCTCCCAGTCGAGGTCCCGCGGATCCTGCTCGGCCGCCCGGTACGGATCCGGCAGACCCTTGCGGTCCGCCTCCATCCGGTCCGGGTCCAGCTGCGGCAGCCGCCAGACCGGCCGGCTGCTGCCGACCGGCACGGCGGTGAGCCCCGCCTGGGTGACCACCTCGGCGAACTTCGGGGGGACCGCCACCCGCACTTCGTGGCCGGCCGTACGCAGCGCCCAGGCCAGCGGCACCATCTGCTGGAAGAGGCTCTTGTCCGGGGTGGAGGTGAACAGTACGCGCATGGGGTCCCCCTAGGAGTCGAGGCCGGCCACGGCGGCGGCCGGCTGTCCCGCCACGGCGGCGGCGAGACGGTCCAGGCCCTCGCGCAGCGGCACGCGGGGCGTCCAGCCGGTCAGTTCCCGGAACCGCGCCGACCGCAGTACGAAGTCCAGCTGGTCCGTCGGCAGCGCGAAATCGGCGGGCACCGTGTCCACCACCGGCACCGGCGGCAGCCCCGTGTGCCGGGCCACCGCCCGCGCGATCGCCTGGAACAGCTCCGCGACACTGGTCTGCTCGCCCGAGCCGACCTCCCACGCCCCGCCGGTGACCGCGTCCAGCGCGTCGAGGGCGGCCGTGAAGGCCCGGGCGGCGTCGTCGATGCCCAGCAGGTCGCGCTTGGCCGTCCCGCCGTGCCACACCGTCAGCGGCTGGCCGGCGACGGCCCGCCGGGTCATGGCGGCCACCACGCCCCGGTCGAGGTCCGGCGCGTCCGTGCCCAGGCTGTACAGGGTCGACAGGCGCAGCGTCGCACCGCGCACCACGCCCTGCGCGGTGGCGTCCGCGATGGCCCGCTCGGCGGCCAGCTTGTGGCGGTCGTACGTGGTCAGCAGCGACTCCGGGTGGACACCGCCGGCCGCGGGCGCGGCCGGCACGCTCGCCGACTGGGAGAGCGAGCCGGAGAACAGCAGGGCCGCCGGCCGCTCCCGGCGCTCGGCACCCAGCGCCTCGATGACGTCGTGGACCAGCCCGACGTTCACCCGCTCGGCGAGGGCGTCGCCGTCGGCGACCCGCCAGGTGCCGGCGCCCGAGATGTGCGCCACGAGGTGGACCACCGCGTCGGAGCCCGCCACGGCCTCCGCCACGGCGCCGGGCCTGGTCAGGTCGACCCGCCGTTCCTCGACCAGCGCGACCGGCCGGGGCGGGACCGCCACGGCGCGGCGGCCGACCAGCCGCAGCCGGACGTTCCTGCGCGCGAGTTCTCTGCTGACGGCCGTACCCAGCAGGCCTGAGGCACCGAGCACGGTGATCAGCGGTGCCGTTGCGTGACCTGGCACTGGTTCTCCTTAAATCCTGTTCCGGTGTGCGGCGGGCGCGGGCGCGCCGGGCGGGGTCAGGCCGCCGGGCGGGGCCGGGAGGGTGCGGGGCCGAGCGGTCCGGGGGCCCGGCGCCAGCTGAGCCCCGGGCCGAGGACGCCGCCGAGCTCGCCGTCGACGTGGCGCTCCCACTCGTCCCGCCCGAGTTCGAAGGTGTGCAGGTCCCAGTGGCGCCCGCGGAAGTAGAGGTGGTCGCGGAGCACCGCGGTGGCCTCGCTGCTGCCGGGGGTCAGGCCCACTGAGCCGAAGGTGGCCTCCGTGGTCTGCGCGACGACCTTGCCGACGTCGAACATCGCGAAGGCGTAGTTGATCGTCAGGTAGATCGCCTCGGACCCGACGCCGAGCCGGGCGCGCAGGGGGTCCAGGTAGACCCCGGACTTGACGTGCCCGGCGGCATCGAGGCCGTGCAGCGTGCTGAACCCCAGGACGTCCCCGCTGCTGCGCGAGGTGACGAGGAAGGCGGCGTCGCACCTGGACAGGTCCCGCTCGCCACCGCGCGCCGAGGGGCTGACGCTCTCGATGCCGGTGCGCAGCATCGTGCGGACGAGGTCCGAGTGGTGGGCGGTGGACGCGGGACGGAACACGAGGCGGCGGGAGGCGGTGTGCGGGAAGAGCACCTGTCGGTCCAATCGGTCGGGGAGGAGGGGCGGTGCGGGGCGGCCGTCAGGAACCGTTCGCCCCGGTGCCGCCGTCCGCGGCGCCGCCCGCCCCCGGGGCCGCCGGCCGGGCGGTGCCGCCGGCCCGGAGGCTGTCCCAGCTCATGTCGCCCACCGCCGTCGGCAGGCGGTCGAGCAGTTCCAGTTCCGCCGCGGTGAGCCGCAGCCCGGCGGCGGCCACGTTCTCCTCCAGCCAGTGCAGGTGCCGGGTGCCGGGGATCGGGACGACGTCCGGGCCCTGCGCCAGGGCCCAGGCGATGGCCACCTGGGAGGCGGTGGCGCCCTCGTGGCGGGCGGCGATCCCCCGCAGGCCGTCGAGGATCGCCCGGTTGGCGCGCATGGCGTCCTCGCCGAACCGGGGGTCCCGGACCCGGGAGTCGTCCGGGTGCAGTTCCTCGTGCGCGACCCGGCCGGAGAGGTATCCCCGGCCGATGGGCGCGAAGGCGAGGAAGCCGACGCCGTTGCGCCGGCACCAGGGCAGGATGTCCCGCTTGTTCTGCGGGGCCCACACGGACAGCTCGTACTGCACCGCCGTGATCGGGAACACCGCGTGTATCCGGTCGAGTTCCTCGCTCGTGGCGTGCGAAATACCGAGACCGCGGACCTTTCCCTCGGTGACGAGTTCGCCGAGCGCCCCCCAGGTCTCTTCGATCGGAACGTCCGGATCCACCCGGTGCAGCTGGTAAAGGCCGATCGTTTCCGTCCGGAGCCGCCGCAGCGACGCCTCACAGGCGCGGCGCAGGTGCTCTGGCCGGCCGTCCCGGACGAACTTGCCGTCGGGCTGCGCGATCATCCCGCACTTCGTCGCCATGACCACGTCGTCCCCGCGGTTCTCCAGCGCGCGGCCGAGGAGTTCCTCATTGGTGAACGGACCGTACACATCGGCCGTGTCGAAGACGTTGATGCCGAGTTCCAGGGCCCGGTGGATGACGCGAGTGGATTCCTCGTCATCCCGCGGACCGGCTCCGTAGCCGTGGGACATCGAACTGCAGCCAAGGCCGAGCGCACTCACGGAAAACCCGTCGGTCAGCTTGGTGCGCCACATTTCTATGTACTCCATAAAATCGGGTGCTGACAACTCTCGTGCTGCTGCGGAAATGCCGGTGCGGTGACCCGCAGGCCCATGGATTCACTTCGGGAGGCGGATCGCCGACCCAGATCATTCCGTATCGGCCAGAGGGCCGGGAGCAGTCACCCGGAATTACTTGCCGGGCTGGGTGAAATTCTCCGCCGCATCGTCCCGGAGAAACTCGGCGAGCAGCTCGGGAACGGCTTCGTCCGCCAGCGCCAGGAACTGCTCGACACTCATGTCGGGGGCTTGGTAGATGCGCAGCCCGGCGGCGGTCGGCGTGGCCACGCTGACCAGCCCCAGCCACCGCTGGAGCAGCGACTGGCGGATCCGCAGGCCGAGCACCGCCTCCCGGGCCAGCGCCGAAGTCTGCCGCCGGGACAGCCCGTGCCGCATGACCACGTACGGCTCCGCGTACGCGTGCCCCAGCGTGCGGAACGCCGCCAGCGCCCCGGCGGCGGCGAGGGGCAGCGCCCACAGCGGCACCGTCCAGATCCAGCCGGGGACCGCGCCCGTGGCACCCAGCCAGGCCGTCATGCCCGAGAGCCCGCCGCACAGGGCCACCGCCCACAGCAGGCGGCGCAGGAGCGCACCGCGGGGATGCCGGCGCAGCTCCGCCTCCAGGGGGCGCGCCGGCCCCGGCAGCACCATGGCCGCGACCCGCCTGGCCTCGCGGACGGGCCCGCGCGGCAGGATGCTGCTGGCGGGCTCGCCCGTGAGCGACCAGCTCGCGAGGCCGGTGGAGATGACCGCCGTCTCCGTGAGGCCGATCCAGCGCCAGAACAGCGGCTCGCTGAGCTGCACCCCGCGCAGCCGGCGGTCGTCGCGGTGCACCTCGCGGGTGGACATCAGCCCCTGCCGGGTGATGAGTTCGCTGCCCTCCTCGTCCTTGAACCTGCGCACGAGCCGGAAGTGCCAGTTGTCCTGGACGAAGCCGGCGGCGAGGGCGAGGAAGCCGAGCAGGAACACCACCGCGCCCCACAGCGCGTACGAACCCCAGCGCCCGGGGGCGAGGCGGTCGACGACCGCGCCGATCGCACCGGTGAGGTCCAGGTTCACGAGCTCCGCCATGCCGTCCAGGCTCCACAGCATCAGCGCGCCGACCAGCATCCCCCAGATGTTGATGACGTTGTAGAAGATCCAGTACCAGCGGACCTCGGCGATGGGGGTCTCCCGGAAGGCCGCGGCCCGCTCCGCCTCCGGGTCGGGGACGCCGCGCATCAGCTCCTGGCGCAGGGCCTCCGCGGTCTCCTTCGAGACCGCGTCGAGCCGCAGCGCCGGCCGGGTCCCGCCGGAGCTGATGACCACCACGCGCAGGCCCGCGAGCCGGTGGCGCAGCCGGGCCTTGTGGTCGACGGCGCGGATGCGGTCGCGCGGCACCTGGCGGTAGACCCGCATGATGCGGCCCGTCCGGATCTCGACGAGTTCCCCGGTGACCCGGTACCGGGTGCGCACCCACCGCACGACGTCGCCGACGCTGACCAGGACGCCGATCCCGGTGGCGACCATCGCGGGCCACAGGTCGGACAGGCGCCGTCCGGTGCCGAAGAAGACGATCGACAGGACGGTCGGGGCCAGCGACAGCAGCAGCCGCACCAGGTTGACCCAGATCAGCCGCCCGTCCAGGCGCTGCCAGGGGGTCGTGTCGGTGTCGGTGTCGGTGTCGGTGTCGGTGTCGGTGTCGGCGCCGGTGTCGGTGTCGGCGTCGGGCTCCGGTGCCGCGTCCTCGGCCCGCGCGGTGTCCACGGCCGTCACGTGGCGTCCCCCGGTGTGGCCTGGGTGATGGCGGTGAGCTCCTCGGCGGTCCTCGCGACCACGTCGGCGTCGAGTCCGACGATCTTGACGTGGCCCTCGTGGGAGGCGGTGACCACCCGCAGGGTGGCCAGACCGAGCCACTGCTGCACGGGCCCGCGGACCACGTCCACGCTCTGGATGCGGGAGATGGGGACGATCCGCCACTCCCGCACGAGCCAGCCCTTCAGGTCGTACACCGCCCGGTCGGTGCTCTCCCAGCGGTGGACGCGGTACCGCCAGCCCGGCATGACCACCGCGGTGACCGCGTGGCAGACCGCCAGCACGACGAACCCCGGCCCCGTCCAGGGCCGGGATCCCTCCCAGAGCCAGTACGTCAGCCCCAGCGCCCCGAGGACGACGACCATGGATATGACGACCCGGATCGTCCACCACCAGACGGCCCGTTTCTCCACGCGGTGGCGTGGGGGGCGGATACTGCCGTGCGGTGTTCCCGTCGGCGGCGCCGTGGCGCGCGCCTCTGCTCCAGTCATGCCGTCATGGTCACTGCCGATATGCCGTCGTACGAAGAGCGGAACACGAATTACGAGAACTCAGCCGCCGGCGGTCGGAATGGTATCCACCGCGTCGTCGAGAGATGTCGTTATCCAGGTCAGAAGATCCTGGCTCGTGTGCTGGGCGGCGGCCTGCCAGCGTTCCCGCTGATCGTCGTTCGGCTTGATCTTCAGCGGAACGGGACGCTCTTCCTCGACCGTCGCCCGGCGGGACCGTACCTGCCTTCTCAGTTCGTTGCGGGACCAGCCGTGTTCCGCCGCCTGCTTCAGCAGCCGGCCTCGCTCTTCCGGTTCCATCCCGGCCACCTCGGCATGGTGCTGGAAACTCAGCTCGGCCAGCCGCTGGTTCGGCTTGAAACTACGGGCGACCCAGGCGTAGTTCCGCAGGGTCTGGTAGTCGAGCGAGGTCTGCGCAATGGCGTGCTTATAGCGGTTGGGGAATTCGCTCTGACCGTATATGAGCCAGTCCCCGAGCCACCAGGACGAAGAGTTGGAGATCGCTTCGATCTGCTGCCCGAGGCTTCTCCAGGCCTCCATGGAGATTCCGCGCGGAATGGTCAGTGTAGTTCTTCTTCGAATTTCCCGAGCGATCGCCGCGGGTGGCCTTGATGTGGCCGGCTTCTCCTTGTCTTGGTCGAACATGCGTTTCTGCTCCTTTCGTTGAATTCAGCTGCCGTGGTGCGGCATTTGAATTCGCGCGGGAGGTGGGGGGTGATGTGCCGAGTTCCTGGTCGAGATCCGCGGCGCTATAAGGATGATCCGACGCCGCTCGCGGCCGCGTCGTGATCCGCTCGCCTACCGCTCGCGCCCGCCTCGCGTCCCGCCGGCGGGACAGTGGAGCGGATGCCCGTTTCCCCATGTGGCGGGCGGCGCGGGCCTCTGCCGCGGGGTGCGGCGCGGCGTCCGGAAGGCGTGTCCCATGTGGTGACGGGCGGGGAAGGGCGCCGGCCCGGCCGTCAGCGGCCGCGCGGCACCTGCGGTCCGTACCCGTCCGCCGGCCGCACGGCCGAGGAGGAAGGGCAGGCCGGACGGTGGCAGCAGACGGAGCAGCGCGGCAGCCGGCGTGCCGGGCCGGGCCCCCCGCGTGCCGCCGGGAGCACCGGGGCGGACCCTTCGAACCTGACGCGGGCGGCATCCCGCAGCAGGAGGGTCAGGGCCGGCAGCCCGGCACCGTCGGCTTCACGGGTGGCCACCGCCTCGTGCAGGCGGCCCCACAGCCCGGAGACCGACCAGACCAGGAACCGCCGGTGCACCGTCGACTTCGACATGCCGAAGCAGGGCGGCAACGCCCGCCAGGCACAGTCGCTGACCAGCACGTACACGATCGCCGCGAAGACGGTCTCATCGGGGGCGTCCCGGGTGCCGCCCCCCTGGGGGCGCACCTTGGACGGGGGGACCAGCGGCTCCGCCGCCTCCCACAGACCGTCCGGAACGATCCAGCTCCACGTGCCCCGGCCGTTGGCCGCCACGGAGATCACCTCACCACACGGGACACGGCCCTGCCGTCGTCCGATCAAAGAATTGGATTCCGGCGGATTCATGGCACAGGGGCGTCGAGGATCAGCCGGCGGTCCTTTTGGCACCGTCGGCGACGATGACCAGGATGACTCCCAGGACCGAAAGGGAGAGATTGCAGATGACTTCGTATCCCTGGAGTGCGGAGATGTGGGGGGTGACGTACAGGTTGACGAAATTGAGCACCGGACTCAGGAAGGGCTGTACGGCCAGCTGGTCGACGGTGCCGCTGATTCCGGCGATGAAGAGGAAGACCCCAGCGAGCTGAAGGAATTTTGGCATGACGTCAGGTTAGGAACCCGGCACGCGCCGCGGATCCCTCGGCGGTACACCCCGGTACGACCGAAGCGCCGCCCTCCGGCCGACGGCCGGCACCAAAGTGCCCTCCGCCCCCCGACTTCCGTGCCGAGCGCCCCCGTTCGCCGGTCACGCGGGCCCCGCGAGGTCCCGTTCCGCACCTCGGAAGGGGGGTCGTGCTGCGGCTATGCTCGCAGCATGACCTCAGCCGAGCACCCCGCGGTCGACGTGTTGATCGCTGATGACGACCCGCTGGTGCGCATGGGGCTCTCGGTGATGCTGGGCGGAGCCGGGGACCTGCGCATCGTGGCCGAGGCGGGTGACGGCGCGGAGGCGGTCGAACTGGTCCGCAGACATCGGCCCGACGTCGTGCTGATGGACATCCGCATGCCGGTCATGGACGGGCTGGCGGCCACGGAGGCGCTGCGCGCGATGAGCGACGCCCCCGAGGTCCTGGTGCTCACCACCTTCGACGCCGACGAGTACGTGCTGCGCGCCCTGCGCGCGGGCGCGGCCGGCTTCGCGCTGAAGGACACCCCGCCGGCGGAGATCGTGTCGGCCATCCGACGGGTGGCGCAGGGCCAGCCGGTGCTGTCGCCGGCGGTCATGCGGCGGCTCATCGACCGGGTCGTCGCCCTGCCGGACGGCGGTCGCAGGCGGGACGCCGAGGCGCGGCTGTCGGTCCTCAACGAGCGGGAGCGGGCGGTGGCCCTCGGCATCGGCCAGGGCAAGTCGAATGCGGAGATCGGGGAGGCGCTCTATCTCGGTGTCTCCACGGTCAAGACCCACGTTTCCAGCATCCTGACCAAACTCGGTCTCAACAACCGGGTCCAGGTCGCGCTGTTCGTACACGACGCAGGAAATCCGGACGACCGGTTCTGACACGAAGTCCGAGGCGGACCGGTCGGGATCCGCTTGAGGCTGAGTACAGTGGTAGGGACTGCCTCAAGCGGATCGAAAGCTGTGAAGGATCGTCATGGGGGATTTAAAAACAATGGGCGACGTGAAAACGAGGGAACGGTTCGGATTATTTCACCAGGCTGCTGCGCGTCCGCTCGCCGAGCAGCGCGGGGCCGCGGCCGGCCAGGTTGCCGCCCGTAGAACGGCACTGGAAATGCCCACCGGAATTTCCATGGCCGATTGGCGGAAGATCGGAGACCGCCTGTTCGCCGCTGCCGATTCTTCGGCCTGGTGGCTCGGGGACTGGCTCATCTACGGCCAGTCGGCCTATCCGGACCGTTACCGGCGTGCGGTCGAGGAGACCGATCTCGATTACCAGACCCTGCGGAACTACGCCTGGGTGGCCCGCCGTTTCGCGCCGGCGCGACGGAGACCGGCACTGAGCTTCCAGCACCACGCCGAACTGGCGAGCCTGCCGGAGCAGGAGCAGAACTACTGGATGGACCGGGCCGAGCGGCTCAACTGGTCGAGGAACTTCCTGCGCGCCCGGGTGAAGGCGGCCCGCGAGGCGGACGAGCAGGACGACCGGAACGCCATCAGCATGCGGATCCAGGTGAACGTCTCGCGGGACCGGCGCCAGCGCTGGGCCACCGCGGCGGCCGGCATGGAACAGGACCTGCCGGGCTGGGCCATGGCGATCCTCGACCGCGCGGCCGCGGCGGTACTGGAGGAAGAGGAATCCGATCACGCCGTGGCCCGGCGTGAGCCGGGCGTGCTGGCGGCGCGGGCCGGCTGAGCGGAATCCCGGCAGACCGGGCGGAATTGGTTACTCCGGCCATGGCGCCGCCGCCTGGTCCCGCGCGGAACCCGCCCGGCCGGCAGCGCCCGTCCGGGCGGCTCGTCCGGACTCCTCCCCGGAGTTCCGGACGGGCCTGTTCCGTTTGGTGGCCGGCATCCGGTAAACGGGGTCGCCGCACGACCTGCCCGGATGCCACAATCGCGGTATGACCGATACGCCGGAAAACCAGGCGGCCGAGGCCGAAGCCGAGGGCAAGGCCAAGTTCCGCGAGGCCCTGGAACGCAAGGCCCGCAACGCCCGCTCCCAGCAGGCGCACAACGAGGGCGGCCTCAAGCTCAAGGGCTACAGCGGCCCCAACGGCCAGAGCCGCACGTTCCGCCGCAAGGCCGGCTGAACCGCCCCGCGACCACCCGACTGCCGCGTTCCGAAGCACCCTTCGGACCGCGGCAGTCCTTTCGTGTGCGCTGCTCCTCAGGTCCCGTCCTCGCGGGGCCGCATGACGTCCCGCAGCACCCCGCGCGGCAGGCCCCGCCCCCTGCGCTCGCGCGGGTAGCCGATGGACACCTCGTCGAAGCGAACCCCGTCGTGGTACGTCGTGCGCGGGATGTGCAGGTGTCCGTACACCACGGCTCGCGCCCGGTAGCGCAGGTGCCAGTCCGCCGTGAGCGTCGTCCCGCACCACTGCGCGAACTGCGGGTAGCGCAGGATGTCGGTGGGCTCCCGCACCAGCGGGTAGTGGTTGACGAGCACGGTCCCCAGCGCCGGGTCCACGGCGTCCAGGCGGGCCGCCGTCTCCGCCACCCTGGCCCGGCACCAACCGTCCATGCCCGGGTACGGATCCGGGTGCAGCAGGAACTCGTCCGTGCACACCACCCCCGACTCGCGGGCGGCGGCGAGGGACTGTTCCTTCGTCAGCGCCGGGTCGCGGAACGAGTAGTCGTAGTGCGTGAACAGCGGAGCCACCACCACCGGCCCGCCGGGCCCCTGCCACACCGGGTACGGGTCCTCCGGCGTGAGCACCCCCAGCCTCCGGCACATGTCCACCAGGTACCGGTACCGGGGCTCCCCGCGCAGCTGCACCGGATCGTCGGCCGGCGTCCACAGGTCGTGGTTGCCGGGGGTCCACACCACCCGCGCGAACCGGTCGCGCAGCAGCCCGAGCGCCCACTCGACCTCGGACGCGGTCTCGCTGACGTCCCCCGCCACCAGCAGCCAGTCCCCGGGCGACCCGGGCACGATCTCCTCCTCCAGCAGCCGGCGGTTCTCCGCGTGCACCACGTGCAGGTCGGACACGGCCAGCAGCCGCCCGGCCGGCGCCGCCATCAGCCGGCCACCTTGCGCAGCCAGCCGTCCACCGCGGCCGCGACGGCGCCCGCGTCCGCGCCCAGCAGCGACAGGTGGTCGCCCGCCACCTCCGCCAGATGGTCCGCGTACTCCCACCCGGCGGTGGCCGAGGCCGCCGACGCCGAGGCCCGCACCAGCAGCGTGGGAGCCGAAGCCGGCTCCGGCGTCCAGTCGGTGAACAGCCTCAGGTGGCCGCCCATCGCCAGCAGCCGCGTGTCGTCGGTCATCCCCGGCGGGCCCGCCGGGTCGAGCAGACGCTCCGTCAGCGTCGCGGGCCCGCGCCGGCTCCCGCCCCGCGCGTACGTGTCGAGCAGCACCACCGCCGCCGCCTCACGGCCGATCTCCAGCAGCTCCCGGGCCACGGCGTGCGCGATCCACCCACCGGACGAGTGCCCCAGCAGCACGGGCCGCGCCGCGCCCGCCGCCTCGGCCACCGCCTCCGCCTGGGCCCGCACCAGCGCCTGCCGGCTGCGCGGCAGCACCGCGTCACCGGCGAAGCCGGGGTGCGCCAGCACCGTCAGGCCCCGACGGCCCTCCAGGGCCGCCGCCAGCGCGAGGAACTCCTCCGGGCCGGACGACGCCCCCAGCGAGGGGAACGCGAACAGCCCCGCCGCCCCCTCCGGCCCGCCCGCCAGCCGCACGGGGGCCGGCCAGCGCGCCACCCCGGACCGGGAGTCGTAGCCGGGCAGCAGCTCGGCCGCCGCCATCAGCAGCGCCGCGCCCTCGGCGGTACGGCCCTGCGCGTGCGCCCCGCGCAGCAGCCCCGCGAAGGTGCCCCCGGCCGCGGACGGAGCCCGGGGCGGGAGCGCCTCCGCGCCCGGCTCCGCGAGCGGCCCGGCCGGCGAAGTCTCCTCGTCGGCCCGCCGGTTGGCCGCCCGGCGCGGCCGCTGCACCACCAGGCTCCGCAGCAGCGCCGGCACGGGCCCCCCGGAGGCGCGCAGCCCGGCCGCGTCGGCGCGGGCGGCCACCAGGGTCAGGTTCCGCGCGAGCGCGTGCCCCAGCAGGGCCGCCCCGTCCCCGCCGGCCGGGACCGCCAGTCCCGCCGGGAGGCCTTCGGCGTCGGCGCCCCAGCCCAGCACGGCCGCCGGCAGTCCGGCCGCGCGGCGGCGGGCGGCCAGGGCGGTGAGGAAGGCGCCCACGACCGCGTCGCACTCCGGTCCGCCCGAGCCGACGGCGGCCCCGACGGTGGTGACGAACGCCAGCGGCGTCGGGTGCCCGTCCAGCGCGAGAGCGGCGTCGACCGAGGCCTCCAGCGAGGGCCCGTCCGGACCGCTCAGGTGCACCACCGCGGCCGCCTCCTCGCCGGGCCCGACCAGCCGCACGCCGTACGCCTCCACCAGGTGCCGGGCGCTCTCCCGGGCCCGCGGCCCCTCCACGGCGCCGCTGAGCCGCACCGTGCCCGGCCCGCCCGCGCCCGTCGCCCCGGGCACCACGGACTCCGCCCGCACCAGCCGCCGCGCGTACGCGACCCCGTCGCGCAGCGCCAGGTCCGGTTCGCCGCCGCCCAGCGCCCGCACCAGGGCCTTTCGGCTCGCGTCGCTGTCGTCCACGTCCACCAGCATGATGCGGCCCCCGCCCGAACCGGCGAGCCACGCCTGCACCGAGCGCACGAAGCCGCGTACGGCAGCCCCCACGAGATCGGCGACGCCCTCCCCGGGCAGCACCTCCTCGGCGCCGCCCGTGACGACGGCCAGCACGGAGCCGGCCAGCCGTTCCTCGGCGAGCCAGGCACCCACCAGCTCCCGCACCTCGTCCACCGCCGCCGCCACGCCCCGCCCGTACAGCTCCGCGTCGGCGGCGGGCTCCGCGAGGCGGGCCAGGACCAGCTCCGGCACCGGCCGCCCGTCCGCCGAGGCCTCCAGCAGCTCGGCCGGTCCCGCGTACGCGGGCGCCCCGTCGCACTCCGGCAGCGGCGACGGGCCGCGCCCGCCGCCCGGCACCCCGAGCAGCGCCCGGCGCGGCCCCCGCACCGGCCCGGCGGCCTCCGCCACCCGCTCCCACACCAGCGCCAGCGGGGTGACGGGCCGCCGGCCCGGCCCGCCAGGCAGCTCGGACAGGGTCACGGTCGCCGAGGCCACCGGACCGCCCTCCGCGTCCGCCAGCTCCAGCGCTACCACCCCGAACGCACCGCGCACGGCCCGCACCCGCAGCGAGGTCGCCCCGGTCGCGTACAGGGCCGTACCCCGCCACTCCCCGGCCGCCAGCGGCTCCGGCACCGCCGCCAGCACGGGGTGCAGCGCCGCCTCCAGCAGCGCGGGGTGCAGGGCGTACGGCTGCCCGTGCAGCCCGGCCGGCAGCAGGAGCTCGGCGAGGAACTCCTCGCCCCGCCGCCAGGCCCGCTCCACCGCCGGGTGCTCCTCGGCCCCCTCCAGCGGCTCCGCGCCGGCCGGCGGCCACTCGGCCAGGGCGAAGGACGGCGCCCGGCCCGGGGCCAGAACGGCCGTCAGGTGCCGCACCCACGGCTCCTCCGGGTCGGCGCCCTCGGCCCGCGAGACCACCGTCAGCCGCCGCCGGCCCGCCTCGTCGGGGGCCTGCGCCAGCAGCTGGAGCAGCACCCCGCCCCGCGCGGGCAGCGTCAGGGCCACCTCCGCGGCGGCCTCCTCGACCTCCGGCGCGCCGATCGCGCCGCCCACCGCGAGCGCCGCCTCCACCAGCGCCTGCGCCGGCACCCGGCCGGCCCCGGCGAACTCCGGGTGGCTGCGCGCCGAGACCGTCCCCGTGAACAGGACGGCCCCCGCCTCCGGGAGGTCCAGCCGCCACGCGGCCAGCGGATGCCCCGTCGCGGCCATGCCCGTCGCGGCCGTTGCCGTTGCCGTTGCGTCCGTGCCGGATCCGGGTGCGCCCGGCCGGCGCGCCCGCACCGGCCCGCCGACGGGGTACCGCGCCGCCCGGCCGGCGGGACCCCGGCCCGGCCGGCGGTCCTCGCGCCGGAAGGGGTACGTGGGCAGGCCGTGCAGCGGCGCCCCGGCGGGGATGCCGAGCGGCAGCCGGCCGAGGACGCCGTGGGCGTACAGGGTCGCGGTCGCGGTCAGCAGTGCCCGGACCTCGTCGCCCCGGCGGCACAGGGCGGGCACGACGACGGCGCCCTCGTCGGCGAGGCAGGGGCGGGCCATGGCCGCGAGCGCCCCGCCGGGACCCAACTCCAGTACGGCCGTGGCGCCTTCGGACTCCAGGGTGCGGACGGCGTCCTGGAAGCGGACGGTCTCGCGGACGTGCCCGACCCAGTAGTCCGGCCGCGCGACCTCGTCGGTGACGATGCCGCCGGTGAGCGCGGAGACGAACGCGATCCGGGGCCGCCGGAAGTCCAGGCCCGCGATGGCCCGCCGGAACTCCTCCAGCATCGGGTCCATCAGCGGCGAGTGGAAGGCGTGGCCCGCGCGCAGGGTCTTGGACTTGACGTCCTGCTCGGCCAGCCGTCCCACGACGGCCCGGACGGCCTCGTGGGCGCCCGACACGACGACGTCCCGGGGCCCGTTGACCGCGGCCAGCGCCGTCCCCGGCACCAGCAGCGGGGCGACCTCCTCGGCGCCCGTCCGGACGGCGACCATGAGCCCGGCCCCGGGCAGGGCCTCCATCAGCCGCCCCCGCGCGGTGACGAGCACGGCCGCGTCCTCCAGGGACAGCACCCCGGCCACGTGCGCGGCGGCGATCTCGCCCGCGGAGTGCCCGCCGACGAACTGCGGCACGACCCCCCACGACTCGACGAGCCGGTAGAGCGCGACCTCGACGGCGAACAGGGCTGCCTGCGCGGTCCCCGTGCGGCCCAGGGCCTCAGCGGCGGCGTCGGCGTCGTCGCCGAAGACGGCCTCCCGGACCCCGCCGCCGAGTGCGGCGCACACCTCGTCGAAGGCGGCGGCGAACACCGGGAAGGCCGTATACAGCCCGCGGCCCGTCCCCGGCCGCTGCCCGCCCTCGCCCGTGAACAGGACCGCCAGGTCCCGCCGCCGGGCCGCGGTCCCGCGCACCAGGCCCGCGGCCCGCCGGTCCCGGGCGACGGCCTCCAGCCCCCGGGCCAGCTCCTCCCGGTCCGCGGCGACGACCACCGCCCGGTGCGCGAAGGCCGTACGCGTGGTGGCCAGCGCCCGGCTCAGGGCCCCCGGCCGCGCACCGGGATGCTCGCCCAGCCAGTCCAGCAGCCGCCGGGCCTGGGCGCGCAGCGCCTCCGCAGTGGTGCCGGAGACGGTGTACGGCAGCGGGTGCGCGGCCCCGTCCGGCCGGTCGGTCCCGGCGCCGGCGGCCGGGGCCGTACGCGGCGCCTCCTCCAGGACGACGTGGCAGTCCGGGCCGCCCGCACCCCCGGAGCCGAGGCCCACGACGAGCCGCCGCCCGGACTCCCCGGGGCGCGGGGCCCGCGCCGGCTCGCGGCGGTCCGGGCCCAGGCCCGGCAGCGCCCCGATCAGGTCCGTGATGCCCACGGCCCCGTGCGGTTCGACGTACCGGACCCCGCGCGGGCCGAGGCCGGCGCGCTCGCGGACCCGGCGCAGCGCCTCCTCCCGGCCCTCGCCGCCGGGCGCGCCCGGACCCGTACCGCCGTCCTCGCCGACGCCGCTGCCCGCGATGACGCCGAGCACCCGGTCGCCGTCGGCCAGGGCCCGGGCGAGGGGCTTGAGGACGACGACCCCGCCGCCCTCGCAGCGCACGGCGCCGCGCTCCCGGGCCCCGGCGGCCGGGCCGGCCGGGCCCGGCGGGCCCGGGACCGGCTCGGGACCGAGCCCGCCGACCAGGGCGGTGTCGCACTCGCCGCCGCGCAGGCTCTCGCAGGCCAGGTGCACGGCCACGAGCGAGGAGGAGCGCCCGGCGTACACGGTCGTGCTCGGGCCGCGCAGGCCCAGCAGCCCGCCGGTGCGGTGGCCGATGGTCTCCGGGCCCTGCTGGTAGGAGGGAGCGGCGTGCCCGTCCCGCACGGCGCCCACGAACACGCCGACGCGCGCGCCGCGCAGCGAGCCCGGCACGATCCCCGCGTGTTCGAGGGCCTCCCAGCACAGCTCCAGCACCAGCCGCCGGCGCGGGCCCATCGACGCGGCCTCGCGCGGGGAGATCCCGAAGAAGGCCGGGTCGAAGGCGTCGGCCGCGTCGTCCGGCAGCCGCCACGGGCCGTCCGGGTCCGGGGCCTTCGGGAGGCGGCAGGACAGGCCGACGACCGCGATCCGGTGGTCGGCGGGCACGGTGACGTCCGGGAGCGGACGTCGAGCGTCTTCAGGCATCTCTTCTCACCCATCCGTCCTGACGCGAGGTGATGCGGGGGAGATGGTGCGCACCTTGGCTGGAGGCGGACTCAAGAACGGCTGAATCCAGCCGCCCCGCAGGTGGGAAGCGTCCCGGAAGCCCCCAAGACCGCCCGCCCGGAAGGGAGATGAGAGCATGCCGGGAGGGCTGGTTCAACGCCACGGAAGACGAAAGGTCATCTGCAATGGAGAATTCCGCCGACGGTGTGTACGACGTGGTCATCCTCGGTGGCGGCAGCGGGGGCTACTCCTGTGCCCTGCGCGCGACCCAGCTCGGCCTGAGCGCCGTCCTGATCGAGAAGGGCAAGCTGGGCGGCACCTGCCTGCACAACGGCTGCATCCCGACCAAGGCGCTGCTGCACGCCGGCGAGGTCGCCGACGAACTGCGCCGCAGCGAGTCCTACGGAGTGAAGTCCACCTTCGAGGGCGTGGACATAGCCGGGGTGCACGAGTACAAGGACGGCGTGATCGCCGGGCTCTACAAGGGCCTCCAGGGCATGCTGAAGACGCGCAAGAACCTCACCCTGGTGGAGGGCGAGGGCCGTCTCGTCTCCCCGACCGAGGTCGAGGCCGGCGGCGTCCGCTACAAGGGCCGCCACGTCGTCCTCGCCACCGGGTCCCAGCCGCGCTCGCTGCCGGGCCTCGCCATCGACGGCAACCGGGTCGTCTCCTCCGACCACGCGCTCTTCCTCGACCGGATCCCCGAGTCGGCGGTCGTGCTCGGCGGCGGCGTCATCGGCGTCGAGTTCGCCTCGGCCTGGAAGTCCTTCGGCGTGGACGTCACCGTCGTCGAGGGCCTGCCGCACCTGGTGCCCGCCGAGGACGTAGACATCTCCAAGTCCCTGGAGCGCGCCTTCCGCAAGCGGAAGATCAAGTTCGAGCTGGGCTCCCGCTTCTCCGGAGTCGAGTACACCGAGAACGGCGTACGGGTCTCCCTGGAGAACGGCAAGCAGATCGAGGCCGAGCTGCTGCTCGTCGCCGTGGGCCGCGGCCCGGTCTCGGCCGGCCTCGGCTACGAGGAGGCGGGCGTCGCCCTCGACCGCGGGCACGTCGTCGTCGACGAGCTGCTGCGCACCAGCCTGCCGACCGTCTCGGCCGTCGGCGACCTGATCCCGACCCTCCAGCTGGCCCACGTCGGCTTCGCCGAGGGCATCCTCGTCGCCGAGCGCCTCGCGGGCCTGCCCGTGAGCCCGATCGACTACGACGGCGTCGCGCGGGTCACCTACTGCGAGCCCGAGATCGCCTCCGTCGGCCTCAGCGAGGCGAAGGCCAAGGAGGTCTACGGCGAGGACAAGGTCGTCGTCAGCAAGTTCAACGCGGGCAGCACCGGCAAGAGCAAGATCCTGAAGTCGGCGGGCGACGTGAAGCTCGTCCAGGTCGCCGACGGCCCCGTCATCGGCATCCACATGATCGGCTCGCGGGTCAGCGAGCAGATCGGCGAGGCCCAGCTCATCTTCAACTGGCAGGCCCTGCCGACGGAGGTGGCGAGCCTCATCCACGCCCACCCGACCCAGACCGAGGCCCTGGGCGAGGCCCACCTCGCCCTCGCCGGGAAGCCGCTGCACGTCCACGGCTGACCTCACGGTCGGTATTCCGCCATTCGGAAGGGCCGGGGCAACTCCCCGGCCCTTCCCCTGTTTTCGGTGAAATCGCTGGTACGCGACCGGCCCGGATGCCACGATCACTGCGCCGCGGGCGTGGGGCCCGCCGGTAACCGGCCATCAGGCGAGGACGTATCCATGAACCCGGAACACGGCACCAACCCGGCGTACGGCACCAACCCGGCACACGGCACCGACCTTGGACACCACGCACACGGCACCAACGGCACGGCACGCACGGGCACCGACAGGGTGGCCGGCCTCCTCCTCGGCCTCTCCACCGTCCTCATCGGTCTGATGGCGGGCCTGTTCTTCGCCTTCGACGTCTCGGTGATGCCGGGACTGGCCGCCGGCGACGAGCGCACCTACGTCACCGCCATGCAGAACTTCAACGCCGCCATCGACGGCAACGGCCTCTTCGGCAGCGCCTTCGTCCTCGCCCTGCTCGCCACCGCCGCCGCGGCCGTCGTCGAGTACCGCAAGGGCCGGCGCGGGACCGCCGTGTGGGTGGCCGCGGCGGCCGTCGCCTACCTCGTCGTACTGGTGATCACCTTCGCGGTGAACATCCCGCTGAACAACGAGCTCGCGGCCGCGGGCGACGCGGCGAAGCTGACCGACTTCGCGGTGGTGGACAAGTTCAAGGGCACCTGGGTCACCACGAACATCCTGCGCACCCTGCTCTGCACCGCCGCCCTCGCCGCCCTCGCCCGTGCTCTCCTCCTGCACGGCCGGGCCACCGCCCGCTGAGCGTTTTCGGGCTTTCCGGGAGCTCCGGAAGCTTGATGCCACTTCGCGACGAAGCGGGGCGAAAATCAGTCATAGTCGCGCGATGTGCTGCCGTCATGTGCACGGACTACGTAGGTTCTGGGCTCGGTCCGGGACGTTCTGTGACCGATCGGTCACAGAGTCCGCCCACTGCAACGGGAGGGGAATCGCATGGCTGACATCGACCTCGGCGTGGCGTCCGACTGGGACGAGGGCGACACTCACGGCCGCGTCAAGCTGCGGCCGAACCAGGTCTACCCGAACTCGCCCAAGAAGGACGTGCTCATCAGCTCCCCGGTGAGCATCGAGCTGTCCGTGAACACGAACTACTCCTCGTCGCAGGAGGCGGACAAGATCTACTTCACGACCCACCACGGCTCCACGAAGAAGATCATCGCGGTGCTCGACTCCGACGGCAACCTGCACATCGCCGGCCGCCTGATCACCGAGCAGAAGGACCTCCGCTACTAGGAGGGGACGCCTAGGCGTTCTGTCCGTGCAGGACCAGCGCCCAGGCCAGCAGTCCGAAGGCCACCGTGCACAGCAGTGTGCGCCACGCGTTCGCGCGGACCCAGGTCCCCTCGAACGCGCGGCGCACGGCCGCCGGATCGGCGATCCGGTCCACCGGGCCCGCCTTCTCCAGGGCGTTGTTGAGCGGGATGTTCACCCGTGCGGTGACGATCATCGCCAGGACGTACGCGACGAGCGCGCCCGCCAGCGGCACCAGCGCGTGGCGCCCGTCGCCCGGCAGGTGCAGGCCCAGGGCCAGGGCGGTGAACAGCAGCGAACCCATGTAGCCGAGCAGGAACCAGCCGTTGAGGATCGCCACGTTGATCCGCTGCATCGTCTCGATCACCGTCCGGTCGGACGAGGCGCGCAGCCCGGGCATCACCGCCACCGAGAACCCGTAGAAGAGGCCGCTCACCAGGCCCATGGTGATCGTCGCAGCGATCAGTGACGCGAACCTTGCCGTTTCCACGTGGTTCCCCCCGCCTTGGTGGGTGCCGCAGGACTGCCGCACCGCGATGGCCGGATTCTCGCCCATCCCGGGCCGTTCCGAGCCTGATCCAAGCAGTCCCCAGCTGATACTACGGTCGTACACAGGCCATCTCCCGTGTCATTGCACAGGCCCAACACCCCTGCTGCGCAGGCCGGATGACCAATTCCGGGAGCACCCCCCCTGCGCGGTACCCTCCCGCTGGGCCCGCACGCCCCCACCAGGACGCCGGAGAGGAATCAGAACGTGACCGACCCGAAGCAGAGGCTGGACGCACTGCGGACCGACATCGAGCGCCGCAACCCCGCCCAGCCGGAGTTCCACCAGGCCGTACGGGAGGTCCTGGACACCCTGGCCCCCGTCTTCGCGGCGCGCCCCGAGTACGCCGAGGCCGGGCTCGTGGAGCGGCTCGTGGAACCGGAGCGGCAGATCATCTTCCGGGTTCCGTGGACGGACGACCACGGACACGTCCACGTCAACCGCGGCTACCGGGTGGAGTTCAACAGCGCGCTCGGCCCGTACAAGGGCGGCCTGCGCTTTCACCCGTCCGTGGACATCGGCGTGGTGAAGTTCCTCGGCTTCGAGCAGATCTTCAAGAACGCGCTGACCGGCCTGGGCATCGGCGGCGGCAAGGGCGGCAGCGACTTCGACCCGCACGGCCGCTCCGACGCGGAGGTCATGCGCTTCTGCCAGTCCTTCATGACCGAGCTGCACCGCCACATCGGCGAGCACACCGACGTCCCGGCCGGCGACATCGGCGTCGGCGGCCGCGAGATCGGCTACCTGTTCGGCCAGTACCGGCGCATCACCAACCGCTGGGAGGCCGGCGTCCTCACCGGCAAGGGCCAGGGCTGGGGCGGCTCCGCGATCCGGCCCGAGGCCACCGGCTACGGCAGCGTGCTGTTCGCCTCCGAGATGCTGGGGGTCCGGGGCGAGTCCCTGGACGGCCTGACGGCCGTCGTCTCCGGCTCCGGGAACGTCGCCCTCTACACCATCGAGAAGCTCCAGCAGCTCGGCGCCAACCCGCTGACCTGTTCCGACTCGCAGGGCTACGTGGTCGACGACAAGGGCATCGACCTCGCCCTGCTCCGCCAGATCAAGGAGGTCGAGCGCGGCCGCGTCAGCGAGTACGCCGCCCGCCGCGGCTCCTCGGCCCGCTTCGTGCCGGGCGGACGCGTCTGGGAGGTCCCGGCCGACGTCGCCTTCCCGTCCGCGACCCAGAACGAACTGGGCGCCGAGGACGCGCGCGCCCTCATCGGGAACGGCGTCAAGGCGGTCTCGGAGGGCGCCAACATGCCCAGCACCCCCGAGGCGGTCCACCTCTTCCAGGCGGCGGGCGTCGCCTTCGGCCCGGGCAAGGCCGCCAACGCGGGCGGCGTCGCGGTCAGCGCGCTGGAGATGGCCCAGAACGCGGGCCGCACGGCCTGGACCCGGGACCGGGTCGAGTCGGAACTGGCCGGCATCATGCGCTCGATCCACGAGGTCGCGTACGAGACCGCCGCCCGCTACGACGCCCCGGGCGACTACGTCACGGGCGCCAACATCGCCGGCTTCGAGCGCGTGGCGGACGCGATGCTGGTGCAGGGCGTGATCTAGGCCTTCCGCTGCCGTCGGGCCCGCACCCGTGCAGGGTGCGGGCCGTGCCGCCTCAGGCGGGGTCAGTGCGGTCGTCTCCTTCAGCCCAGGCGGCGAGCTGCCTGCGGATGCTCAGGACCGCGGGATGGCCGGCCCCCTGGTCGCGCTCCACGTCCGCCAGGAGTACGCGGCCGAGCTCCTGTGCTGCGGCTGTGTCACCCGCTTCGGCGGTGTAGCGGGCGTATTGCGCGCGGCTGCTGAGAGTGCGCGGGTGCCGGGGTCCGAGTACACGGGTCCAGTCCTCCACGAGGACGCGGAAGAGGTCGCGCGCCTTGGCCGGGTCCCCGGCCCTGCCGGTGTAGCGGGCGTGCTGCCCGCGGCTGATGAGGGTGTTCATGTGGTCGGGGCCCAGGACACGGGTCTCCTGGTGTACGAGTGCGCCGTAGAGGTCGCGTGCCTTGGCGGGCTCTCCGGCCTTGCCGGTGTAGCGGGCGAGTTCGTACCTGGTGATGAGGGTTCCGTGGTGGTCGGGGCCGAGGACGCGGGTGCGGTCGGCGGCGAGGGCGGCCAGCAGGTCCCGTGCCGCGGCCGGATCACCGGATTCGTTGGTGAAGTAGGCGTTCTCATGCCGACTGGCGAGGGTATCGGGGTGCTCGGGGCCCAGGACGCGGGTCTGAACGGGGATGAGGGCGGCCAGCAGGTCGCGTGCGGTCGCCGGATCACCTGCCAAACCGGTGAAGTAGGCCTGCTGGTAGTAGCTGGCGAGGGTGTCCGGATGATCAGGTCCCAGTACGCGGGCCTCGTCCGACACGACTGCGGCCACGAGGTCGCGTGCGGTGGCGAAGTCACCGGTCTCGCCGGTGTAGTAGGCGAGCTGGTACCGGGCGCGCAGGGTGTCCGGATGGGTGGAGTCCCGGACTCGCAGCCCGTACTGCACGAGCGCCTCGTACAGATCGCGTGCGACGGCGGGTTCGCCGGCCTCGCCGACGCAGTAGGCGTGTTCGTACCGGCTGGCGAGGGTGTCCCGGTGCTCCGGGCCCAGGTAGCCGGACGAAGCCGCCGTCAGCAGGGCGTAGAGACGGGCAGCCTCCCGGAAATCTCCCCTCTCCTGCGCGGCCCTGGCCTCACTGCCGAGTTCCCACGCCGTCTTGTTCGGCATGTCCGGGCCGGTGGAGGGGTTGTCCGGGACAAGGGTGGGCGCGGGTTGGCCGAGTTCGCCGCTGATCCGGTGGACCGTGTCGCTGTCGGTGTCGTTGACCGCCGCCACGCGGGCGAGGGTCGCGTCGATGTCGTCACCCACGGGGTCCGGGGAGGCGGCCGGTGCGAACGGGGCGAGGCCGGGGAGACCGTCCGACGGGTCCGGGCCGCCGCCCTGGCCGCGCAGCCGCTCCAGTTCCTCCGTCAACTCGGCGATCTGCTCCTGGAGGTGCCCGGCCAGGGCCTCGGCCTGCCGCTTCTTCTCCTCGGCCCGGCCCAGCTCGCTCTCGGCCCTGGCCTGCTGGGAGCGGGCCCGCTCCAGTTCGGCCCGGACGGCGGACCGGTCCGCGTCCCGGCTGAGGGCGCCGACCCGCTCGTTCAGGGTGTGGATCATGCCGAGCAGGATGCAGATCAGCCGGGCCGAGTTGTGGGCCGTCTGGCGCAGCTCCGCCTGCTGCTCCAGCGCGCGCGTGAGCCGGTCGTACGTCTCGATCTGCTGGGCCTGTACGGCCGCCAGGTCCACCGCCGCCGCACCGGCCACCCGCGCCGCCGGCTTCGACGTGCGCGGCGGGTGCAGCGCCTCGTACAGCAGGGCCTCCGCCTCGCTCCGCCGGCGTTCGCGCAACGGCGGCGGGACCGTGGCGTCGATCAGTGAGGTGACGAACCGCTGCGACGGGATCCGCCCGCCCAGCAGCGAGCTGATCTGCGTCGAGGAGAAGCTGATCTCCTTCTCCAGCACCGCCAGGGTCTTGCCGGAACCGTCCACCTGCGCGCGCAGGAACGCGGCGAGTCTGCCCGCCGCCGGGTTCACCGGGCGGATCTGCCCCCAGGGGCGGCCCTTTCGCCTGTTCGTCTCCGCCACCCACGTACCCCCGGGTGCGCGCGCCGTGCGTTTGTCCGGTCCGGCCGGGACAAGTGCCCTTTCATCCGCAACCTATCTGCGATGTTCTGCCCGCAGGGTCCGGACAACCCAACTCCCCCCGATGGTGCGTCCACCGGCCGCACCCCGCGGCCCGACCCCGAAGGGCCCGACCACCATGACCGACCTCCTCTCCGTCGCCGCCGACGTCCTCACCCTGATGGGTACGACCCTCTCCCTCACCCTCGAAATCCGCCGCGCCCGCCGCGAGGCCGCCGCGCTCAAGGACCGGGAGAACCCCGAGGGGTGAGCCCTGGGCGGCGGCGTAGCCTGTAGGTCCGCCACCTACAGGGAGTTGCCGCGTGCTGACCGCGCTTGACGGGACGTACGGCGACCGCGCGGACGCCGTACGCGTCGCCGGCCGTACCGCCTCGTACGAGGAACTGCTCGGCGCGGCGGGGGCCGTGGCCGCCGACGTCGCCGGAGCCCCCGCCTTCGCCGTGACGGCGACCGCCTCCCTGGAGACCGTCGCGGCGGCCGTCGGCGGGCTCCTCGCCGGGGTGCCCTTCGTACCGCTGCCCCCCGATGCCGGGCCCGCCGAGCGCGAGCACATCCTGCGGGACTCCGGTGCCGTCGAGGTCCCCGTCGACTTCGCCCGCCGGGCCGCGGCGCCCGCCCGGGCCGCCGCGGCCGGGGACCCCGCACTGGTGCTGTACACCTCCGGCACCACCGGCCCGCCCAAGGGCGTGGTCCTGACCGCCGCCGCCATCGCCGCCGACCTCGACGCCCTCGCCGGAGCCTGGCAGTGGAGCGCCGAGGACACCCTGGTGCACGGGCTCCCGCTGTTCCACGTGCACGGCCTGGTCCTCGGCGTGCTCGGCGCGCTGCGCACCGGGAGCCGCCTCGTGCACACCGGCCGCCCGACCCCGCAGGCGTACGCCGCCGCCGGGGGCAGCCTGTACTTCGGGGTGCCGACCGTGTGGTCCCGCATCGCCGCCGAACCGGAACACGCGGCCGCGCTGTCCGGGGCCCGCCTGCTCGTCTCCGGCAGCGCCGCCCTGCCCGCGCCCGTCTTCCGGGACCTGGAGCGCCTCACCGGCCACCGCCCCGTCGAGCGCTACGGGATGACCGAGACCCTGATCACCGTCAGCGGCCGCGCGGGCGGCGAGGTCCGCCCCGGCACCGTCGGGACCCCGCTCCCCGGCATCCGGACCCGGATCGCCGCCGAGCCGGGCGCCGAGATCGGCGAACTCCAGCTCACCGGCCCCACGCTGTTCTCCGGCTACCTGGGCCGCCCCGACGCGACCGCGGCCGCGTACACCGAGGACGGGTGGTTCCGCACCGGCGACATCGCCGCCGTCGACCCGGAGGACGGCGTCCACCGCATCGTCGGCCGGGCCTCCATCGACATGATCAAGTCCGGCGGCTACCGCATCGGCGCCGGCGAGATCGAGAACGCCCTGCTGGACCACCCCCGGGTGGCCGAGGCGGCCGTCGTCGGGGTCCCGGACGCGGACCTCGGGCAGCGGATCGTCGCCTTCGTCGTCGCCGACGGGGTCACCGGTCCCGAACTCACCGACTTCGTCGCCGCGCACCTCTCGGTGCACAAGCGGCCCCGCGAGGTCCGCTTCGTTCCCGCGATCCCGCGCAACGCCATGGGGAAGCCCCAGAAGAAGCTCCTGCTGGGCGGCGACCGGGGCGGGTCCGGGGAGGCGCGGTGACCGGCTCCGACGGGGAGAGCCCCTGGATCCGCCGCTTCCACCCGCCGGCGGTGCCGCCGGGGAGGCCCGTGCCGGTCCTCGTCGTCCTCCCGCACGCGGGCGGCAGCGCCTCCTTCTACTTCCCGCTCTCCCGCGACCTCGCCGCGCACGCCGAGGTGCTCACCGTCCAGTACCCCGGCCGCCAGGAGCGGCTGGGGGAGCCGATCCCGGACACCATCGCCGGGCTGGCCGACGGGGTGGAACGGGCGCTGGAGCCCTGGCGCGGCCGGCCCCTCGTCCTGTTCGGGCACAGCATGGGCGCGGTGCTCGCCTACGAGCTGGCGCGGCGGCTGGAGGCGGCCGGCGCGACGCCGCGCGGCCTGATCGTCTCCGGGCGGCGGTCGCCGCTGGTCGAGCGGGAGGAGGAGCACCTCCACGCGCGGGACGACGACACCCTGCTCGCCCAGGTGCAATCCCTTTCCGGGACCGACCCCGCGCTGCTGGCCGACCCGGGGTTCCGGGCGCTGATCCTGCCGGCGCTGCGCAGCGACTACCGGGCGGTCGAGACCTGGCGGCACGAGCCCGGGCCGCCGTTGCGGACCCCCGTCAGCGTGCTCTGCGGGGACTCCGACCCGCGGGCGAGCGTGGCGGAGGCGCTGGGCTGGCGGGACGTGGCCGGGGCCGGGTTCGGCTTCCGCGGCTTCCCCGGCGGGCACTTCTACCTGGCCGAGCAGCACGCGGCCGTGGTGCGGGCGGTGGCGGAGGACCTGGCGGGGTTCACGGCGGGCTGACGCCGGTTCGGCCGGGCGGGCGTGCGTCCCGCGTGCGTCCTGCCTCGTCAGGCCGTCGTTCCTTCGCCGCGCACCGCCAGGTGCCGGGCCAGAACCTCCAGGGCCTGCGTCACCTCGGGCAGCCGCTCGGCGCCGGCCTCGCCCAGTGCCCGGGCGAGCGCCTCCTCGACCTTGGAGCTGCCGGCGGTCCGTACGGCGGCCACGCGCGCGGAGGCCGCGGGGGACTGGCGCACCAGGGTCCGGCGGCGGTCGGCGGGGTCGGGGGCCGTCTCGACCGAGCCGGCCTCGCGCAGCCGGGCCACGGCGCCCGAGACCTGGCTCTGCGGGAGCCCCGTGCGCTGCGCGGTCTCGCCGACGGTGGTGTCCGGGTGCGCCGCGATGTCCCCGGCGACGATCACCACGGAGCGGGTGCCGCCCGCGTACTGCCCGGACCCGCCCGGGGGTTCGGGCAGGGCCTCCTCGCCGAGCTTCATCAGGGCGCGGCCCAGCAGGAACAGTTCGATTCCATCCACCGGTCCAAAATACATCAGCATCGATTCATCAAAATCGATCCATCGGTATTGATGTATCGGAATCGATGGAATATCTTGGTTGCAGGGCGACGGGCAAGGGGTCCGGCGCCGGCGGTCCAACCAGCCGAAGGAGAGCCGTCATGCCCAGTCTCGCCGTTCCCGGTGCCATCCTCCACTACCAACTCCAGGGCTCCGGGCCGCTGTTGCTCATCTCGCAGAGCGGTGAGGGCGACGCGGACCGCACCATGGACCTGGTTCCGCACCTCACCGACACCTTCACCGTCCTGACCTACGACCGCCGGGGCCTGTCCCGCAGCCGCCTGGAGCAGCCCGGCCGGACCACCTCGCTCGCCGAGCACGCCGATGACGTCCACCGGCTGCTGGCCGCCGTCACCGACGAGCCGGCCCTGATGCTCGGGTGCAGCCTCGGCGCCGTCATCGGACTGCACGTGGCCGCCGAGCACCCGGGGCAGCTCTCCGCCCTCGTCGCCCACGAGCCGGTCGCCCCGCGGCTGCTGCCGGACGCCGCCGACCGGAAGCGGCACGAGGCGGAGCTCGTCGAACTCCAGCACACCTTCCGGGAGGAGGGGCTGCCGGCGGCCGCCCGCGAGGCCGCCCGGGTCCTCGGCATAGACACCAGCGGCAAGGACTCCGAGCCCGGCCTCACCCCGCAGCCGATGAGCGAGCAGCGCCGCGCCAATTTCGCCTACTTCATCGAGCACGACTTCTCGGCGATCCTCCAGGACACGCTCGACCCGGACGCCGTGGCCGCGAGTACCACCCGCATCCTCCCGGCCGTCGGCGCCACCACACCGTCCACCGTCTTCGACGTCGCGTGCGCCCACGCGCTGGCGGATCTGGTGGGTTCGGAGATACGGGTCTTCCCGGGCGGGCACAACGGCAACACCAGCCACCCCCGGGCCTACGCGGAGCGTCTGCGCGCTGTCCTGACGGCCAGCTGACAGCCCGCTGAGCACCCGCTGACGGCCCTCCGACGCCCTGCTTGCGGCGTGGGCAGTGGCTTCCGGGGTGCTGTGGTTCGGGCTGCACATGGTGGCGCTGAACTGGAGCGAGCAGCCGGCCCCGGCAACCGCACGGCGAACCTTCAGGCGGGCTCGACGTTCGTGACCACGGTGGTGAACTCTCGGCCCGAGGAGCCACGGATGTAGGCCAGTTCGACCCAGTGATCCCTCAGCACCGAGTCCGAGACGTTCTCGTTGATCACAGCCATCAGCTCTCCCTCTGTGCCGGAGGCGATGTCGCGGACGCGGCGGCGCAACAGCCGGTGCGGTACGTATTCGTACTGCTCGCTCATTCGGGCACCTCCTCGAAGGTGTCGAGAAAGCGCTCCCACCCGACCAGTGCGCGGTGGAGCAGTGCGGCGCTGGGCGTCACGCAGACGGCGACACCCGGCGGACACATGGAGCGGTGGCAGCGGTGCTCCCCGGTTGCCGGGTCCGGCCCTGGGCCGGCCTCGCGGACTGCGGGGACATGCCGGATACGTGCACGCATGGGTGCCCTCCTCGGTGTGGCGTGCCGTCACCGTAGGGGCGCTGGAAGCGGGCCAGGGGGACGGTTTGTCCCTCTGACCCAGACCGTCCCCCTACGCGATGGCCACCCCGATCGCCTCGGCGAGGCGACCGGCTTCCGGACGCAGCGCGCGTGGGGCCTCGCGCCACAGGTCGAGCACCGCGACGCGTGCCGAGGGGGTGTAGGCCACGGTTTCCGCGCTGATCCCGTGCGCGATCTGCATGACGTGCAAGGCGGCCGTGCGGTCCCCACGCTGGAGGTGGCCGCGTGCGACCTCCACCCACAGCCGGGCACGGCGTTCCAGCGACGGCATCGCGTCAGGGTTCACCTCGTCCGCCAGACCGAGTGCCTGCCGGGACGCGGACAGGTCCGTGGCGACGCTGATCTGATGGAAGTCCACGTTCGCCCGTCCGAACATGGTCGACGGATGGACGTACGACGCGGGCAACGACTTCGCGACCTCGTCCCCGGTGTCCCAGTGCCGCCAGGCGTCCCCGGTCCGCCCGGCGCGGGCGGCGGTCACCGCCGCGTGCAGTGCCAGCGCTCCGTAGACGCCCCGCCAGTCGTCCGGCGCGGAGTCCAGGTGCGGTCGCAGGAGGGACGCCGCACCCTCGACGACCTCCAGTGCTTCGTCCGGGTGCGCCGTGGACCTCAGGATGTTGCCCAGACTCCAGGCAGCCGCCGCGATCGCCGCCGGGTTGTCGGAAGCCTGGGCGGCGGTGAGCGCCCGGTCCGCGATCACCCATGCCATCTCGGGCGGTGCGATGTAGGCAGTGGCCTGGCCAGTGAGCCGGTACACCTCGGACAGGGCCTCGTGCGCGCTGCGCCGGGGCCGTCCCTCCAGAACTCTTGTCGCGATCTCGGCATCTTGGATCAACTCCGGTAGCAGAGCGCCGACTTGTGTGCGGTTGTGGTCCGAGGTGTGCCACAGCCGCCAGGCGTCGCGGACGCGCGCCAGGAGCGCGGCCGGGTCCGGAGGGGTTTCGGGGAGGGCCAACAGCAGAGGCCGTGTCATGACCGCCTTCCAGATGGCGGGCATTGCCGGATGCGTGAGCCTGCCGAGTACGACCGGCTGCGCCACGTTCTCCCCGGCGGCGGTGATCAGGGAGAGGTCGGTCAGCTGGAGCGCGCCTGCCAGACGGAGCAGCAGGCTGTGGGAGCGGATGGGACGCTCGCCGGACTCGATCTTCTTCAGCCAGTCGGGGCCTCGGCCGCACAGGCCGGCCAGTACGGGACGGGACATCCCGCGTGCTTCACGGAGCAGCCGAATCCGCTCGCCGGTGGTGAGGTTGCTGGGGATGTCCATGTGGTGCCCCTTCCCGAATGCCGTTGGCGGCAGCGTACGTCCAGCCCCGGGCGCGGAGGTAGGCGTCCAGTTCGGCGGCGCCCGACAGGAGGGCGCGGGCGCGGGTGGACAGTCGGGCGTGCCAGCCGTGGAGGGCGGCCTCCAGGGGCTCCGGGCCGCCGGCCGCGCGGACCTGGGTGATCAGCGGGGTGATCTGCTCCAGCAGGTAGCCGCCCCGGCGGAGTTGGTGGGTCATCCGGGCGTCCCGTACGGCGGCCGCGTCGTAGACGCGGTATCCGGTTCCGGGGTCGCGGTGGGGGCGCACGAGGCCCGCCTTCTCCCACTTGCGCAGGGTCGCGGGCCGGATCCCCAGCTTCGCCGCCAGCGGGCCGATGAAGGTGCCACCCGGCTCGGGGGGAGGGGACGGCGCCAGGTCGCGGAGGGCGTCCTCCACCGCCCGGAGGGTCCGGCGGTCGTCGAGGAGCTGGGCGTGGCTCTCGTCGATGAGGCGGAAGGCGTCGTCCACCGCGCCTTCGTTGACGGCCCGCATGACCGCCGTCGCCGTCCGGTGGCCGTGGCCGGGCAGCAGGGCCAGGAACGCGCGCAGGGCGCCCGCGTGCAGCGGGGTGTAGGCGCGGTAGCCGCCGGCCGTGCGGGCGGCGGCCGGGAGGATGCCGGCCTCCTCGTAGTTCCTGACCGCCTGCGTGGACAGACCGTGCGCCCGGGCCAGGTCGATCGGCCTGAGGTGACCCTTGGTTTTAAGGTTCTGGCTCATGCGGGCCGAGAATAGCGGCCAAAGTCTCAACCGAAAGTTCAGCGATAGCGTTGAAGGCATGGAAACCCGTGTGAAGGACCACGTCCGTTCCGTCGATGCCTCCGCCGTTCTCCGCCTGCTCCCGCGAAGGCCCCGGCTGCTCGCCCTCGGCGAGCCCACCCACGGCGAGGAGACCTTGCTCGAACTGCGCAACGAGCTGTTCCGGCAGCTCGTGGACGAGGGCTACCGGACCATCGCGATCGAGAGCGACTGCCTGGCGGGCCTCGCCGTGGACGACCACGTCACCTCCGGCGAGGGCGTCCTCGACGAGGTCGTGGAGCGCGGCATCAGCCACGGCTGGGGTGCCTCCGCCGCCAACCGCGAGCTGGTGCGCTGGATGCGCGCCCACAACGAGGGCCGGCCGGCCTCCGAACAGGTCCGCTTCGCGGGCTTCGACGGCCCGTTGGAGATGTCCGGCGCCGCGAGCCCCCGGCAGGTCCTCACCGCGCTCCACGGATACCTGGCCGCACGGGTGGACGCCGGCCTGCTCCCCTGCACGCGGGAGACCCTCGACCGGCTGCTCGGCACCGACGGGCAGTGGACCGAACCCGCCGCGATGAGGGACCCGGCCCGGTCCGTGGGGCAGTCCGACGAGGCGGGCCGACTGAGGCTGATCGCCGACGACTTGGCGGCCCTGCTCGACGAGCAGGAGCCCCAGCTGATCGCGGCGGGCCCGCAGGAGGAGTGGGACCGTGCCGCCCTGTACGCACGGACGGCCACGGGTCTGCTGCGCTACCACCACTGGACGGCCGACGGCTCGTCCGCCCGGTGGGCCCGGCTGGCCGGGGTCCGGGACGCGATGATGGCCCGGAACCTGCTCGCCCTCGCCGGGCGGGGGCCGGTGTTCGTCCACGCCCACAACGCCCACCTCCAGCGGGAGAAGAGCTCCATGCGCATGGGCGGCGAGCCGCTGGAGTGGTGGAGCGCCGGTGCGCTGGTGGACGCCCGCCTCGGTGCGGAGTACGCCTTCGTGGCCACGGCCCTCGGCACGATCCGGCACCGGGGAGTGGACGAGCCGGCGCCGGACACCTTCGAGGGGCTCCTCCACGCCCTCCCGGAGGACCGCTGCCTCGTCGACACCCGGCGGCTCGCGGCAGAGCTCGGCGGTGCCCGGCCCGCGCCCCGGGTGTCGCCCTGGTTCGGCTACGCCCCGCTCGACCCGGCGCACCTGGAGGACGCCGACGGGGTCGTGTTCCTCAAGGACATGGCTCCGGCGTAGCGTTCATTCCTTGTCTGTTGCAACGCGCGGGTGGGGTTCGTTGCGTTGAATTCAGGGGCGTTGCAACGATTGCAGGGCTGTGACCTGCGATGATGAAGTTTCTTTGCGGTGGGTGTGTTGCTCGGGTTGTGAACGCGGCGTAGCGTTCAGGTCATCGGAAACACCGAGTGACACGAACCCGAAGGAAGAGAAACCATGCAGAAGTTCGCCACCGCCGCCGCGATCACCACCGTCCTGGACGTCCCGGCCGGCAACATCCGCTTCATCGCCGCCGACCGTGCGGAGACCACGGTCGAGGTCCTGCCGGCCAACGCGTCCAAGAGCCGTGACGTGAAGGCGGCCCAGGAGACGGCCGTCGAGTTCCGGGACGGTGTCCTGCGGATCACCGGGCCGAAGAAGAACCAGGTGTTCGGCGCTTCGGGTGCGGTCGAGGTGACGGTGCAGCTGCCGGCCGGGTCGAGCGTCGAGGCGCGGACGGCGTCGGCCGAGTTCCGGGGTGTGGGACGGCTGGGTGAGGTGTCGCTGGAGAGCGCGCACGGCACGGTCAAGCTCGACGAGGCGGCCGGGGTGCGGCTGGTCCTGGCCGCCGGTGACGTCGCGGTGGGCCGGCTGGGGGGCTCGGCGGACATCCGTACGCAGAAGGGCGATCTGACGATCGCCGAGGCCACCGGCGGCACGGTGACGCTGCGGACCGAGCACGGGGACATCAGCGTCGGCGCCGCCCGCGGGGTCTCGGCCTCCCTGGACGCCGGCACCTCCTACGGCCGGATCAGCAACGCCCTGCACAACAGCGGCGAGGGCGCCGTGCTGGCCATCCAGGCCACCACCTCCTACGGCAACATCACCGCCCTCACCGCCTGAACGGGAACGGGTCGAACGGGAGAGCCGCGGCCGTGTCGTACTCGCGACCGCGGGCACCGCCCGACCGGCACCGGACCGGCGGCGGCCGGAGCAACCCGCCCCGACGCTGGGTACGTTGAGCCGATCCAGGCCGCGACCCGGGCCGCCCGCGTACGACAGCACCTGCGAGGAACCCCATGCACCCCACCACCACCCCGAGCACCGACCCCGCCGCCCGGCTCCGGCGCGCCGTCGCCTTCCGCGACCTGCACGCCGGTCCCGGCCCCTTCGTCGTCCCGAACCCCTGGGACGCGGGAACCGCGCGGATCCTGGCCTCCTTCGGCTTCGCCGCCCTCGCCACCACCGGCGCCGGCCTCGCGCACAGCCTCGGCCGGCCCGACGGGGCCGACCAGGTCAGCCGCGCCGAGATCCTCGCCAACGCCACCGCGATCGTCGACGCCACCGGACTGCCCGTCACCGCCGACCTGGAGAGCGGCTTCGGCGAGCGCCCCGAGGACGTCGCCGAGACCATCCGGCTCGCCGCGGCGGCAGGCCTGGTCGGCGGCTCCGTCGAGGACTCCACCGGCCGAGACGAGGACCCCGTACGGTCCCTCGAAGAGGCCGTCGAGCGGGTCGCCGCCGCCGTGGAGGCGGCGAAGGGGCTGGACTTCCCCTTCACCGTCACCGCCCGCGCCGAGAACTTCTTCCAGGGCCGGCCCGACCTCGACGACACCATCCGCCGCCTGAAGGCGTACGAGGCCGCCGGCGCCGACGTGCTCTACGCCCCGGCACTCCCGGACGCCGACGCGATCCGCGCCGTCTGCGCCGCCGTCGAACGGCCCGTCAACGTCCTGATGACCGCCGCCCTGAAACTGTCCGTCGCCGACCTCGGTGCCCTCGGGGTGCGCCGCGTCAGCACCGGCTCCGCGCTCTCCCGCGCCGCCCTCGGGGCCCTCACCCGGGCCGCCCGCGAGATCACCGGGACGGGCACCTTCGGCTTCGTCTCGGACGCCCTCCCCTACGACGAGGCCAACGCCCTCCTGACCCCCGCCCCGGAGAGCGATCCGGCACCGTGAGCCTTCCGTACGCGTCGCCTGATCGGGGCCTTCGCGGTGTGAGCAACCAGAATGGCGGGCGACCACGTCCGCGAGAGCGGCGCCGGTTCAGGCGCGAAAAAGGGGGAGTTCTCCAGTGAGCAGCACCACCACCGTCAGCAGTCCCGTCGAGGCCGTGCGCCTCGCCGACCCGTACCCGTACTACGCGCGCCTGGTGGCCGAGCGGCCCTTCGCCTGGGACGAGGCGCTCGGGGCCTGGGTGGCCGCCGACGCGGCCGCGGTGCGCGCGGTGCTGGGCAGCGGCGCGCTGCGGGTGCGGCCCGTCGCGGAGCCGGTACCGGCCGGGATCGCGGGGACGGCCGCCGGGGAGGTGTTCGGTGAGCTGGTGCGGATGACGGACGGCGCCCGGGCGGCCCGGCTGAAGCAGGTCGTGGCCGGGGCACTGGCCCGCGCGGACACCGCGTACGCGGCCTCGCTGGCGGGGCGCCTCACCCGCGAGGTGCTGGCGGAGGGCGGCGAAGTCCCGTACGAGGAGCTGATGTTCGGGGTGCCGGCGCGGGTGGTTGCCGACCTGAGCGGCCTGACCGAGGGAGCGGGCCGGGAGGCGGCCCGGGCGATCGGCGACTTCGTGCAGTGCATTCCCGCTGCCGCCACGGAGGACCAGTACCGGGCGGCCGCGGCCGCCGCCACCCGCCTCCGCGCCCTCCTGGGACCGGCCCTGACCGAAGCCCAGGCCACCCCGCTCGGGCCCCCGGCCGCCGGGGCCGCCGCTGCGTACTCCGTCCGGCCAGGGCAGGCGCAGGGGCTGCTCGGCGAGCTGGTGGCGGGCGCCGAGCGGGACGGGTGGGCGCATGCGGGGCCGTTGCTGTCCAACGCCATCGGGTTCCTCTCCCAGACCTACGACGCCACCGCCGGGCTGATCGGCAACACCCTCGTCGCCCTCGCCCGGGGCGCCGGCGGCGCCGACCTCGACGCCCTGGTGCGCGAGGTGGTCCGGTACGACGCCCCGATCCAGAACACCCGCCGCTTCGCCGCCGAATCCTTCACGTACGCCGGCTCCACCGTGGAGCCCGGGCAGCAGGTCCTCGTCCTCCTCGCCGCCGCCAACCGCGACCCCGCCGTCAACCCGGACCCGCACACGCTGTCCCCCGAACGAGTGAATCCGGCTGTCTTCACGTTTGGCGCGGCGGCCCACCGCTGCCCGGGTGCGGAGCTCGCCACGGCCCTCGCCGGCGCCGTCGTCACCGAACTGCGCGCGGCAGGCTTGGGCACCACCGCGACCCCCGCCTACCGCCCGCTGGCGAACGCACGGATCCCGCTCCTCTAGCGCGCGGGCCGTCCCCGACGGAAGCCGACGCAGCCCCCGCAGCCGCGATCAGGCCGGGGGTCGGTCACCCCTATGTCTTCAGACAGGACAAACCGGACCATGTCGGACAGTCTTCACCTCTGGATGCGTCACGAGGCCCGCCCCACCGAGCGCCGCGCCCCCCTCACCCCCGAGGACGCCGCCCGCCTCGTCGCGGCCGGAATCCGCGTCACCGTCGAGGAGTCGGACCGCCGCGCCTTCCCCCTCACCGCCTACACCGCCGCCGGCTGCGCCACCGCCCCCACCGCCTCCTGGAACGAGCAGGCCCCCGACGACGCGTACGTCCTCGGCCTCAAGGAACTCCCCGCCGGCCCCGGCGCCCCCGCCCTGCGCCACCGGCACATCTACTTCGGCCACGCCTACAAGGGGCAGGCCGGCGCCCGCGAACTGCTCGGCCGCTTCACCGCCGGCGGCGGAGCCCTGCTCGACATGGAGTACCTCACCGACGAAGCCGGCCGCCGCGTCGCCGCGTTCGGCTACTGGGCCGGCTACGTCGGCGCCGCCCTCGCCGTCCTGCACCACCGCGGAGCCCTCACCGCCCCCCTGATCCCCACCGACCGCCCCGCCCTGGACGCCCTCCTCGCATCCGGAGCCGACCCCGCCGACCCCACCGCCGCCCTCGTCATCGGCGCCCTCGGCCGCTGCGGCCGCGGCGCCTGCGACGCCCTCGTCCAGGCGGGCCTGGAACCCACCCGCTGGGACCTCGCCGAGACCCGGAACCTCGACCGCCGCGCCCTCCTCGCCCACGACCTGCTCGTCAACACCGTCCTGACCACCACCCCCGTGCCGCCGTTCCTGACCAAGGCCGACCTCGACGACCCCGACCGCCGGCTCTCCCTGGTCAGCGACGTCACCTGCGACGTCACCTCCGACTGCAACGTCCTGCCGGTCTACGACGAGACCACCACCTGGACCGGGCCCGTCCGCGCCCTCCGCGAGGGCGAACGCCCCCTCGACCTGATCGCCATCGACAACCTCCCCTCCCTCCTCCCCGTGGAGGCCGCCACCGCCTTCTCCGCCGAACTCACCCCGCACCTGCTGCGGCTGGCCGAGTGGGACGGCGTGTGGGCCCGCGCCCTGCACACCTTCGAGACGGCCGTGCGAGCCCAGGAGGCACCCCTTGACCACTGACCGGCAGCCCGCGGCGCCGGCCTCCGGCGCGTCCACTGGATAAGCGGGGGCCCATCCACCAGCTGGGCCGTCTTGGGCCCGTCACGTCAGGGGTGCAACGGCCGGACCATCGCCGTGAGGACGGGGGAGTCAGGGGCGGGCCGGACGGGGCCGATCGCCTTGTAGCCCCACGCCTCGTAGACCCGCTGGACCTTTCCGCCTCCGGCGGCCGGGTTGACCATGAGCGAGGCGTACCGGTCCGTGCGGCCGGCCAGCAGCTCGTCATGGACCCGCCGGGCCAGGCCGGTGCCCCGGTGGGCGACCGTCACGCCGATCTCCCTGAGCGCCAGGGTCGGCGCACGGGTGTACTCCGTGTCCAGGTCGTCGCCGATGCGCGTCCACCAGAGGTCGCCGGCCTCCACGGTGTTGCCGTACGCGTACCCGACCGGCCGGTCCCCGGCGTCGAAGGCGAGGACGGCCGCGAAGCCGGGGGTCTGGCCGTAGCGCTCCAGCCGCTCGGCCAAAGCCCGCAGGGAGTAGTTCGGCAGGTGCAGCAACGGTGCGCGGACGTCGGCGTACGCCTCGACGAGCGGACCCCGGGCCTGCCGCACGTCGGTGAGCCGGCGCAGTCGGGTCGTCATGTGGTGTCCCCAGGTGCTGCTGCTTCGACGGGTTGTGTGCGCTGGGCGAAGGCCCCCGGCCAGAGATTACAGATCCCGCACCATGACCGCGTAGACGGGGGAGTCGTCGGAGGGCTGGGCTTCGGCCCGCTTCTCGTAGCCCCACTTCTCGTACAAGGCCTGCACCTTTGTATGGGTGGAGTCGACAAGGAGCGTCGCGAAGTCCCCGTCGATGGAATGGAGCAGCGCGTCGTGGATGCGTTGTGCGCGGCCCGTGCCCTGCCACTGGGGTGTCACCATCAACTCGGAGAGGGCGAAGATCCGGCCCCGCACGCCCTTGGGCCGGTCCGTCCCCTTCCACCAGCCGCCCGGCTTGAACTGCGATCCGTAGGCGTATCCGACCGGCCCGTCGCCCTCCCAGCCTGAGACACACGTCCAGTCCTCGCGCGCCGACCACAGGTCGACGAAGTAGGAGAACCGTTCGCGCGAATGGAACGGGTCGGGAACGTTCGCGTACACCTCGTCGTGGATGTCCAGCAGCAGGGAGCGGACGTCCGGTGCGTCGGCGTGCGTGTACCACTTCAGGTCCATCGGCGTGACTCCTCGATCCAGCTCACGACCTCAGGCGCCTTCGTGCCTGTGGCCTCGATGACTTGGCGGGTTCCGGCGAGCGTGTTCGCCGTACGCTGTGACCCGGAGTCCGGCAGCAGCATCCCGTAGGCCCGCTGTCCGGTCGCGCACGCGAGTTCCACTTCTCCCTGTCGTGCCTGAGCCAAAGACAGGTGTGCCGTGTACAGGGCCCTGTTCCGGATCATCTCCGCCGGCATGGCGGCGAGAGTGCGGTGAAGGCAGGACTCGGCCCTCGCGTGGTCTCCAAGGGCTGTCCACACGTACGACGACAGGGCGTCGTACTCGGCCTGGCTGTAGAACGAGATCCATCCCGACTGCTTCCCCCGCGGGGCAGGTACGAACGCTTTCTCGGCCAGGCTCAGGGCGTGCAGTGACTCCAAGGGCTGGGAGAGCCTGGCCAGAGCGTTGGCCCGCCGCATGTATCCGAGCGACGCGAACAACGGATCACGTCGGGCAGCCGACGAACGCTTCATCACCTCCGCGCCGGCCGCCGCCTCGGCGTGATCCTCACGCTGGCTGGAGGTGAGCATCAGGTGGTCCCAGACCCGGTACATGGTCTCGGCGTCGCGGGCGAGGCCCGCGAGGGTGAATGCCCGGTCGAGATGGGCACGGGCGCGTCGGGGTGCGCTCGCGTCGATGGCGGCGAAGGCGGCCAGGCACGTCACGTCGGATGCGAGTCGGTACATCTGGCGCTGGACGCGTTCAGAAGCGCCACCGCCGGCGAGTGAGGCTCGAATGCGAGCCGCCAGTTCGACCGCCTTGTGCTCGATCCCCCGGGCACCGCCGAGCTGTGAGTCATCGCGCAGCAGGTGGGTGTACTCCAGGTGGAACCGGTCCGCGTCGGGCTGCCCCAGCCGTGTGTGTCGTGCCGGGGCGGCAGCAGCGACAGCGGTTCCGGTCGCTGCGACAAGGAAGGTACGACGATGCACTGGGTCCTCCGCTGGTGCGGCAGTACGTGGTGGGTCGAACCCTAAATCCGTGGTGGGGCATCCGAAAACCGCTTCCAACGCGGCACATGTACGGCCGATCGGGCGCCTGGTGGAGCCGTTCACCAGGTTGCGCACCGTGCGTGCCGATACCTCGCCCGGCCTTCCCATGATCTTCAACAGAGCGATGTTCATCTGTGAAGCCAACTCGTCCTGGGTGAGGCCGAGTTCGTGCATCTTCTGCTTCAACACGGCGTTGGCTGCCATGGCATCGGAACGTAGCCCGATGCTCACTATCCGCGCCAGGCCGGTCGTAAAGCAGGCGCAAAGTTTTCCGCTCGACGGGCGTGCGGCGGCAAGGTGCTCTTCCTGTTCCCTCACGGCCGCCGGCGCTTGACTGGTCACACGGAACGGGAACACCTCGGGCCGGTCGCCCACCCGCTCACAACGGTATGGAGCCGCTTTGACCACTCCACTTCCGCGCGACGTATTGAGTCTGGACACCCCTGACGGCACGGGGACCGCCCCGCTGTCCTTGCCCAGTGCGGACCTGCTCGCGCGGGCGCAGGCAGGTTGGGATCACTTCCTCCTCGGCATGAGGCTGGAGGCGGCGGATGAGTGAGTGCTACGAGTACGTGCCGCACCGTCTGCTCCGCACGCGCGTACGCGACATCGCGTCCGGGGTCGAGGGGGAGCTGATGGCCGTGGTCAACGAGAACGTTTTCGACACGGGCATGGAGCGCTGGGTCGAGCTCGCGTACATCCGGGGCGCGTCCGGGCGGGAGTTCACCACCGCCGTCGGGAACGTCGAGCCCGTGTGACGGGTCGTGACCCGGTCCCGGGGAGGGGGCGGCCGCGGGCCGCCCCCTCCGCACGTGTCCGCCGCCTCAGGCGCGCGACGGTGCCAGGAGCGGCGGTACGGCCTCGGTGGCGGAGGGCGGCTCGGGCGGGGTGCCGTCGCCGAAGGGGCGCCCGCCCAGCGCCTCGCGGCCGTGCGGTTCGAGCCAGCCCGACGGGTCGGGGCCGGCCGGCACGATCCCGGACGGGTTGATGTGGCTGTGCACGACGTAGAAGTGCTGCTTGATGTGGTCGAAGTCGACCGTGTCCCCGAAGCCGGGCGTCTGGAACAGGTCCCGGGCGTACGCCCACAGCACCGGCATGTCCGAGAGCCGCTGCCGGTTGCACTTGAAGTGGCCGTGGTAGACGGCGTCGAAGCGCACCAGCGAGGTGAACAGCCGGATGTCCGCCTCGGTGATCGTGTCCCCGACCAGGTAGCGGGAGCCCGCCAGCCGCTCCGAGAACCGGTCGAGACGGTCGAAGAGCGCCCCGTACGCCTCCTCGTACGCCTCCTGGGACTTGGCGAACCCGGCGCGGTACACGCCGTTGTTCACGTCCGTGTAGATCTCCTCGTTGACCGCGTCGATCTCCGTCCGCAGCGCCGCCGGGTACAGCTCCGGCGCCCCCTCGCGGTGGTACGCCGTCCACTCCAGCGACATGTCCAGGGTGATCTGCGCGTAGTCGTTGGTGACCACCTCGCCGCTCGGCACGTCCACGATCGCGGGCACCGTGATGCCCCGGTCGTAGTCGGGGAAGCGGGCGAAGTAGGCCTCCTGCAGGCGCTCTATCCCCAGCACCGGGTCGCGGCCGTCCGGGTCCAGGTCGAAGGTCCAGCTGCGCTTGTCGTGCGTCGGCCCGGCGACGGCCAGCGGCAGGGCCTTCTCCAGCCCGAGGAGCCGGCGGACGATCGTCGCGCGGTGCGCCCAGGGGCAGGCGCGGCTCACCACGAGGCGGTAGCGGCCGGGCTCCACGGGGAAGCCGTCGCGTCCGTCGGCGGTGATCCGGGTGGTGATGTACCGGCTGTCCCGCGTGTATCCCTTGTCGGGGCGTACGTTGCTCATCCCCGGGGCCTACCCAGGAACCGCGGCCCCGAGCAACCGCTCGACCGGAGCTCGACCGTCCCTCGTCCGCAGCCGCCCCGGTCTCAGACCAGGGCGAGGACGGCGACGGCGGGGGCGGCGTAGACCATCGGGAACACCGCGTGGCCGAAGGCGCGGGCCTTCAGGACCGTGATCACGGCGCCGGTGAAGTACAGCACCAGCCCGACGGCGGCGGCGATCCCGACCGCCGGGACGAAGAACCCGGCGAGGAGGCCGAGCGCGCCCGCGATCTTGGCGGTCGCGAGCAGGTTCCACCAGCTGCGCGGGACGCCGTACTGGGCGAGCGGCTCGACGGTGAACTTGGCGCCGGCGAAGATCGAGGCGCCCGAGAAGCCGGCCATGAAGGCGGCGACGACGGTGACGACGGTGGCGGTGGTGGACATCGGGGGCTCCTCGGGGGCGTTCTCGCTTGCTTCGACACCCCTGTGACCCGCCGCCCGGCGCGGATGTGACAGCCCGCCGGAACTTTTCCCGGCGGGCCGGTCCCGCCTCCGGCACGGGCGACGGGAGCCGCCCCGGCGCGCCTTTGCGCCCGGACGGCTCCCGTGGGTCCTTCCGCGCGGGGCCCGCGGCTACTCGGCGACGTAGGTGTGGCCGCTGTAGGCGTACACCAGGAGTTCGAGCTCCAGCTCCGGGTCCACCACGGTGCCCCCGGTGGGCTCGAAGTGTTCGTACCGGTTGCCGTTGAGGACCTTCACCTTCGCGGTGGTGTCCTCCACGTAGCGGATGCGGTCCAGCTCTTCGGCACTGGAAGAGGGTCCGCCGCTGAGTATGACGTTCGGGCTCTGCACTGTCATGGTCGTCGTCTCCTTCGGCCGGGTGCGGAGGCAGCAGCCTCACTGCCTGCCGCACAGGATCGGGTGTACCGCTAAAGCCGGTCTAAAACCGGTTCGAAAGCGGAGGAACCGTACGCCTCACGACGCCCATGAACCCGGGGAGCGGAAGTCCCCGTCGGCCGGGGGCCAAGGGGCGCGGAACGGCCGCGGCTCGGGCGCGGCGATCTCGGAGCCCATCATCCGGGCGGTGAGCAGCATGGCGATGGCGGCGACCTCCTCCAGAGTCGGGGACCCGCCGACCACGTGGAAGGCCGCCTGCTGGAGCTGGGCCTCGGCGGGGCTCACAGGGGGAGGTTCCCGTGCTTGCGGCTGGGGCGCGGCGCGTGCTTGCCGCGCAGCATCTCCAGCGCGTCGATGAGCCGGGACCTGGTCTCGGCGGGGTCGATGACGTCGTCCACAAGGCCTCGTTCCGCGGCGTAGTAGGGGTGCATGAGCTCGGCTTGGTATTCCTTGATCTTCATCTGGCGCACCGCGTCGGGATCGTCGGAGGCCGCGATCTCGCGGCGGAAGATGACGTTCGCGGCGCCCTCGGCGCCCATCACGGCGATCTCGTTGGACGGCCAGGCCAGCGCGATGTCCGCGCCGATGGAGCGGGAGTCCATGACGATGTACGCGCCGCCGTAGGCCTTGCGCAGGATCAGCGAGATCCGCGGCACGGTGGCGTTGCAGTACGCGTACAGCAGCTTGGCCCCGTGCCGGATCACCCCGCCGTGCTCCTGGCCCACGCCCGGCAGGAAGCCCGGTACGTCGACCAGCGTCACCAGCGGGATGCTGAAGGCGTCGCAGAACTGCACGAACCGCGCGGCCTTCTCGCTCGCCTGGATGTCGAGGACGCCCGCCATGGAGGAGGGCTGGTTGGCGACGATGCCGACGGTCTGCCCGCCGAGCCGGGCGAGGGTGCAGACGACGTTCTGCGCCCAGCCGGCATGGATCTCGAAGTGCTCGCCGTGGTCGACGACCTCCTCGATCACCTCGCGGATGTCGTACGACTGGTGGGGGCGCGACGGCACCAGGTCGGCCAGGCGCTCGCAGCGCCGGCCGGGCGGGTCCTCGGTGTCGCCGGCCGGCGGCAGCTCGCGGTTGTTGGCGGGCAGCAGCGACAGCAGGTAGCGCACGTCCTCCAGCGCGCTCTCCTCGTCGTCGTACGCGAAGTGCGCGACGCCGGAGGTCCCCGCGTGGCTGTCGGCCCCGCCGAGGGTCTCACTGGTGACGGCCTCGCCGGTGACCGCCTGGACCACGTCGGGTCCCGTGATGAACATCTGCGAGGTCCCGCGGACCATGAAGACGAAGTCCGTCAGCGCCGGGGAGTACGCGGCCCCGCCGGCGCACGGGCCCATGACCACGGAGATCTGCGGGATCACCCCGGAGCTGCGCACGTTGCGGGTGAAGATGCCGCCGTACCCGGCGAGCGCGGTGACGCCCTCCTGGATGCGGGCGCCGGCCCCGTCGCACAGGCCCACCAGGGGCGCCCCGGTGGTCTCGGCGAGGTCCATCAGCTTGTGGATCTTCTGGGCATGGGCCTCGCCCAGTGCGCCGCCGAAGATCCGGAAGTCGTGGGCGTACGCGAAGGCGGTCCGGCCGTGGACCAGCCCCCACCCCGTGATCACGCCGTCGGTGTGCGGCTTCTTGTACTCCAGGCCGAAGCCGGTGGCACGGTGCCGGCGCAGCCCTTCGATCTCGGTGAACGTCCCCTCGTCGAAGAGGAGTTCGAGGCGTTCGCGGGCGGTCAGCTTCCCCTTGGAGTGCTGGGCCTCGGTCGCCTTCTCGCTCGGACCCCGTACCACCTGCTCCCGCAGGACGGCGAGCTCCGCCGTGCGTTCCCTCAGGGACGAGTACCGGATCTCCTCCTGGGTGCTCATGAGGGCCCCTTTCGTCGCGGACGCGCCGGTCCGGCCGGTGCGCGGCGACGAGCGTCCGGCGCCGGGCTAAAGCCGGGCTTGCACGCCGCCGCCGGGACCCGCCGCACGCTCCGCACGCGGTCCGGGGCACCCCTACCTCGCCCGTGCGGACCCCACTGCATGCGCCGCGACCGGGACTTCGGTGGCCGGGATGCGTATCAGTGGAACGTCACGTCCGAACCGCCGGAGGCCTCTGTGAAGGAAATCCTCGACGCGATCGCCGCGTCGACCGCATCTGGCAGCGGAACTCCCGCTGTCACCGCCGCCGACTTCGCGGCCCTGCCGCTGCCCGAGTCGTACCGTGCGGTGACCGTGCACAAGTCGGAGACGGACATGTTCGCGGGCATCGCGACCCGCGACCGCGACTCCCGCAAGTCCCTGCACGTCGAGCAGGTACCGCTGCCCGAACTCGGGCCCGGCGAGGCCCTGGTGGCCGTCATGGCCTCATCGGTCAACTACAACACCGTCTGGAGCTCGATCTTCGAGCCGCTGCCGACCTTCGGCTTCCTGGAGCGCTACGGCAGGATGTCCCCGCTCGCGGCGCGCCACGACCTGCCGTACCACATCCTCGGCTCCGACCTCGCCGGCGTCGTGCTGCGCACCGGCCCCGGCGTCAACCGCTGGCACCCCGGCGACGAGGTCGTCGCGCACTGTCTGTCCGTGGAGCTGGAATCGGCCGACGGGCACAACGACACGATGCTCGACCCCGAGCAGCGCATCTGGGGCTTCGAGACCAACTTCGGCGGCCTGGCGGAGATCGCCCTCGTCAAGTCCAACCAGCTGATGCCCAAGGCGCGCCACCTCACCTGGGAGGAGGCCGCCTCCCCGGGCCTGGTCAACTCCACCGCCTACCGCCAACTGGTCTCCCGCAACGGCGCCGGCATGAAGCAGGGCGACAACGTCCTGATCTGGGGCGCCAGCGGCGGCCTCGGCTCCTACGCCACCCAGCTGGCCCTGGCGGGCGGCGCCAACCCGATCTGCGTCGTCTCCTCCCCGGAGAAGGCCGACATCTGCCGGGCCATGGGCGCCGAGGCGGTCATCGACCGCAACGCCGAGGGCTACAGGTTCTGGAAGGACGAGCGCACCCAGGACCCGCGCGAGTGGAAGCGCTTCGGCAAGCGGATCCGCGAGCTGACCGGCGGCGAGGACGTGGACATCGTCTTCGAGCACCCGGGCCGCGAGACCTTCGGCGCGTCCGTCTACGTCACCCGCAAGGGCGGCACCATCGTCACCTGCGCCTCGACCTCGGGCTACATGCACGAGTACGACAACCGCTACCTGTGGATGTCCCTCAAGCGGATCGTCGGCTCGCACTTCGCGAACTACCGCGAGGCCTGGGAGGCCAACCGCCTCATCACCAAGGGCAAGATCCACCCCACCCTCTCCAAGGTCTACCCGCTGGAGGAGACCGGCCAGGCCTCCTACGACGTCCACCGCAACCTCCACCAGGGCAAGGTCGGCGTCCTCGCCCTCGCCCCCGAGGAAGGCCTCGGCGTCCGCGACCACGAGAAGCGCGCCCGGCACCTCGACGCGATCAACCGCTTCCGCGACGGCCGTACGCTGCCGGAAACCGGATGACGGGGACGAGGGCCGCCGGGGCCGCCGTCCCCGGCGGCCAGGTGGCCCTCGCCCACGACGACGAGCTCCCCCCGGGCGGTGAGCTGCGCGCCCTGCTGGAGGACGTCCTCGCGGAGGTGCGCGGCGCCTGCCCGCCCCTCGGCCCGCACCCGCCCGCCGTGGTGAGCGGCGCCCACGTCGTCGACCCGCCGTTCTACGGCAGCGGCGACATCGGGCGGGTCGCCGTCTGCGCCACCGTCAACGAACTCGCCGCCGCCGGCGCCCGCCCCCTCGCCCTGACCCTGTCGGCGGTCGTCGAGGCGGGCCTGCCGCTGGAGCGCCTGCACCGCCTGGCCCGCTCCGTGCGCGACGCCGCCCGCGAGGCCGACGTGGTGGTCGCCGGCGTGGACGTCCGGGTCGTGCGCGCCGGCGAGGCGGACCAGGTCTACCTGCACACCACCGGCATCGGCGCCTTCCACGGCGCCCCGCCGCACACCCCGGGCGCCCGCCCCGGGGACCGCGTCCTGCTCAGCGCCCCGCTCGGCGGACACGGCGCCCACATCCTGTCGGTGCGCCGCGGCCTCGGGTTCGAGAGCCTCGTCCCCAGCGGCTGCGCGCCGCTGGCCGGACTGCTCGAACGGGCCCGCGCGGCCGCGTCCGGCGACGGGATCCGGGCCGTACGCACCGTGGCGCGCGGCGGCCTCGCCGCCGCGCTGCACGCGTACGCCCGCGAACTGGGCCACACCCTGCGCGTCGAGGAGAGCGCGCTGCCCGTGCAGTACGAGGCCCGGATGGCCCTGGAGGCCATGGCCGTCGACCCGCTGCACGCCTCCAGCGAGAGCTGCCTGTGCCTGCTCGTCGCGCCGGACGCCGTCCCCGGTGTCCTGGCCGCGCTGCGCACCCACCCGTACGGGCGGTTCGCCGCGGAGATCGGCACGGTCGTCGCGGACGGCGCCGCCCCGGTCGAGCTGCTGCGCGACCGGGGCGGAGCGGTGCCCGTGCTCGTCACGCCCGAACCGGCGGCCTTCCCCCGGCTGGCGTGAACCCCGCCCCGGCCACCGCCCGCACCGGGCCGGCGGGCGCCGTGTCGGCCGGCACCGTCTCGGCCGCGGGCCGGAAGCCGCGCAGCAGGACGAGTCCGGCCGCCGCGGCCAGCGCCGGGAGCAGCCCCATCCCCGCCAGGACGCCCCAGGCGGTGCCGGAGTCCTGGCCGGTGGCGTGCCCGGTGTCGGAGGAGACGTAGCCGGACGCCTGCAGCACCAGCCCCATCAGGAACGGCCCGACGGCCATGCCCAGCGCCTCCCCGGCGCTGAACAGGCCCGACATCGCCCCGGCCCGGCTGCGCCCGGTGCGGACGGCGTCCCCGGCCGCGCACTCGGCGAGCATCGCGTAGAGGAACAGCAACTGCCCCGCGTGCCCGGTGCCGACGACGAGGAGCGCCACCGGCGCCCAGAACGCCGGCATGACGGGCGCGGCCGGCAGCAGCAGGGCGCCCCCGGCGAACAGGGCGCAGGACAGGACGAGCACCCGCCGGTGGCCGTGCCGGGCGGCCACGCGGGACCACAGGGCCGTGGTGAACAGGTTCGGCAGGACGAACGCGGCGACCAGCACCCCGGTCATCGCGGGCCGCCCCAGGACGTGTTCGGCGTAGTAGGGGCAGCCGGCCAGCAGCACCCCGGTGCCGACGACGAGGACCATCGCCCCGCGCAGCAGCGCGGCGAAGTGCGGGTCGGCGCGGAGCACGGCGAACCAGGCGCGGGGCCCGGCGCCGCCCGGCGTGCCGGGCGCGGTGGCCCCACGGGGTGTCCGCGAACTCGCGCCCGCCCCGCGATCCGGGCGGACGGCGCCACTGCGCGGCCACCCGCCGGAGGTCCCGAAGAACACCCCGAGCGTCCCGACGGCGACGACGAGGGCGCCGAACAGCCCGGCCCAGCGGTGCCCGGACAGGCCCCCGCCGCCCGCCTCGACGACGGCGGGCGCGGCCGATCCGGCGACCAGGGCGGCGACGGCGATGCCGGCCACCCGGCCCCCCACCAGCCGCACCCGGTCCCGTGCGCTCGTGGCGATCTCGGCGGGCAGGGCGGCGTACGCCACCTGGAAGAACGCGAACGCGGTCGCCGTCAGCAGGAAGCCCGCGGCGGCCCACAGCGCCCCCGCCGACCCGCGCGCGGCCCCCGCGAACATCAGGGCGAAGGCCGCGGCCACACCGAGGCCGCCGCCCAGGACGTGGCCCCGGCGCGGGCCCCACCGGCCGCGGGTCCGGTCGCTGATCCGCCCCGCGTACGGGGTGAGCAGCACGTCCCAGACCTTGGGCACCAGGACGACGGCCCCCGCCGCGGCGGCGCCGACGCCGAGGGTGTCGGTGAGGTAGGGCAGCAGGAGCAGACCGGGCAGCGTGTTGAAGGCTCCGGTGACCAGGGAGCCGGAGGCGTAACCGAGACGTGTACGGGCGGACATGCCCCGATCGTCGCCGCGCCGGCCCGGCCCCCACCAGTCGGTGCTTCTCCCCTTTTCCGCAGGTCGCGGCGGTCCCCGGGCGGCCGTCCCGGACGGCCCGTCAGGGAACACCCCGACACCCGGCACCCGTCCCGCGGGTGGCCCTCCGCAGTAGTTGACATGCAGGTAGTGACGGTCCGGCGGCCCTGTGCGCGGTGACGCCCGTCCGCGAGGCTGCCGGAGGGGGAAAGCGCACACGAGGGGGATTACGTTGCCTGACCAGCAGCAACCTTTGACAGCGGCCCGGACGAGGGACCTCGCGGTCCTCTACCGCGAGCTGCGGCTGGCCGGTGAGGGGCCCCGGTTCGTCCGGCTGACCGGCGAGCCGTGGAGCGGCAAGAGCCGGCTGCTGCGGCAACTGGCCGCCACCGCGCACAAGGAGGGGTGGACGGTGGCGTCCGGGCGGATGCCCAGGGCGGGCCGGAGCCGGCCCTTCGCGGTGGTGGCCGACGCCCTGGACGACCATCTGGCCCGCGCCGACGGCACGTTGTTCGAGCGGCTCGGCGAGGCGCGCACCCGTGCGCTCGCGCCGGTGTTCCCGGCCCTCGCCACCCTGCCGGGCGCCGGTGAGAAGCCCGACCCCGGCGCGGTGGTCCGCGCCCTGCGCTTCCTGCTGGGGCTGCTGGGGGAGCGCGGGACCCTGCTGGTCCTGGACGACGTGCACCGGGCCGGCCCCGAGGTCCTCGACCTGCTCGACCACCTGGTCCGGCATCCGCCGACGGGCTCCGTGCTGACCGTCTTCGCGCACCGCTCCGTGCCCGGGGGCCGCCACCTGGCGGCCGTCCCGTACGACGCGCCCGGCGTCCGCCACCTCGCCCTGGGCCCGCTGCCCCCGGCCGACGCCCGCGCCCTGCTGCCGCCCGGGACGCCGCCGCTCGCCGCCGAGCTGGTGCTGCGCGACGCGGCGGGGGTGCCGGGGCTGCTGCACGCCCTGGCCCGGGGCGCCGGGCCGGGCCCGTCCTTCCACGCGACGGCCGAACTGGCCACGGGCGTACCGCCGGTGCTCGCGCCCGACTCGATCGACCTGCACACGCTGTCGTCGCTGGGCTGGCGCTGCGCCTGCGCCGCCGCCCTGCTCGGCGACCCGTTCACCGCCGCCGCGCTCGCCCGCACCGCGGGCGTGCCGCTGGAGCAGGCGCTGGCCGGGCTGGACGAACTGCACGGCGAGGGGCTGGTCCGGCCCGACGGCGCGGCCGGAACGCGGTTCCGCTTCGTCCGTCCGGCGGTACGGGCGCTGGTCCACCACGCCTCGGGGGCCGGCTGGCGCAGTGCGGCGCTGGGGCGCGCCGTGGACGCGCTGAGGGCGGGGGCCGGTACCCCGGCCGGCCCGCAGGACGCCCCGGGGGAAGCCCCGGGGGACGCTCCGCGGGACGAGGACGCCGGGGCCGCCGCGGCCCGCCGGACGCTGGCCGCGCACCTCGAACACGCCGCCGGGATCGGCCTGGAGGACGTCCGGGCCCTGGCGCTGAGCGCCCGCGAGGGCCTGTACACCCGGCCCGCGCGCTCCGCCGCCGCCCTGCGCCGGGTGATGGCCACCGGCCCGGTACCGGTGGAGGTCCGCCTGCTGCTCAACAAGGCGCTGGCGCTGTCGGGCCGGCTGGAGGAGGCGGTGCGCGGCTACGAGGAGACCGGACCGCGCTCGCACGAGGACCGGCTGCCCGGCGGCCGGACCGACACGGCGGTGTGGCAGGCCCGAGCCCTGCGCTGGAGCGGCCGCCACGCGCGGGCCCGGTCGGTGCTCGACGGGGACGGGGGCCTGCCCCCGGGGGGTCCCGCCGCCGAAGCGGAACGGGCGGCGCTGGCCCTGGAGCCGGCGGCCGGGGCGGACCCGGGAGAGGCCCGCGCGGCGGCCGAGCAGGCCCTGCGGACGGCCCCGGCGGACGATCCCGGGGCGCGGGCGCACGCGTACGCGCTGCTCGCCGCCGCCTGCGCGGCGGCCGGTGACGTCGAACCGGCCCGGGCCGCGGCGGACGCGGCGCACGCGCTGCTGGCGCGGACCGGGGAGCCGGAGCGGGCCGCGCACCTGGAGGCGCTGCGCTGGCTGGGGGCGGCCGAAACCGGGCTGGGCGAGCCCGAGCGGGCGGGCCGGCACGTGGAGCGGGGCCTGGCGGCGGCCCTGGAGTACGGGCAGGCGCATCTGGCGGGGCTGCTGGCCCTGGGACTCGCGGAGGCCGCGCTGGCCGCCGGGGACGCCGCGGGGGCGCGGGCGCGCATCCGGCTGGCGGCCGCGCTCGCGGAACAGACCGCCGTGCCCGCTCTCGCGGCCGCAGCCCGGGAGGCGGAGCACCGCACCGGGGTGCACGTGGGAGGGCCCCACGACGCGAGCCGGCTGTCCCTGCTCAGCGAGCGGGAGCGCATCGTCACCGGGCTCGTGGGAGAAGGGCGTACGAACCAGCAGATAGCGGCCCGGCTGGACATCAGCGTGAAGACCGTTGAGACGTATATGAGCCGCATCTTCAAGAAGCTCGGGATGAATTCCCGGACCCAGGTCGCACACGTCGTCGGGATGAGCGCCAATATCCGCTGACCACCGCCGGATGCAAGTGATACGGGCGGTATGTTTTGCATATCCCCTTGGCCTATTCACGCCGAAGCCCCGCCGGTTTTCGGAAAAACTTTTCCGAAAACCGGCGGGGCGAACGGTCCGGCTCTACCGGCGGGGGATCCGGGAGCCCGTGCCCCAGATCATGCCCCCGCGCGCTTGTGGCCTGCTAAAGGATGAGGTTCAGGGGCAGGTGAGCTCCCAGCGGTCGTCCATCGGGCAGTTGACGACCGCCTCGCTCACGCGCAGGTCGGCGAGGTTCTTCGGCGCGGTCACCGTGATCTTGGTAACTGCCTCGGACGCCTGGGCCGCATTGGTCCAGGCCATACCCCATACGCCGAACGCGAGAACGATGGCGGTTGTGGCATTTCGGATGGATGCGCTGCTCATGTCTAACCCCCGTGTCGACAACTTTCGTTTGCAGGAACATCCTGACCAGCAGTCACGGCCGGTCCAAGCCAAAAGGGCAGGCGTAAAGTTGCCTGGCAGCAAGTCCTGTCAGCACATGGGGGTGTCAAACGGGATGTCGGGGAGTTCCCTACACGGGTCCGAGTTCGGCGAGTTGGACGACGCGAGCGCGTCCGCCTACCAGCACGCCGTCCTGTTGGGGCGTTTCGTCCGTTCGGAGATCGCGTCCGCTCTGGGGGTGACGGAGCAGGAGGCCGGCCGGGTGGAGGAGGCGCTCACCACGCTCCGCCTGCTCCGGCCGATGCCCGGCCGGCCGGACGAGCTGGTCCCGGTGAGCCCGGACGCGGCGGCGGCGGATCTGGTGGGCCCGGCCGAGGCCGAGATCCGCGAGATGCAGCAGGCGGTGAGCAGCGTCAAGACGCAGATGCTGGGACTGCTGCCCGCCTACTTCGAGACCCGCCGCAGGCGCAATCAGGCGGAGGCGTTCGACGTCATCAGTGACGTGGGAGTGCTCCAGGCGATGCTGGACGACTGGGGCACGCGCTGCCGCGTCGAGCTGCTGACCTCCCAGCCGGGGGGATCACGCCGGCCCGGCGCCATGGAGACGGCCCTGCCGCTGACCCTCGACCGGCTGCACCGCGGCGTGCACGTCCGGCACCTGTACCAGCACACCGTCCGCAGCGACCTGGCGACGACCGACTACGTGCGCGCGGTCACGGCCGAGGGCGCCGACGTGCGCACCACGGACGAACTGGTCGACCGGATGCTCATCTACGACCGCGAGGTCGCCTTCCTGCCCGAGCAGCACGTGGAGGGCCGCTCCCCGGGCGCGATCGTGGTCCGCGAGCCCACGCTCGTCGCCTTCCTGTGCAAGGTCTACGACCACATGTGGGCGGGGGCCGCGCCGTTCACCCCGGGGGAGGAGGACGCCACCGACATCGCCGACGACCTCAAGCGGTCGATCATCCGGCTCATGGCACAGGGCCACAAGGACGAGATGGTGGCCCGCCGGCTCGGCATGTCGGTGCGCACCTGCCGCCGCCACATCGCCCGGATCATGGAGGAGATGGAGTCCACCAGCAGGTTCCAGACCGGGGTCAACGTCGCGCTCTACGGGCTCCTCGGCGCCGACTTCTCCCCCTCGGGAGAGGCCGCGGGAGAGGCCGCGGGAGAGGCCGCCGGGCTGGGTACTAGCTGACGGACAGCAACCTGCCAGCTTCCACGGCTGGTTCCCTCCGCCGGACCCCCGGCAGCCTGGTCCCTGCGGCCCCGGCACCCGGCGGGGCCGGAGGGAGGGCCAGCCATGGACACCGCCGTCATCGCCGCGGGACCGACTGCCGCCAGGGCCGCCGCGCGGCACCTGGTGCACCGTCCGCAGCCCTGGGAGCGGCACGGCGGTGCCGCCGCGCCGCCCGTGGCGGAGGAGTTCGTCCTGCTGGGCGACCTGACCTCCGGCCACCCGCTGTTCGACGACGGCCCGGCGCACTTCCACGACGTGGTGGCGGCGGCCGACATGCTCCGCGAGGTCGGCGAGTTCATCGGCCGCACCCACTTCCGGGTGCCCGGGAACCGCACGGGCATCTTCTACCGGGTGGGCATCGAGACCGGTGACATCGGACCGTGGCGCACCCGGCCCGGGGCCGCGCCCGCGCGGCTGGCCACCACGATGAGCGTCCGCCCCGACAAGGTCATCGACGGGGTGCCCCGCGCACTGGAGTTCCGCACCGCCCTGGAGATCGACGACGTGCCCTGCGGCACGGGCACCGCGAACCTGGTCTTCCTCGCCCCGATGGTGCACCGCAACCACCGCGAGCACAGCCGGCTGGCCGCGCTCTCCTCGGCCGCCGGAGAGGACCGCCCGGCCCCCGCCGGCGCCCCGGTCGACGCCGAGGAGGTGGGGCGCCGCGATCCGGCCAACGTCCTGCTGCACGGCCCCTCCGGACCCCGCGACGGCCGGCTGTCCGTCGGGGTGTCCGTGCCCCCGCACTGGCTCGGCGGGAGCGCCGCGCGCGACGGCCACGTGCCCGCGCCGGCGCTGCTGGAATCCCTGCGCCAGACCTCCCTGCTGGCCGTGGGACGCGGCCACTGCCTCGAACCCGGGCGCAGTGCCCTCGCCTCGCTCCAGGTCCACGTCCGCGGATACGCCGAGGCCGACCTGCCGCTGCGCTGCGCCGCGGTGACCGGCAGACCGGGACGGGACGCCGCGGGCCGGCGCACCGCACCCCTCACCCTGACCCTCACCCAGGCCGGCCGCACCGTCGTGGAGGCGACCACCGTGGTCGTCGAGGACCACTGACCGGAGTCAGCGGGCGGCGGCCCGCAGCGCCAGCCCCAGGGCCTCGGCGGCCTCGGAGTCGAGCATCGTGGTGATCTCGGTGTCCAGGGTCCGGCCCAGCCCCGCGTCGTACACGGCCGCGCTGACGCAGAACGCGACGCCGCCGACGTCGAGGCCGTACGTGCGGAAGGCCCACTCGGTGCCCGACCCGGGCGTGCCGTCCGGCCGGTGCACGCGGGCCGGTCGGTCGTCCGGCCCGAAGCCGAACTCGGTGAACCGGAACTGCATGCCCTGCCCGATGGCCTTGCTGTAGGCCTCCTTCAGGGTCCACAGCCGCACCAGTCGCGGATTGCGGTCCGCCGGGTCCAGCCCGGTGAGGTGCAGGCGCTCGGCCGGGGTGCAGATGTGCCGGTCCAGGCCCTTGCTGTAGATCTGGCGGTCCGCGAGCTCCGCGTCGACACCGACGAGCCCGCGCGTCGTCAGGCCCACCAGCAGCAGGTCCCCGGTGTGGCTGAGGCTGATGTCGATCTGGTCGCAGCCGCGCAGGTACGGCCGCCCGGTGGGCCCGTAGGTGAGTTCGAGGTCCGCCGCGTCGGCGTGCAGGGCCGCCGCGGCCGCGTGCTTGAGGAGCCGGCGCGAGGCCGCGTACCGCTCCCGGATGTCCTCGTGCGCCATGCCGCTGTAGCGGGCCCAGTCGCGGCCCAGCACGGCGCGCAGCGCGGGCCCGTCGGGGTCCCGGGGACGCCAGTCCGCGAGGGTGCCGTGCACCAGGGCCGTCCCGTGGGCGCGCAGGTCCGCGCGGACCGCCTCCCAGTCGGTGCCCTCGGCGCGCACCGCGATCGGCTCGCCCGGCGGCAGGGACGCCGCAGCGTTCACAGCGCACCGCCCCGGGGCACGGGCCGGGCGCCGGCAGCGGCCAGGACCTCGGTGTGGATCTGCGCGATGCTGCGGGCCCGCAGCACGGCGGAGACGGGCACGCGGCTCCCCGTCTCCTGCTCGATCAGCATGACCAGCCGGAGCAGGTGCACGGAGTCCCAGGACGGCAGGGCGTCCAGGTCGGCGCGGGCCTGCTCCTCGGTCAGCTCCAGTCCCAGTTCGTCGCCGATCAGGGCGAGGAAGCCCGGAAGATCAGCGGGTGGTTCAGGCAGGCTCATCGTCGTCCCCTCCGAGGCGCGGATCGGTGGTCAGGTGGTCGGGTACGGGGGGCAGCTGCGCCAGGTCGTGGCGGTAGTGCAGCGAGCCGTCGGGGTCCCCGGCGGTCTCGGTGAAGCCCAGTGAGGGGTAGAAGCCGGCCGCCCTGCCGTTCTTGGCGGTCGGCCGGTAGCGGGCGTGCACGGCCGGCAGGCCGCGGGCGGCCGCGTGCGCCAGCAGGGTCGCGAGGACGGCCTGCTCGACCCCGCGCGCGAACACCCGGCAGCTGAGCCAGAAGCCGTCCAGGTGCAGCCCGTCGTCCGCGTACCGGCCGAGGACCGCGCCCGCCAGGCCGCTGTCGCCGAACCGGTCGCCGACGTGCACCCCGAGCAGCAGGCCCGCCCGGTCGGCGGCGAGGGCGGCGACGCGCTCCGCGCCGAGCCGCTCGCCGGTCAGGTTGAACTGGTTGGTGCGCAGCGACAGCTGGACGATCCGGTCCCGCTCGTGCGGCCGCGGCGGCGCGATCCGGACGCGGACGCCCAGACCGCGCAGGTACTCCTCGTACGATCCGCTGCCGTGCTCCAGCTCCGCGCGGGCGGCCGCCTCGTGGTAGCGGGCGGTCCGGGCGAGGTCGTCGCCGGTCAGCCGGGGGGTGTCGAACCAGCCGTCGGCCAGCAGCCGGGTGACGTGCAGGGCCGGTTCCGTGCCCAGCGGCACCACGGCGGCGGCGGGCAGCCGGGCCCGCACCAGGGCGCGCTCGGCGGGGGAGTCGTCGGCGAAGACCAGCGCGTCGGCGCCGATGCCGAGCGCGGCGGCGATGTCCCGCAGATTCCCGTCCTTGGGCTCCCAGTTGGCGTGGACGCGTACGAAGTCCCGCTCGCGCAGCACCATGTCCGGGTGGTCGCGGAGCACCCCGAGGACCGGAGCGGAATCGTTCTTGCTGCTGATCGCGAGCAGCACCCCCTGGGCGGCGAGCTGCCGCGCGGTCCGCTGCAGGGCCGCGTGCGGCTCCCCGGCCAGGGTGCCGGCGGCGGCGGTGATCCCCTCGGGGCCGTCGTCGCCGAGGATCCCCGCCCACAGGGTGTCGTCCAGGTCCAGGACCAGGCACTTGCGGGTCATGCCCCGGTGGGCGCGCAGCACGTGCACGGCCTCCCGGGCGTAGGCGGCGAGCAGCTGCTCGGTGTACGGGGCGTGCGTGTACAGGGCCAGGCGCGGGTCGGCGGCCGGGCCGCCGTCGGCGATCAGCGGCTCCAGGTCGACCACGGCCACCGTCGGGTGCTCGGCGGCCAGCCGCAGCAGCCGGGCGTTGAACTCCCGCCACACCGCCGCGAGCAGGGCCCGCTCCCGCTGACCGACGAGCTGCTGGAGCCGGATCCGGGGCAGGGGCAGGGTGTTCAGGACGAGCGGACCCGCGGGGTCCGCGGCGTGCGCGGCGGCGACCGCGCGCAGCCGCTCCAGCAGCCGGGCGCAGCCGGCCTCCGCGTCCTGCCAGGTCCACGGCTCCGGGAGCTCGTCGAAGACGGCACCCGCGTCGAGCACGCACAGCGTCAGGTCGGGCCGCCGGCGGCGCAGTTCGCCGCCGTCGAGCAGGTCGCGCAGGTAGGCGCCGTGGTCCCCGGACAGCACCTGGGGGAGCAGCCCGTGCCGGGCCAGCTCGGCGACCAGCGGGTCGGTGAGCTGGACCAGGGTGGAGTGCCCGGTGACGGCCACCGTGACCCGGGGGGTGTCCGGGTGGTGGGCGAGGACGTCGTCGGCCGGGACCGCGGCGAGGACCCGGCCGGCCCGCACCAGGTCGGTGCGGACGGCCTCGGGCTCCCGGTCCCCGTGGTCGGTCAGCTCGGCCAGCAGCGGAGCGACGCGGGGCCATTGCGCGGCGAGCCGGCCCGCCCGGCGCAGGGCGCGCAGCTCCCGCACCGGGTCGGGGGGCGCCGCGGGACCCGCGGGCACGGTGGCGGCGGTGGCGGCGGTGGCGGGGGAGGCGGGGGAGGCGGTCATCCGGTGCCGTCCGTCTCCGGGACCCGCTCCAGCGCCAGGCCGCCCTTGATCCACTTGCTGGACTCGACCACCACGGCCAGCGCCCGCTCGCCGTCGCCCAGCTCCCCGGCGAGCCGGTCGAGCTGGATCAGCGGCAGGGCGTTGCCGGTGTTCCCGGTGTCGGCCACGCAGGACACCTCACGCAGCTCCGGTACGTCCAGGTGCTCGGTGATCCGGGCCGTCATCCGGCCCGAGAGCTGCGGGGGCAGGACGTAGTCGAGGTCCTCGCGGCACCAGCCGGAGGAGGTCAGCAGCTCCCAGAAGATCTCCGAGGCCATGGCGGGGACGCTCTCCTCGATGGCCTTGTAGTCCTCGAACAGCATCTGCCGGCCCGAGCTGTGGCGGGCCACGCCCTGCCAGTCGACGATCTGGCCGGGGGCGCGGCCCCGCCCGGTGAAACGGTGCAGCAGACCGCGTACGGCGATGGCCTCGCCGACGGGCTCCGAGGCCACCACGGCCGCGCCCGCCCCGTCGCCGAACAGCACGTAGTTGACGAGCTCCTCGGTGGGCAGGCTGACCGCCTCGCGGCCGGGGTCCAGGAACCGGTCGGTGACGTCCCCGCCGACGACGAGGCCCGCACGGTGGCCGCCCGCGAGCAGTGCGCGGGCCACGTCCAGCGCCTGCACGGCGCCCGAGCAGCCCGCCTGCAGCTGGAAGGCGGGCAGGTGGCTGAGGCCCAGCCGGTCGGCCACCACCGTCGCGGTGGTGGGCAGCAGGGTGTCGGGCGTGGCGGTGGCCAGGATCAGGAAGTCGAGGTCGGCGGGGGCGAGTCCGGAGCCCGCCAGGGCGCGCCCGGCGGCCTCGGCGCACAGGTCGGCGAGGCTGTGGGTGAGGGTGCCGGTGCCCAGGTCCCAGCAGAAGTGGCGGCTGCGCGTCCCCACGAAGAGGTCGATCCACTCCTCGCTGATCCCGAACACCTTGCCCAGCGTGGTGTTGTCCACCGGGTCGCCGGGCAGGGCGGTGCCCGTGCCCACGACGTACAGGGCGGTCTCGGTCACTTGTGTCACGGTCGTACCCCCACACTGATCCACTCGCCGACGAAGTCGGCCAGGGTGCCCACCGAGCGCAGCGCGGGCAGGAGTTGCTGCACCGCGATGCCGCCGGCCTGCGGCAGCGAGGTCTCGATCCGGTCCTTGAGTTGCATGATCATTACAGAGTCGAAGCCGAGGTCCTCATAGAACCTGGAGTTCCGGTCGACCCGTTCGGGCGCGTAGTCCCCCACCTCCACCACGGCCCCCACGACGGCGGCCAGCACCGGGTCCGCGGACCCGTCGCTTCCGCCGCCCTCCGCCGCGGCCGGCACCGGTCCGGCGGCCGCCCCGGCCGAAGTCGCCGGGGTCGCCGCCGGGGCCGCCGCCGGGGCCGCGGCCGGGCCCGAGGGCACCTGCGGGCGGGCCGCCGCGGCGTGCCAGAACCGGTGCTCGGCGGAGAAGGCGTACGGGGGAAGCCGCTCGGTGGTCCGCCAGACGGGCTCGTACAGCTCGTCCCACTGCGGCTCCAGCCCGGACCGGTACAGCGCGGCGACGGTCTCGGCCAGGTCGCGGGCCGTAGCGTCCCGGCCCGGCGACGGATGCAGCAGCCGGATCCCGTCGGCCAGCCCGGACCGTCCCGCCAGCTGGATCAGCTGCGGCGCCGGGCCGATCTCCACGAGCGCGGTCGGGGCGGTCCGCGCCACCAGGTCGGCCAGCGCGTCCGCGAACAGCACCGGCCCCGCCGCCTGCGCCGCCCAGTAGGCGCCGTCCATCGGCTCGTCGGCCAGCAGCCGCCCGTACCGGGTGGAGGCGACGGGGATGCGCGGCGCGGCGGGCGTGATCCCCGCGGCGGCCGCGGCCAGCGGCTCCAGCACGGGATCCATCAGCGGCGAGTGGAAGGCGTGCGAGACGCCGACCGCACGGCAGTGCGTACCCCGCCCGCGCAGCACCCCGGCGACCCGCTCCAGCTCCGCCACCCCACCCGACAGAACGGTGTTCCGCGGGCCGTTGACCGCCGCGAGCGACACCCCCGTCCCGCGGCCGAGGAACTCCTCGACCGCCTCCCGCCCCGCCCGCACCGACAGCATGCCGCCGCCCTCCGGCAGCGCGTCCATCAGCCGGGCCCGCTCCGCGACCAGCCGGGCCGCCTCCTCCAGGGTGAGCACCCCGGCGGTCACGGCCGCCGCGAACTCCCCGACGCTGTGCCCGAGCACGACGTGCGGCCCCGCGCCGAGGCCGCCCAGCGTGGCCGCCAGCGCGTGGCCGACCGCGAACAGGGCAGGCTGCGCCCAGCGGGTCCGGTGCAGGTCCGGATCCCCGCCGAGGACCAGGTCGCGCACCGAACGGCCCAGGTGCGGGGCGAGCGCCGCGTCGGCCTCGTCCAGCGAGCGCCGGTACAGCGGAGACTGCCGGTACAGGGCGGCCGTCATCCCCGGCTCCTGGACGCCCTGGCCGGTGAAGAGGAACCCGATGACCGGCGGACGCCAGGCCCGGTCGGCGATCCCGGCGGCCAGCCGCCCGTCCTCGGCCGCCGCGCGCAGCGCCGCCGCCAGCTCGACCGTGTCCGTCGCGGTGAACGCCGCCCGGTAGGGCAGCCCGGTCTTGACCCGGTTGCTGGTCCAGCACAGCGCCGCGGCGTCCCCGCGCGGGCGGGCGGCCACCGCCTCCGCCTGCGCGGCCAGGTTGCGGCGCAGCGCCTCGGGGGTGTCGGCCGACAGCGTGAACACCCCGGCCGGCGCGGCCGCCGCCCGGCGGCGTCCCGTGCGGGCCGTACGGGGCGCCGCCGCGAGCACCGCGTGCGCGTTGGTCCCGCCCATGCCGAAACTGCTCACGCCCGCCACGACCTCGCCGGCCGGCAGCCGCACCGGAGCCTTCAGCAGGGCCAGCCCCCGCTCGGCGAGCCGCAGCTGCGGGTTCTCCCGGTCCGCGTACCGGCTCGCGGGCACGATCCGGTGGTGCAGCGCGAGCGCCACCTTGATCAGCCCGGCGATGCCCGAAGCCCCCTCCGTGTGCCCCAGATTGCCCTTGACGGAGCCGATCGCGCACGGCTCCGCGCGCGGCACGTCGTGCACCTCGCCCAGCGCCCCGCACTCGATGACGTCGCCGAGCGCCGTACCCGTGCCGTGGGCCTCGACGAACCGCACTTGGTCGGGGGTGACCCCGGCCCGCCGGTACGCGGCCGCGACGACCTCCCGCTGCGAGTGCCGGTTCGGCGCGGTGACGCCGTTGCTGCGCCCGTCCTGGTTGACGGCCGTGCCCCGGACGACGGCGTAGACCCGCTGCCCGTCGGCGAGCGCGTCCTCCAGCCGCCGCAGCACCACCACCCCCACGCCGTCACTGCGCGCGATGCCGTTGGCGTCGGCGCTGAACGGCCGGCACCGGCCGTCCGGCGAAGCCAGCCCCATCTGCGCGTACACCAGCCCCAGCGCCGGCGTCAGCACCAGGTTGACCCCGCCGGCCAGCGCCGTCCCGCACTCCCCGGACAGCAGCGAGTTCACCGCCAGGTGCACGGCGACCAGCGAGGACGAGCAGGCCGTGTCCACGGACAGGCTCGGCCCCTTCAGGTCGAGGTGGTACGAGATGCGGTTCGCGGCCATGCCGGCGCTGGACCCGGCACCCAGCTGCGGCGTCACGCGCCCGTAGTCGCCCAGGTGCAGCTGGCCCCACTCGCTGCCCATCATGCCGACGAACACCCCGGTGTCACCGCCCGCAAGGGACCGCGGGGAGCGCCCCGAGTCCTCCAGGGCCCGCCACGCGCACTGCAGCAGCAGCCGCTGCTGCGGGTCCATCGCCGCCGCCTCGCGCGGCGACACGGTGAAGAAGTCGTTGTCGAACACGTCGGCGTCGTCGATGAAACCGCCGCGCACCGGCGTCTCGTACCCGGGCCCGAACCTGCGCGGGCCGGGCTGCTCACCGGTCGCGTCACCGCCGCGCATCAAGAGGTCCCAGTAGGCGTCGGGGCCCGGCGCGCCCGGGAAGACGCAGTCCAGCCCGACCAGGGCGACGGCGCGGGAGCTCACCGGGAGACCCCCGCGGCCGGAACCGTCACGCCCCGCCCGCCGAGGTAGGCGACCAGCGCGACGACCGTCGGGTGGTCCCAGGCCAGCGACGGGTCCACGGCGATGCGGAACGTGTCCTCGATGTCCCCGCACAGGCTCAGCGCCCCCACCGAGTCCATGCCGTACTCGGCGAGCGGCACGGTGGGGTCGATGCTGTCCGGCAGCCGGTCGAGGTAGACGGCGAGGCGGTCGGTCAGCCAGTGGTGCAGCGGGGCCGCGCTGTGCGGCGACACGGACAGGGACATCCCTGGACTCCTTGCGTGCGGGCTAAGGGGGAAGCGGTGGTCGGGGCCGTCGCCCGTCAGCCGGGAAGCGGGGTGTTGTGCAGGTCGTAGCTGCGCCGGTCCCCGAAGCGGGCCAGCACCTCCTGGTGGACGCGCGCCAGGCACTCGGGGGGCAGCTCCACGGGCGCGGCGCCCAGTCTGGACGTGATGCGGTGCAGGGCGGCCGCCGCCCAGGCCGGATCGGCCAGGAACGGGTCGAGGCCGTGCCGGTTGTGCCGGCGGACGCCGAGCACGGCCGCGGCCGCGAGGACCAGCACGTAGCGGTCCGTCAGCGCGAACCACGCCGGACCCACCGGCGTCCCGCCGTCCAGCGGAGGCAGCGCGAGCACCCGCCGGCGCAGGTCCCGCAGCTCCTCGACGAGGTGCAGCGTCATCGTGTGCAGGGCCCGCTCCACCGGGTCGCGGCCCGGCGGCTCCGCGGCGGCGGCCAGCAGCGAGGCGCTGAGGCTGTCGCGTCCGCTGGCCAGCGCGAGCGCGTCGTAACGGAACGCCGGCAGGGGCGCGTCCGGCTGGAACAGCGCGGCCGGGGCCTCCTCCTCGGCGAACCAGGAGCGGCCCGCCAGCTGCTTCAGCTGCGGGATCACCGTCGCCTGGCAGGCGACCGTCCCCGCGTGGCCGAGGCTGATCACCGGCACGTCCCGGATGTGCTTCTGCAGCACGCCGACCGTGCCCTCCCGCGTGTACAGCTGCGAGCCCAGGACCGTCGACAGGTCGTACATCGTCTCGATCAGCACCCGCGGCAGCAGCAGCTTCACGGCCGCCGAGTACACGCTCGTCTCGGCCGGCAGCAGGTGCAGCGCCCGAGTGGCCACGACCGCCAGGCAGTCGTACAGCAGCAGGTTCACGAACGCGCCGGTCAGCGTGTTCGCGGTGTGCTGCGGGTCCACCGGCGCCGTGCCGGCCGCGCCGGGCCCCCGCTGACGGTCCACCAGCACGGCCGTGCGCAGGCTCGTGTCCACGGCGGCCACCGACAGGGAGGCCATCAGCGTGCGGCTCATCTGGAACGACTGCAGCGAGGTCGCCACCCCGCTGCCGGGCGCGCCCAGCAGGGCGTCGGCGGGCACCGGGCAGTCGTCGAAGCGCACGCCCGAGAAGAAGCAGGACCGCAGCCCCACCGCGGCCGGCCGCCGCTCGGTGCGGTAGCGGCCGGCGGGCAGGGTGCGCGGGTCCAGCAGCAGGGCGCTCTGCGTCCCGCCGGGGAAGTGGTCGCCGGTACGGCAGAACAGCACCAGCGCGTCGGCCCGGTGCAGGTTGTTGACCACCGGCTTCGCCCCGGTGAGCGACAGGCCGCCACCGGGGCGCAGCTCCGCCGAGATCTGGTTGCGGACGAAGTCGTTGGTGTGCGCGGTCTCGTGCTGGGCGATGGCCGCCTTCGACCCGCCCAGCAGCAGGCCGCCCAGCCACGACCGCTGCTCCTCGCTGCCGCGCATCCACACGTCGGAGGCGGCCATGAAGGTGGTCATGCCGTAGCCCATGCCGAGGGACACGTCCCGGCGGAACACCGGACGCATCACCCGCAGCAGGCCCTCGGCGGAGTCGAAGCGGCCGCCGAGCTCGCGCGGGACGAACTCGCGGTGCATCCCGAAGTCGTCGAGCAGCCCCTCCGCCTCCGGCGACAGCGCGGCCGCCTGGTCGGACGCGAGCAGCGCGCGGTGCCCGGCCGGGTTGCCGGGCGCGGCCGGGTCGCCGAGCAGGGCCTCCAGCGCGGCGGCCCGGACCCGGCCGCTCGTCGACTCCGGAGACGGCGCGGGCCGCCGCACCGGCGCCCGCGGGGCCGGTCCGGCGGCGACGGCGACGGCGCTCACCACGCCGTCTCCGCGGCGGCGCGGGCGGAGGGCCGCAGCAGGTCGTTGCCGAGCAGCGTGTCGCGCGGACGGACCAGGGCCTGCACGGCCGGGTCGAGGACCTCGTACGCGCCGCTGACCTCGCCCGCCAGGAACAGCTTGCGGATCAGCGTCCGCTGGATCTTGCCGCTGGTGGTGCGGCGCAGCGTGCCGGGCCGCACCAGGAGCACGTTGGCCGCGGGCACGTCGAAGTCCTGGCCGATGAGGATCTGGATGCGCCGGGCCAGGGCGCGCAGCGTCTCCCAGTCCGCGTTCTCGGGACGCACCTCGTGCACGACGACGAGCTGCTCGCGGTCCGCGTCCACGGTGAACACGGCGCCCTGGCCCGCCCCGAGGGACGGCTCCGTCTCGCGCACCGCCCACTCCACGTCCTGCGGATAGATGTTGCGCCCGTTGAGGATGATCATCTCCTTGAGGCGGCCGGTGACGTACAGCTCGTCCCCGTCGACCACCCCGAGGTCCCCGGTGCGCAGGAAGCCGCTGTCCCCGTCGTCCACCATCGCCTGGAAGGTGCGGGCGGTGTCGGTGGGACGGCGCCAGTAGCCCTGGGCGACGCTGTCGCCGCGCACCCAGATCTCCCCGACCCGGCCCTCCGGCACCTCGCCGCCGACCACCGGCTCCACGATCCGCACGTCGAAGCCGCGTACGGTACCGCTCCCGACGAGGGTCCGCACCGGCCGGCCGGGCCGCGGCGGGCGCAGCTCGTCGTACTCCAGACCGGACGCGTCGACGGTCAGGGTGCGCGGGCCGCGGCCCGGCGGGCCGCCGGACACGACGAGCGTGGCCTCGGCGAGCCCGTACGCCGGGAAGAGGCTCTCGCGCCGGAAACCGGCCGCGGCGAAGCGCTCGGCGAAGGCCTCCAGGGTCTGGTGGCGCACCGGCTCGGCGCCGTTGATCGCCAGCCGCCAGCCGCTCAGGTCCAGGCCGGCGAGCTGCTCGTCCGTGATCCGGCGCAGGCACAGGTCGTAGCAGAAGTTGGGGCCGCCGCCGATCGTCACCCCGTACTCGCCGATCGAACGCAGCCAGCGCACCGGCCGCTTGACGAACGCGGTGGGGGACATCTGCACCGACGAGGTGCCCAGCCACAGCGGGTGCAGCAGATGGCAGATGAGCCCCATGTCGTGGTAGTGCGGCAGCCAGCTGCCGAACACGTCCCGGTCGGTGGAGCCCAGGACCCCGCGCATGGCCTCCATGTTGGCGAGGAGGTTGCGGTGACTGACCATCACACCGCGCGGCCGGGACGTCGAACCCGAGGTGTACTGGAGGAACGCCAGGTCCTCCGGACCCGTGGGGGGCGGCTGCCAGGCGTCGGCGTCCAGCCCCTCCTCCACGTCGGTGGCCAGGCACACCGTCTCGCCCCGGCCCGCCATGGCGAGCCACAGCGACACGTCGGGGGCGTTGGCGGAGTCCGTCAGCACCAGCTGCGCGCCGGTGTCGCGGATGATCCCCGACACGCGCTGCAGCCGCTCGCCCCGGTCACCGGGGAGCGGGGCGGGAACGGCGACGGCACCCGCGTACAGGCAGCCCGCGAACGCCTTCAGGAAGCCGGGGCCCGGCGGGTACAGCAGCAGCACCGGCTGCCGCAGCGCACCGTGCTCGCGCAGCCGCACCGCGATGGCCCGGGCCGCCCGGTCCAGCTCCCCGTACGTGAGGTGCTCGGCGGCGGCGCCCGGGGCGTCACCGAGGAACACGTGAGCGTCGCGCTCGCCGAGTGCCGCGGCCCGGCCGCGGAGCACCTCGGTGAACGTAGCGAATCCAGTCAACGTCAGCCCCCTTCTGGCGCACCCGGGGCAACTGCCGAACGCCCGGCGCCCCTGCCGCCAACGCCTCGGCATGCTCCACGGGGCGCCTAAAGCATGGCTTGCGGGTCCCGGGCAGGGTGCCCGGCACCGGATCAGGGGTCCGGCTGTCCGAAGCCGGGGGTGCGCCCGGCCCTAGGGTGACCAGGGCCGGGCAGCTGGGGGAGTCTGCCGCCACCCGTGCCACCGGAGTGCCGAGGAACGGGGGCTGCATGCGATTTCGGGTGTTGGGGCCACTGGAAGTGGACGCGGCCGGCCCGGGCGCGCAGCGCGTCACGCCCCGCGCGGCGAAGATCCGCGTGGTGCTCGCGACGCTGCTCGTACGGCCCAACGAGATCGTGTCCGTGGGCAGCCTCATCGACGAACTGTGGGGCGAGGACCCGCCGCGCACCGCGACCACCACGCTCCAGGTCTACATCTCGCAGCTGCGCAAGCTCCTGCACGCCGCCGACCCCGAAGCGGGCCGCGAATGCCTGGTCACCCGGCCGCCCGGCTACCTCATGCGGCTGGACCCGGACCGGCTGGACCTCACCGCCTTCGAGGACCTGCACGCCCGGGGCCGCGCCGCCATGGCCCGCCAGGACGCCGGGGCCGCCGCCGACCTCCAGCGCCGCGCGCTCGCGCTGTGGCGCGGCCCGCTGCTGTCCGACACCCCCCACGGGTCCCTGCTCGACAGCACCGCGATCCGCCTCGGCGAACTGCGCACGGCCGCACTGGAGCAGCGCATCCGGGCCGACCTGCAACTGGGCCGCCACCACGAACTCGTCGGCGAACTCCGGGCGCTGGCCGCCGAACTGCCGATGCGCGAGGAGTTCCACGCCCACCTGATGGTGGCGCTCTACCGCACCGGCCGGCAGGCCGACGCGCTGGAGGCCTTCGCCCGGCTGCGGCGCACCCTCGTCGACGAACTGGCGATCGAGCCGGGACCGCCCCTGCAGCAGCTCCACGGCCGCATCCTCGACGGGGACACCGCACTGCTGCGCCCCTCGGGCGCCGCACCGCACCGCGCGGACCCGGACCGGGCGCGGTCCGCGGCGGCCGCGGGCGGACCCGGTACGGCCGCACCGGCCGCCGCGCTTGCCGCGGCACCCGCAGGGCCGTACGCGGGGCCCTTCGCGGGACCGTCCGCCGGGCCGGACCCCGTGCTGCCCACGGCCGTCGGACCGGTCGGTGAACTCCCGCCGCCCGACCCGCTGTTCACCGGACGCGACGAGGAGCTCGGCGCGCTGCGCACGCTCCTGCGGGACGTCCCCGCGGGCGGCTGCGTCGCGCTCACCGGTCCCGCCGGCGTGGGCAAGACCGCCCTCGCCCTGGCCGCCGCGCACCACGCCGGCGACCTCTTCCCCGACGGCCGGGTCCTCCTCTCCCTGCGCGACGACACCGGCGCACCGCTCGCCCCCGCCGCCGCCCTCACCCTGCTGCTGCTCCGCTGCGGGGTCCCCGGGCCGCTGCCCGACGACCTCGACGGGCTGCGCCGCACCCTGGACCGGCTCACCCCGGGCCGCCGGATGCTGATCGTGCTCGACGACGCGGCCGACGCGGAGCAGGCCCGCCACCTGCTGCCCGCGACCCCCGGCAGCACCGCGCTGCTGACCTGCCGCCGGACCCCGGCGCTCCCGGTCACCCGGGCGCACCTGCTGGACGTCCCCGCCCCGGCCCAGGCCCGCCGGCTGCTGCTGGCCGCCTCGGGCCGCGACGGCGAGGACGACGGGCCCGAGGCGGCCTCGGCCGCCGTCGTCGACGCCTGCGGCCGGCTGCCGTCGGCCGTACGGGCCCTCGCGGGCCGGCTGGCCGCCCGCCCGCACTGGAGCGTGGCCTCCCTCGCCGCCCGGCTGGCCGGCGAACACGACCGGCTCGCCGAACTCCGCTCCGCGCAGCCCGGCCTGGACGCCGCCCTGCGCGCCGGGTACGACGAGGCCGGCGCACCGCTGAAGCGCGCCTTCCGGCTGCTCGGGCTGCTGCCCGCCGGCCCCTTCCCCACCGCCGACGCGGCCGCCCTGTTCGGCACGCCCGAACCCGCCGCCGAAGCCCTGCTGGAGAGCCTGGTCGAAGCCCGGCTGCTGCGGGCCGAACCCCGCGGCGCCTACCGCCTGCACGTGCTGTGGCGGCTGCTGGCCGGCGAGCTCCTCACCGCCGAGGAGCCCCCCGCCGAGGCGGCCCGGGCCGTGGCCCGGCTCGCCGACGCCCTGGCCGCCGAGGCGCGGGAGGCCGACGGACTGCCGCACGCCGCCGAGTGGTTCGCCGACCGCCGCACCGCTCTGGCCTCGGCCCTGGGCCGGGCCCACGCGGCCGGACTGTGGGCCCGCACCGTGCGCCTCGCCGACGTCCTCACCGCCCCCCTGGAGGCCCACGCGGCCTGGGACGACTGGGAACGCGCGCACACCCTGGCCCTCGACGCGGCCGAACGCTCCGGCGACCTCGGCGCCCAGTCCCGGCTGCTGTGCTCCCTCGGCGACCTGGCCTGGCAGCGCCGCCGCACCGACGCGGCCCGCGGGCTCTACCGGCGGGCCCTGAGGGCCGCCGACGGCGCCGACGCCCGGCCCGAACGCGACCGCGCCCTGACCGGCCTCGCCGAACTGAGCCTGGACGCCTCGGCCGTCACGGAAGCGGCCCGGCTGATCGGCCAGGTCCTCGACGCGGAACCCGCCGACCCCCGCGACCACTACGAGGCCCTTCGGGTCCGGGCCCTGCTCGCGCTGGAGACGCAGGGCCCCGCCGCCGCGGAGCCGCACTTCGAACGCTGCCTGGCCCTGGCGGCCCGGCTCGGCGACCGGCGCCGCGAGGCGTACGCGCTCCGCTGGCTGCGCCACGTCCGCGGCGGCCTCCCGCTGCCGGACTGGACGGAGACCCGGCCCGGGGTGTGGCGGCTGCGCACCGCCGCCTGAGCCGCACGCCGCCGCCGTTCCACCGGAACACCGACCGACCGGGCGACGCACCCCGCGTCGCCCCGTACCGACGCAAGACCTAAGGAGGGACACCCGTGCTCACGGCACTGCAAGGGGTGTACGGGGACCGCGCGGACGCGGTCACCGTCGCCGGCCGGACCGCCTCGTACGAGGAACTGCTGGGCGCGGCCGGAGCGGTGGCCGCCGACGTGGCCGGCGCCCCCGCCGTCGCCGTCGAGGCCACGGCCTCCCTGGAGACCGTCGCCGCGGTGGCCGGCTGCCTGCTGGCCGGGGTGCCCGTGGTGCCCGTACCGCCCGACGCGGGCGTCGCCGAACGCGAGCACATCCTGCGCGACTCGGGCGCCTGCCCCGTCACCGCGGACTTCGCCCGCCGGGCCGCCTGGAGCGGCCCCGCACCGGCGGCCGACGCCCCCGCGATGATCCTCTACACCTCCGGGACCACCGGCGCGCCCAAGGGCGTCGTCCTCGGCGGCGCCGCGATCGCCGCGGGCCTGGACGCCCTCGCCGAGGCCTGGCAGTGGACCGCGGAGGACACCCTCGTCCACGGCCTGCCGCTGTTCCACGTCCACGGCCTGATCCTCGGCGTCCTCGGCGCGCTGCGCACCGGCAGCCGCCTCGTGCACACCGGCCGGCCCACCGCCGCCGCGTACGCGGAGGCGGGCGGCAGCCTGTACTTCGGGGTGCCCACGGTGTGGTCCCGCGTCGTGGCCGAGCCGGAGCGGGCCCGGGCGCTGCGCTCGGCGCGGCTGCTGGTCTCGGGCAGCGCCCCCCTGCCGGAGCGGGTCTTCCGCGGCCTGGAGGAGCTGACGGGGAGCCGGCCGGTCGAGCGGTACGGGATGACGGAGACCCTGATCACGGTGAGCGGCCGCGCGGGCGGCCCGCTGCGGCCGGGCGCGGTGGGGACGCCGCTGCCCGGCGTCCGTACCCGGATCGCGGCCGGGCCGGGCGAGGAGATCGGCGAACTCCAGCTGACCGCGCCCACGCTGTTCTCCGGCTACCTGGGGCGCCCCGAGGCCACGGCGGCCTCGTACACCGAGGACGGCTGGTTCCGGACGGGCGACATCGCGGCGATCGACCCGGACGGCACCCACCGCATCGTGGGCCGGGCCTCCGTCGACATGATCAAGTCGGGCGGGTACCGGATGGGGGCGGGCGAGATCGAGAACGCGCTCCTCGACCACCCCGGCGTGGCGGAGGCCGCCGTGGTCGGGGTGCCCGACTCCGACCTGGGCCAGCGCGTCGTGGCGTACGTCGTGGCCTCGGGGGTGACCGGGGCCGAGCTCACCGACTTCGTCGCCGCACGCCTCTCGGTGCACAAGCGGCCGCGCGAGGTGCGGTTCGTCGCCGCGCTGCCGCGCAACGCGATGGGCAAGACCCAGAAGCGGCTGCTGCTGTCGCGGGAGGGGTGAGGCGGTACGGCCTAAGCCGGCCCCGGGGACCCGGCCGGTGCCCGCTCGGCCTCGGGCCGGTAGTGCCGCAGGAACAGCTCCTCGAGGGTCGGCGGCCGGCTGACGAGGCTGCGTACGCCGGTCTCCGACAGCACCCGCAGGAACGTGCCGAGGTGCTCCTGGTCGACCTGGGCGGTGACCTCCGCGCCGTGCACCTCCAGCCCGTGCACCCCGGGGAGTTCCTCCAGGCCCTCGACGGGGGCGGCGAGTTCGGCCGTGACGTGGGTGCGGGCCAGGTGCCGCATCCGGGCGAGCGAGCCCGTCTCGACCGTGCGCCCGTCGCGGACGATGCTGACCCGGTCGCACAGCGCCTCGACCTCGGTGAGGACGTGGCTGGAGAGCAGCACCGTACGGCCCTCGTCGGTGGCCTCGCCGACGCAGCTCTGGAAGACTTCCTCGGCCAACGGGTCGAGACCGGAGGTGGGTTCGTCGAAGACGAGCAGCTCGGCGTCGGCGGCGAAGGCGGCGACCAGGGCGAGCTTCTGCCGGTTGCCCTTGGAGTACGCGCGGCCCTTCTTGCCCGGGTCGAGCTCGAAGCGCTCCATCAGCTCCCTGGTTAACCGGGAGTCGGTGCCGTCCCGCAGGCCGGAGAGGAAGCCGAGGGCGTCGCCGCCGGAGAGGTTGCGCCACAGGTTCACGTCGCCGGGCACGTACGCGATGCGCTGGTGCAGGGCGACGGCGTCGCGCCAGGGGTCGCCGCCCAGCAGGCGTACGCGGCCGCTGTCGGCGCGGATCAGGCCGAGGAGGATGCGCAGGGTGGTGGACTTGCCGGCTCCGTTGGGGCCGAGGAAGCCGTGCACCTCGCCCTTCTCGACGCTCAGGTCCAGGCCCTTCAGCGCTTGCGTGCGGCCGAACGACTTGTACAGTCCGGCAATATCGATTGCCATCGTCACATTGTCGGAAGATACCTTAGTTTCAGAATATCGTGAAGCTATCGGAAGGTGTCGTCCGACGATCGATCACGGGGGAGACGGTATGGACACGGGTGCCGGCGGAAGCGGAATCGGAAGCGAGAGCGGACAGCGGGACTACGGCGAGGAGGTCTCGGCCTTCGTCGAACGGTTCGCCGCCGACCTGGTGGCCGCCGGGATGCCCCGGATGCCCTCCCGGATCTTCGCCTGCCTGCTCGCCGAGGACGCGGGCGCGCTGAGCGCCGCGGAGCTCTCCGAACGGCTGAAGGTCAGCCCGGCCGCGGTCTCGGGCGCCGTCCGCTACCTGGCCCAGATGCACATGGTCGGCCGGGAACGGGCGCCGGGCGAGCGGCGGGAGCTCTACCGGATCCACGCGGACCTCTGGTACGAGACCGTCACCAGCCGCGACCAGATGCTCAACCGCTGGGCCGCCACCCTCAAGCAGGGGGTGGAGGTGCTGGGCCCCGGCACCCCGGCGGGCGTCCGGGCCGAGGAGACGGCCGACTTCTTCAACTTCGTGAAACTGGAACTGGACTCACTGATGGACCGCTGGCGCGCCCACCGCGGCCGCTGACCGCCCCGGCCGCGCGGGCCCTGCGGGCGCGGGCCCGGCCGCCGCGGGCCCGACAACCGGCACGAGGACCGCGCGGCACCGGGAACCTCCGGTGCCGCACGGCCGCCCGGGACGGCTAGTACGTGTGGAAGCCCCGCCCGCTCTTGCGGCCCAGGTAGCCCGCGTCCACCAGGTGTTCCAGGTGCCTGGCCGGCACCAGCGACGGCTCCCGGAACGAGGCGTGCAGACTGTTCTGGATCTGCAGCGACACGTCCAGCCCGATCGTGTCCAGCAGCGTCAGCGGCCCCATCGGATAGCCGCAGCCCTGCGTCATCACCGCGTCGATCTCCCCGGCCACCGCCCGCCGCTCCTCCAGCAGCCGCACCGCGCTGTTGAGGTACGGGAACAGCAGGGCGTTGACGATGAAACCGGCCCGGTCGTCGATCCCGACCGGGTGCTTGCCCAGCCGCGCGCACACCTCGTGGACCGTCCCCAGCGCGTCCGGCGCCGTCAGCACCGTCCCGACCACCTCCACCAGCCGCATCACCGGAGCCGGGTTGAAGAAGTGCATGCCGAGCACGTCCTCGGGCCGCGAGGTGACCGCCGCGCACTCCACCACCGGCAGGCTCGACGTCGTCGTCGTCAGCACCGCACCCGGACGGCACACCGCGTCCAGCCCCCGGAACACCTCCCGCTTGACGGGGAGTTCCTCCGCGACCGCCTCGACCACCAGGTCGCAGTCCGCGACCGCCTCCAGCGAATCCGCCGGCACCAGCCGCTCCAGCGCGGCCCGGCCCTCCTCGGCACTGATCCGGCCGCGCTTGACCCCGCGCTCCACCGAACCCGCGACCTTGTCCAGCGCCTCCTTCGCGCGCACGTCCGTACGGGCCACCAGCCGCGTCCCGTAACCGGACCGGGCGAACACCTCGGCGATGCCCGACGCCATCGTGCCGGACCCGATCACCCCGACCTCGCGCACCGGCCGCGACGGCCGCGCGGGACCCCCCGCCCCGCCGCCCGGCGCACCGGCCGCGGCCCGGGGACCCCCCGGGCCCTCGGGCCAGGTGTGGAACCCCCGGCCCGCCTTCGCGCCCAGCAGCCCCGCCGTCACCATGTGGTCCAGCAGCGGCGGCGGCAGGAACTGCGCCTGCCCCGTCTGCTCGTACAGGCCGCGCAGGGTGTCCCGCGCCGTGTCCAGACCGATCAGGTCGAGGTGGGCCAGCGGCCCCAGCGGCAGCCCGCAGCCCAGCATCATCGCCGCGTCGATGTCGTCGCGCGACGCGTACCGCCGCTCGTACATCGCGACGGCACCGTTCAGGTAGGCCATCAGCAGACCGCCGCCCGTGAAGCCCGGCTGGTCGCTGGAGGCCACGGCCCTGCGGCCCAGCGCACCCACCAGCTCCTCCGCCGCACGCCCCACCGACGGCTCCGTCAGGGGCGTGGTCACCACCTCCACCACACCGCCGTCCGGGGCGTGCCCGACCGGGTGCAGGCCCACCGTGCGCGGCAGCCGCCCGCACGCCGCCGCCACCCGGGTCACCGACAGCGAGGTCGTCGTCGCGAACACCGCCTCGGGACCGCACAGCCCGTCGGCCCGCCGCAGCACCTCCGTCTTCAGCTCGAAGTCCTCCGGCAGCGCCTCCACGACCAGCTCACTGCCCGTGATGGCGGCGAGATCGGCCGTGTACGCGACCCGGGCCCGGGCCGCCGGATCCTCCAGCCCGCGCTCGACGCGCTCGCGGCCGCCGGCCAGGGCGTCACCGTCGGCCTCCACCGCCACCACCCGGGCGCCCGCCGAGGCGAGCGAGCGGGCCAGCGCGGATCCGACCGTACCGAGGCCGATCACCGCGACCGCGGTGAAGGGCAGGGCACCGGGAAGGGGTGCCGCGGATGCTGCCGTCATGCTGCTGAGTCCTTTCGGGGAGCGGGAGCCGCCTCCTCGTCCCAGCGGACGAGCACCGTGCCCAGGGACATGCCGCCGCCGAAACCGGCGAGCAGCACGACGTCCCGGTCCCGGAACGCCCCGGACCGGTACGCCTCGTCCAGGGCGAGGGGAATGGAGGCGGCACTGGTGTTTCCGTGCTCGGCGACGGTGAGGTGCGTACGGGCGCGCGGCAGACCCAGACGGGGCACGGTCTCGCCCAGCATCACGCCGTTGGCCTGGTGCGGGACGAAGTGGTCGACCTCGGAGCGCTCCAGACCGTGCCGGTCCAGCACCTCGCCGACCGCGCGCGGCAGCTCGGCGGCAACGAAGTCGCGCACACCGCGCCCGTTCATCCTGAAGTGGTGCAGCCCCTCCGCGACCGTCTTCTCCGACGCGGGCAGCCGGCTGCCGCCGGCCTCCACCCGGATCAGTTCCGCCTGGTCGCCGCGGCTGGCCAGGTACGAGCCGAGGACCCCGTACCCGGACCGCACCGGCCCCAGCACCACGGCACCCGCGCCGTCACCGAACAGGACGGCGGTCCGCCGGTCCTCCCGGTCGATGATGCGCGAGTACACGTCGGCGCCGATGACCAGCGCGTGACCCCGGACCCCGCCGTCCTGCCCCGGCAGCAGCCGGGCCGCCGCCACCAGACCGAACACGAAGCCGCTGCACACCGAATTCACGTCGAACGCGGCCGCGTTCACCGCACCGATCCGGTGCTGGACCAGACAGGCCGTCGCCGGCTGCGGGGAATCCGGCGTGGACGTCGCCACCACGATCCACGACAGCTGCTCCGCCGAGATCCCGGCCGCGTCCAGCGCGGCCCGCGCCGCCTCGACCGCCAGGTCGGAGGTGGCCTCGTACTCGGCCGCGTAGCGCCGCTCCCGGATGCCGGTCTTCTGCAGGATCCAGTCCTCGGTGACCCCCGCCCGTTCCCCGACGACCCGATTGGACACCGTGTCGGCAGGCAGATAAGACCCGGTGCCCAGAATTCCGATTGCTGTCATGACGGACGGCTCCTCACCGTGGCGGTGGGCAGAAAGCGCGGGAAACTGCGGGAAATGCATTCACCGCGGGGTGCTCGAATGGGACATTCAGCAATGGTTCTCGCTGCCCGAGGCGGCCGGTAACCCTTGCTCGGCCCCCTAGCCGCCCCTAGCGGTACGGCAGGCCGGTGACCGGGAGCTGTTTTTAGCCGAGCTTTAGAGCCGGACGTCAGCGTCTCGACGGTCTGCATGGAATTCCCCCGGTCCTCGGTCCGCCCGCGCGCCCGGCGGATCCCTGAAGACGCATCAGGCAAACAGGCGAAGGGGGAGATCGTGGCTGACCCGCTGATTTCGGCACGGCAGACGACGGCGGCTCCGGAGGAGTCCGGTACACCAGGCCGTGGCACCGGGCCGATCGCGGTCATCGGCATCTCCTGCCGGTTCCCGCAGGCCGACGGTCCCGCCGCGTACTGGCGGCTGCTGCGCGACGGCACGGACGCCGTCACCGACGCGCCCGAAGCGCGCCGCGACGTCGTCCCCGCGGGCTCCGGCCCGGCCGCCGCCCGCGGCGGCTACCTCGACCGCGTCGACACCTTCGACGCCCGGTTCTTCGGCATCTCGCCGCGCGAGGCCGCCGCCATGGACCCGCAGCAGCGCCTCGTCCTCGAACTCGCCTGGGAGGCCCTGGAGGACGCGGGCATCCTCCCGGGCACCCTCAAGAACAGCGGCACCGGCGTGTTCGTCGGCGCCATCTGGGACGACTACGCCGACCTCGTACGCCGCTCCGGCGGCGCGGGCACCGGTCAGCACGCCTTCACCGGCCTCAACCGGGGCGTCATCGCCAACCGCGTCTCCTACACGCTCGGCCTGCACGGCCCCAGCCTGACCGTCGACACCGCCCAGTCCTCCTCCCTCGTCGCCGTGCACCTGGCCTGCCAGGCCCTGCTCAGCGGGGAGGCCGACCTCGCCCTCGCCGGCGGCGTCAACCTGCGCGTCACGCCCGCCAGTTCCGAGATCACCGCCGGGTTCGGCGCCCTGTCGCCCGACGGCCGCTGCCACACCTTCGACGAGCGCGCCAACGGCTTCGTCCGGGGCGAGGGCGGCGGACTCGTCCTGCTCAAGCCCCTCGACCGGGCCCTCGCCGACGGCGACCGCGTCCACTGCGTCCTGCTCGGCAGCGCCGTCAACCACGACGGGCCCACCGACGGCCTCACCGTGCCCAGCCCCACCGCCCAGGCCGACGTCATCCGCCGCGCCCTGGAGGCCGCCGGCACCGACCCCGCCGAGGTGCAGTACGTCGAACTGCACGGCACCGGCACCCCGGTCGGCGACCCCGTCGAGGCCGCCGCCCTCGGTACCGCCCTCGGCGCGGCCCGCGGCGCTGCCGACCCGCTGCCCGTCGGCTCCGCCAAGACCAACATCGGGCACCTCGAAGCCGCCGCGGGCATCGCCGGCCTCATCAAGGCCGCCCTCGCCGTCGGCCACCGCGAACTGCCCGCCAGCCTCCACCACCGCACCCCGAACCCGGCCATCGACCTCGACGCGCTGCGGCTGCGGGTGCAGACCGAGGCCGGGCCCTGGCCGCACCCCGCCCGCCCCCTCGTCGCCGGCGTCAGCTCCTTCGGCCTCGGCGGCGCCAACTGCCACGTCGTCCTCGCCGAAGCCCCCGCCCCCGCCGAGACCCCTGCCGAGGCCCCCGCCGCGCCCGCCGCCGGCCGGACGCTGCTCTTCCCGCTCTCCGGCCGCGGCGAACAGGCCCTGCGCGCCCAGGCCGCCCGGCTCGCAGCCCACACCGCCAACCACACCGGGACCGCCGCGGACCTCGCGCACGCCCTGGCCACCACCCGCACCGCCCACGAGGACCGGGCCGTCGTCCTCGCCGAGGACCTCGCCGGCCTCACCGCCGGACTCGACGCCCTCGCCGCCGCGGCACCCTCCCCGCACCTGGTCCGCGGCCGCGCCGGCACCGGCAGCACCGCGTTCCTCTTCTCCGGCCAGGGCAGCCAGCGCCCCGGCATGGGACGCGAACTGCACGCCGCGCAGCCCGCGTTCGCCGCCGCCTTCGACGAGGTGTGCGCCGCCTTCGACGCACACCTGCCCCGCCCGCTCCGCGAGATCGCCTTCGCCGCCCCGGGCACCGACGAGGCCGCCCTCCTCGACCGCACCGCCTGGACCCAGCCCGCCCTGTTCGCCTTCGAGGTCGCCCTCCACCGGCTGCTCGGCCACCTCGGCGTCCGCCCCGACTACCTCGTCGGCCACTCCATCGGCGAACTCGCCGCCGCGCACGTCGCCGGGATCCTCACCCTGCCCGACGCCGCCGCGCTCGTCGCCGCCCGCGGCCGCCTCATGGACGCCCTCCCCGAGGGCGGAGCCATGGCCGCCCTCCAGGCCAGCGAGGCCGAGCTCGCGCCCCTCCTCGCCGGACGCACCGACCGGGTGTGCCTGGCCGCCGTCAACAGCCCCCGCTCCGTCGTGGTCTCCGGCGACGAGGACGCCGTCGACGCCCTCGCACAGCACTTCGCCGAACAGGGCCGCAAGACCAAGCGGCTGCCCGTCAGCCACGCCTTCCACTCCCCCCACATGGACGGCATGCTCGATGCGTTCCGCACCGTCGCCGCCTCCGTCTCCTACGCCCCGGCCCGCATCCCCCTCGTCTCCAACCTGACCGGCCGGATCGTCACCGACGAGGAGATCGGCACCGCCGACTACTGGGTGCGCCACGTCCGCGAGGCCGTCCGCTTCGCCGACGGCATCCACGCCCTCGACGCCGCCGGCGTCACCACCTACGTGGAACTCGGCCCCGACGGCGCCCTGTCCTCCGCCGGACGCGAATGCGCCGGCGACGAAGCCGCGTTCGTGCCCGCCGCCCGGACCGGCAAGCAGCCCGAGCCCGAGTCGCTCACCACGGCCCTCGCCCGCCTCCACACCCTGGGCGCCGCCCCGGACCTGCGCTGGGACACCCTCCTCGGCACCACCGGCCCGGCCCCCCGGCCGGACCTGCCGACGTACGCCTTCCAGCGCCGCCGCCACTGGATCGACGCGGCCCCCGCCACCCCCGCCACCCCCGCGACCGCGGCCGCCCCGACGGCGGCCCCGGCCGCCGACACCCCGGAGGAGGAGGCGCACTCCGACACCGGAGCCCTGCGCGCCCGCCTCACCGCGCTCCCCGCCGCCGACCGCGAGCAGGCCGTCCTCGACCTGCTCCGCACGGACATCGCCGCCGTCCTGCGCCACGACGACGCCCGCGACATCGACCTGCGCGAAACCTTCCACGAACTCGGCTTCGACTCCTGGACCGCCGTCGAACTCCGCGACGGCCTCACCCGCAGCACCGGACTGGCCCTGCCCAGCAGCCTCCTGTTCGACCACCCCACCCCCGTCGCCCTCGCCCGCAACCTCACGGAGCGCGCCCTCGGCCGGACGGCCGGCCCGGCCGCCGCCACCCGCCACACCACCGCCGCCGCGGCCGCCGACGAACCGATCGCCGTCGTCGCCATGGCCTGCCGCTTCCCCGGCGGCACCGACTCCCCCGAGGCACTGTGGGAGGTCCTCGCCGCCGGCCGGGACGTCACCGGACCCTTCCCCACCGACCGCGGCTGGGACCTGGAGGGCCTCTACGACCCCGAGGGCCGGCCGGGCACCCACTACGTGCGGGCGGGCGGCTTCCTCGACGGCGCCACCCTCTTCGACCCCGCCTTCTTCGGCATCTCGCCCCGCGAGGCCGCCGCCATGGACCCGCAGCAGCGGCTCCTGCTGGAGACCTCCTGGGAGGCCCTGGAACGCGCCGGCCTCGACCCCCTCGCCCTCAAGGGCACGGACACCGGCGTGTTCATCGGCGCGACCTTCCAGGACTACGGCCCGCGCCTGCACGAGGGCACGGAGTCCACCGAGGGCTACCTGATGACCGGCAGCACCCCCAGCGTCGCCTCCGGCCGCATCGCCTACACCCTCGGCCTCGAAGGCCCCGCCGTCACCGTCGACACCGCCTGCTCCTCCTCGCTGGTCGCCCTGCACCTGGCCGCCCAGTCCCTGCGCCAGGGCGAATGCACCCTCGCCGTGGCCGGCGGCGTCACCGTCATGCCCACCCCCGGCCTCTTCGTCGAACTCACCCGCCAGCGCGCCCTGTCCGCCGACGGCCGCTGCAAGTCCTTCTCCGCCGACGCCGACGGCACCGGCTGGGCCGAGGGCGCGGGCGTCCTCCTGCTGGAGAAGCTCTCCGACGCGGAGGCCAATGGCCACCAGGTGCTCGCCGTCATCCGGGGCTCCGCCACCAACCAGGACGGCGCCTCCAACGGCCTGACCGCCCCCAACGGCCCCTCCCAGCAGCGCGTCATCCGCCAGGCCCTCGCCAACGCGGGCGTCACCGCCGACACCGTCGACGCCGTCGAGGCCCACGGCACCGGCACCAAGCTCGGCGACCCCATCGAGGCGCACGCCCTGCTCGCCACCTACGGCCAGGGCCGCGACACGGACCGGCCGCTGTGGCTCGGCTCCCTCAAGTCCAACACCGGCCACACCCAGCAGGCCGCCGGCGTCGCCGGCGTCATCAAGATGATCCTGGCCCTGCGCCACGGCATCCTGCCCAAGACCCTGCACGCCGAAGAGCGCTCCCCCCACATCGACTGGTCGGCGGGTTCCGTCGAACTCCTCGCCGAGGCCCGCCTCTGGCCCGCCGCCGAGGAGACCGGCCACCCGCGCCGCGCGGGCGTCTCCTCCTTCGGGATCAGCGGCACCAACGCCCACCTCATCCTCGAAGAGGCCCCGGCCCCGGCCCCGGTGGCGGCCCCGGAGGCGGCACCCGCCGCCGGCCCCGTGGCCTGGCTGCTGTCCGCCAAGACCGAGGACGCCCTGCGCGAGCAGGCCGCCCGGCTGCGCACCCACGCCGCCGAGCAGCCCGACACCCCCGTCGCCGCCGTCGCCGCCGCCCTCGCCGGGCACCGCTCCGTCTTCGGCCACCGGGCGGCCGTGCTGGGCTCCTCCCGCGAGGAACTGCTCGCGGGCCTGGAAGCCCCGCTGGTGTCCGGTGTCGCGGACGCGGGCGGCAAGACGGTGTTCGTCTTCCCCGGGCAGGGTTCGCAGTGGGTCGGGATGGGTGTCGAACTCCTGGATTCCTCGCCGGTGTTCGCGGCTCGGTTCGCCGAGGTCGCGGCGGCGGTGGAGGCGCATGTCGACTGGTCGGTGGAGGAGGTGCTGCGCGGTGACGGGGAGGCCCTGGCCCGGATCGAGGTGCTGCAGCCGGTTCTGTTCGCCGTGATGGTGTCGCTCGCGGAGCTGTGGCGTGCGGCGGGCGTGGTGCCCGACGCGGTCGTGGGTCACTCGCAGGGGGAGATCGCGGCGGCGGCCGTGTCGGGTGCGCTGTCGCTGGAGGACGCGGCCAGGGTCGTGGTGCTGCGTTCGCAGCTGTTCGCGGACGAGCTGGTGGGCCGGGGCGCGGTCGCCTCGGTGTCGCTGGGCGCGGACGCGGTCCGCGGGCGGCTCGCCCCGTACGGGGA
>NZ_JBNNPF010000029.1:13961-108808 GCF_050275515.1 Streptomyces sp. NPDC004126 | reverse complement strand
ACGCTTCCTTTGTACTCACCCTCTCGGGCTTTCCTCCGGGCTTTCGTTCTTGCGATTCAGACTCTATCAGAGTCTTTCTCGCTTGCTTTCCAGGTTCTTCACTTTCGCGTTTTCCCTTTCCGGCGGTTCCGACTCTATCAGATTCTTTTCCTTGTCGTTTCCGACTCGGTTTCGAATTCCGATGGCCTTCGGGGGGCCTTTCCCTTTCGGGTGGATCAGACTTTATCAGGTTTCCCTGAGTGCTGATCGCCACCCGCTCGCACACGGCAACGGGCACACGTGTGTGCCCGGGTCCTTGCGAGGTGGAGACGCAAACGTACTGGAGCGGGGCCCCCGGACGCAAATCCGGTTGCCCCGCTCCAGTGAGGTCGCTACGTACGCCGGGGCGTACGCCGAGGTCAGACCTCGACCACGACCGGGAGGATCATCGGGCGGCGGCGGTAGCTGTCCGACACCCACTTGCCCATGGTCCGGCGGATGAGCTGCTGGATCTGGTGCGGTTCCGCGATGCCGTCGGCCGCGGCGCGGGCGATGGCTTCCTCGATCTTCGCGCTGACCGGGCCGAAGGCCGAGTCCTCGATGCCGGAGCCGCGGGCCTGGATGTTCGGCCCGGTGACGACCTTGCCCGTGGTGCTGTCGACCACGACGTAGACCGAGATGATGCCTTCGTCGCCGAGGATGCGGCGGTCCTTGAGGGAGGCCTCGGTGACGTCGCCGACCGAGAGGCCGTCCACGTACACGTAGCCGGCCTGGACCTTGCCGGAGATGCGGGCCTTGCCGTCGATCAGGTCGACGACCACGCCGTCCTCGGCGATGACGATGCGGTCCTTCGGAACGCCCGTCATGGCGCCGAGCTCGGCGTTGGCGCGCAGGTGGCGCCATTCGCCGTGGACCGGCATCAGGTTCTTCGGCTTGCAGATGTTGTAGAAGTACAGCAGCTCGCCGGCGGAGGCGTGGCCGGAGACGTGCACCTTGGCGTTGCCCTTGTGCACGACGTTGGCGCCCCAGCGGGTGAGGCCGTTGATCACGCGGTAGACCGCGTTCTCGTTGCCCGGGATCAGGGACGACGCCAGGATCACGGTGTCGCCGGGGACGATCCGGATCTGGTGGTCGCGGTTCGCCATGCGGGACAGCGCCGCCATCGGCTCGCCCTGGGAGCCCGTGCAGACGAGCACGACCTCGTCGTCCGGCAGGTCGTCGAGGGTCTTGACGTCGACGATCAGGCCGGCCGGGACGCGCAGGTAGCCCAGGTCACGGGCGATGCCCATGTTGCGGACCATGGAGCGGCCGACGAAGGCGACCCGGCGGCCGTACTCGTGGGCGGCGTCCAGGATCTGCTGGATGCGGTGCACGTGGCTCGCGAAGGAGGCCACGATGATCCGCTTCTGGGCACCCGCGAAGACGCCGCGGATGGCGTTGGAGATGTCGCGCTCCGGCGGGACGAAGCCCGGGACCTCGGCGTTCGTCGAGTCCGAGAGGAGGAGGTCGATGCCCTCCTCGCTCAGGCGCGCGAAGGCGTGCAGGTCCGTGAGGCGGTTGTCCAGCGGCAGCTGGTCCATCTTGAAGTCGCCGGTGGCGACGACGAGACCCGCGTCCGTGCGGATGGCGACCGCGAGGGCGTCCGGGATGGAGTGGTTGACCGCGATGAACTCGCAGTCGAAGGGCCCGAGGTTCTCGCGCTCGCCCTCCTTCACCTCGAGGGTGTAGGGGCGGATGCGGTGCTCCTGGAGCTTGGCCTCGATGAGGGCGAGGGTCAGCTTGGAGCCGATCAGCGGGATGTCCGGCTTCTCCCGGAGGAGGTACGGGACGGCGCCGATGTGGTCCTCGTGGCCGTGGGTGAGGACGATGCCCTCGATGTCGTCGAGGCGGTCCCGGATGGACGTGAAGTCCGGCAGGATCAGGTCGATGCCCGGCTGCTCCTCCTCGGGGAAGAGCACGCCGCAGTCGACGATCAGCAGACGACCGTCGAACTCGAAGACGGTCATGTTGCGGCCGATCTCGCCGAGACCGCCCAGCGGGGTGACCCGGAGGCCGCCCTTGGGGAGCTTCGGCGGCGGGCCGAGTTCAGGGTGCGGATGGCTCAAAGGTTCTCCTTCACCACGCGCGCCACGTGCCCCTGAGGCACGTGGCGCGCGTGTCATTCGTGCACTTGCTTTCGTCTGTTTCGTTCTTGCTTATTCAGTTGTGAAGTCTGTTGTCAGAGCTGTACCCCGCCCGCGGCAAGATCGATCTTGAGCTGTGCCGTCTCCTCGTCGGTCAGGCCGATGAGGGGGAGGCGCAGCGGGCCGGCGGGCAGGCCCTGGAGGGACAGGGCCTTCTTGGTGGTCATCACGCCCTGGGTACGGAACATGCCCGTGAAGACCGGGAGCAGCTTCTGGTGGATCTCGGTGGCCTTCTGGACGTCGCCGCCGACGTGGGCCTCCAGCATCGCGCGCAGCTCGGGGGTGACCACGTGGCTGACGACGGAGACGAAGCCGACGGCGCCGACCGACAGGAGCGGCAGGTTCAGCATGTCATCACCGGAGTACCAGGCCAGGCCGCTCTGGGCGATGGCCCAGCTGGCGCGGCCGAGGTCGCCCTTGGCGTCCTTGTTGGCCACGATGCGGGGGTGCTCGGCGAGCCTGACCAGGGTCTCCGTGTTGATCGGGACACCGCTGCGGCCGGGGATGTCGTAGAGCATGACCGGCAGCTCGGTGGCGTCGGCGATGGCCGTGAAGTGCTGGAAGAGGCCTTCCTGCGGCGGCTTGCTGTAGTAGGGCGTCACGGCGAGGAGGCCGTGGGCCCCGGTGCGCTCGGCCTGGCGGGCGAGCTCCAGGGTGTGGCGGGTGTCGTTGGTGCCGATGCCGGCGACGACGTGGGCGCGGTCGCCGACCGCTTCGAGTACGGCTCGTACGAGGTCGTTTTTCTCCGCGTCGGTGGTGGTGGGCGACTCACCGGTGGTGCCGTTGATGATCAGGCCGTCGTTGCCTGCGTCCACCAGGTGGACGGCGAGACGCTGCGCGCCGTCGAGGTCAAGTGCGCCATCAGCCGTGAACGGCGTGATCATGGCGGTGAGGACCCGCCCGAAGGGGGTCTGCGGAGTCGAGATCGGAGCCATGGGTAACACGCTACTCGCTGCCATGCTCGCGGTGTCCCCTCGGGGGACGTCAACAGGCGGTGCCGCCCGGCCGGAGCCGGAGGTGTTGGATCCCGGCACTGCCTGCTCGGGGGTTCAAGCAGTGCCGGGTCCGTTTGATCAGCCTAGATGAACTTTACGAAACGTCGCAATACGGACACTTGGGACTTACCTCCGTACATGCGTACGCCACACGTGCATCAGCCCTTACGGGGCAACGCGACCGTAGCCGCCGCGGACCGCCCGGCCGGCCGCCCGCCGCTGCTCCATCCTCCGCCGTCCCGGTCCCCCACCGGGGCGCCGACGGCCACGGCGCGGACGGGGCACCACGAATTTTGCTTAATGTCCCGAATTCCGGCACCGATTGGGCCGTTCGTTCGTCTCTCCAGGAGAGAGCACACCATCCGTCAGAACCCGGGCCCAGGGCCCCGATCCGTGAGGAGAGCCGCCACTGTGTTTCGCCGGCGCGAACCCGTCCCCTTCGCCTTCGTCGCCGAGGCCGACCGTTTCCGAAGCAACGTCACTCCGCCGCCGCGCGAGAGTCTGAGCGTCGCCCAGATCACCGCCCGTAGTCTGGTCGGACTGACCGTGGTGGCGGGGCTCGTGGGCTCGCTGCTCTTCGGCATGCCCGCACTGCAGCCGTACCAGGCGTCCGACCGGCCCGCGGGGACGGCGCAGCAATCGGGGGAGTCCGGGGGGCGGTAGCCTCTCGGGCACAGCCCAACCGAACATGCACATGAGTGAGGTCCTGCCGTGCCCCTGCCCTTCCTGACGGCCGACGGCGTCTTCGACGCACACGAGGACGAAGCCCTCCCCCATGTGGACCCCGAGCGCTGGCGGCGCCCCTACCGGCCCGGCCCCTGGCGGGTCGCCGGTGCGTCGGTGCTGCTGCTGCTCGCCGCCTTCATGCTGCTGGCCACGGTGATCATCGCCTTCGCGGGCACCTGGACCGGCGCGGGCATCGCGCTGGCCGCCTCGCTCGCCGTGGTCGGCTCCGCACTGCGGATCCTGCGCTCGGGCGTGTGGGTGAGCCCCTCCGGGCTGCGCCGGGTCGGCTTCTTCGGGACCCGCTCGGTCTCCTGGAGCCAGGTCGAGAAGGTCCGCACGGTCCAGCAGCCCGTCCGCTGGCTGGGACTGCCGCGGACCGTCCAGGGCCAGGCGCTGACGGTCTCCGCGCGCGGCAAGGAGCTGCCGGTGCTGCTGACCGACCACAGCGCCGACTTCCTGGCCCGCGGCGAGGCCTTCGACCGGGCCGCCGGCCAGGTGGAGGCGTGGGCCGAGGAGTACCGGGGCGTGCCCGCCTGACGGCGGCGCGACGGCACGAGGGCCCGTACGGGGATCGTCCTGTACGGGCCCTTCCGTGTGCCTGTCCGCGCGGCTACGCGCGCGCCTGGTGCAGGGCGATGGCCCGCTGCATGGCCTTGCGGGCCCGCGGGGTGTCGCGGGCGTCGTGGTAGGCGACGGCGAGGCGGAACCAGGTGCGCCAGTCCCCCGGCGCGTCCTCGGTCTCCGCCTTGCGGCGTGCGAAGACCTCGTCGGCGGAGTCCCGCAGGATCCGGCCGTACTGGTCCCGTTCCAGCTCGTCGACGGGCAGGCCGTCCTCGGCCTCCAGCTCCGACGCGAGCTGGTTGGCCCGGGTGACGAAGCGGGTGTTCATCCAGAGGAACCAGATGCCGATGACCGGCAGGATGAGCACCGCCGCACCGAAGGTGACGGTGAGCCAGGTGCCCTGCTGGATCAGCAGCAGGCCCCGGCTGCCGACCAGGACGAAGTAGACGACCAGGACGGCGGCCGTGACGAGATAGGTGATCTTCGCGCGCATGGGTGTTACTGCCTCATCAGCCGAGGTCGAGGAAGTTTTCCAGGCCGAAGGTGAGGCCCGGGGTCTGCGTCACGCGGCGGGCGCCGAGCAGGATGCCCGGCATGAAGCTGCTGTGGTGCAGGGAGTCGTGACGGATGGTCAGGGTCTCGCCCTCGCCGCCGAGCAGTACCTCCTGGTGGGCCAGCAGGCCGCGCAGGCGGATGGCGTGCACGGGGACGCCGTCGACGTCGGCGCCGCGGGCACCGTCGAGGGCCGTGGCGGTGGCGTCGGGCTGGGCGCCGAGGCCGGCCTCGGCGCGGGCGGCCGCGATGAGCTGGGCCGTGCGGGTCGCGGTGCCGGAGGGGGCGTCGACCTTCTTCGGGTGGTGCAGCTCGACGACCTCGACGGACTCGAAGTAGCGCGCGGCCTGGACGGCGAACTTCATGGTGAGGACGGCGCCGATGGAGAAGTTCGGGGCGATGAGCACGCCGGTCTCCGGGGAGGCGGCGAGCCAGGTGTCGAGCTGGGCGAGGCGGTCCTCGTTCCAGCCGGTGGTGCCGACCACGGCGTGGATGCCGTGGCCCACGAGGAAGTCCAGGTTCCCCATGACCGAGTCGGGGGTGGTCAGCTCGACGGCGACCTGGGCTCCCGCCTCGGCCACCTGCTCCAGCTTGTCGCCCCGTCCGAGGGCCGCCACCAGCTCCATGTCCTCGGCGGCCTCGACCGCCTTGACCGCCTCGGAGCCGATGCGGCCCCGGGCGCCGAGGACTGCCACGCGCAGCTTGCTCATTGTTGCTTCCTTAAGGGTGCGTGCGTACGGGTCTAGGCGACCGCTTCGTCGAGCCGGGCGGCCTGCTTCTCCTTGAGCGGGCCGATCACCGCCAGCGAGGGCCGCTGTGCCAGTACATCGCGGGCGACCGCGCGGACGTCGTCCGGGGTCACCGAGGCGATGCGGGCCAGCATGTCGTCGACGGACATCTGGTCGCCCCAGCACAGCTCGCTCTTGCCGATGCGGTTCATGATCGCGCCGGTGTCCTCCAGGCCGAGGACGGTGGAGCCGGAGAGCTGGCCGATGGCGCGCCTGATCTCCTCGTCGGTGAGGCCTTCGGAGGCGACGGTGTCGAGCTCCTGGCGGCAGATCCGCAGGACGTCGTGGACCTGGCTGGGCCGGCAGCCGGCGTAGACGCCGAAGAGGCCGGTGTCGGCGAAGCCGGAGGTGTACGAGTACACGCTGTAGGCCAGACCGCGCTTCTCGCGGACCTCCTGGAAGAGCCGGGAGGACATGCCGCCGCCGAGGGCGGTGTTCAGCACGCCGAGGGCCCAGCGGCGCTCGTCGGTGCGGGCCAGGCCCGGCATGCCGAGGACCACGTGGGCCTGCTCGGTCTTGCGGTTGACCAGGTCGACGCGGCCGGCGGTGCGGATCCGCTTGGTGCCGGTGCGCGGGCCGAGCGGCACGGCGTCGGTGTGCTTCAGGGCGCCGGCCTTCTCGAAGGCCGCGCGGACCTGGCGTACGACCTTGTTGTGGTCGACGTTGCCGGCGGCGGCGACGACCAGGCGGGTCGGGTCGTAGTGCTTCTTCCAGAAGCGGCGGATCCGGTCGGCGCCGAGGGCGTTGATGGTGTCGACGGTGCCGAGGACGGGGCGGCCGAGCGGCGAGTCCCCGTACATGGTCTGGGCGAACAGGTCGTGGACCATGTCGCCCGGGTCGTCCTCGGTCATCGCGATCTCTTCGAGGATGACACCGCGCTCGGCGTCGACGTCCTCCTCGCGGATCAGCGAGCCGGTGAGCATGTCGCAGACCACGTCGATGGCCAGCGGCAGGTCCGTGTCGAGCACCCGGGCGTAGTAGCAGGTGTACTCCTTCGCCGTGAAGGCGTTCATCTCGCCGCCGACCGCGTCGATCGCGGAGGAGATGTCGAGGGCGGTGCGCTTGGCGGTGCCCTTGAAGAGGAGGTGCTCCAGGTAGTGGGTGGCGCCGTTGAGCGCGGGCGTCTCGTCGCGGGAGCCCACGTTGGCCCAGATGCCGAAGGTGGCGGAGCGCACGGACGGCAGCGTCTCGGTGACGACGCGCAGTCCGCCGGGGAGGACGGTGCGCCGGACGGTGCCGATGCCGTTCTCGCCCTTGAGGAGGGTTTGGGTACGGGCGACGGCCCGCCCCTCCGAAGAGGGGCGGGCCGTCACACGGGAACTACGCGACGTCACTTGTCGGAGTCGTCCTTGTCAGCCTCGGCGGCGTCCTCGCCCTCGATCACGGGGACGAGGGAGAGCTTGCCGCGCTGGTCGATCTCGGCGATCTCGACCTGGACCTTGGTGCCGACCGCGAGCACGTCCTCGACGTTCTCCACGCGCTTGCCACCGGCGAGCTTGCGGATCTGCGAGATGTGCAGCAGGCCGTCCTTGCCGGGCATGAGGGAGACGAAGGCACCGAAGGTGGTGGTCTTGACGACCGTACCCAGGTAGCGCTCGCCGACCTCCGGCATGGTCGGGTTGGCGATCGCGTTGATCGTGGAGCGGGCGGCCTCGGCGGCCGGGCCGTCGGCGGCACCGATGTAGATGGTGCCGTCGTCCTCGATCGTGATCTCGGCGCCGGTGTCCTCCTGGATCTGGTTGATCATCTTGCCCTTGGGGCCGATGACCTCGCCGATCTTGTCCACGGGGATCTTGACGGTGATGATCCGCGGGGCGTTGGGGGACATCTCGTCCGGCGTGTCGATCGCTTCCATCATCACGTCGAGGATGTGGAGGCGGGCGTCGCGGGCCTGGGTCAGGGCCGCGGCCAGGACGGAGGCCGGGATGCCGTCGAGCTTGGTGTCGAGCTGGAGCGCGGTGACGAACTCCTTGGTGCCGGCGACCTTGAAGTCCATGTCGCCGAAGGCGTCCTCCGCACCGAGGATGTCGGTGAGGGCGACGTAGTGCGTCTTGCCGTCGATCTCCTGGGAGATCAGGCCCATGGCGATGCCGGCGACGGGGGCCTTGAGCGGCACACCGGCGTTCAGCAGCGACATGGTGGAGGCGCAGACCGAGCCCATGGACGTCGAACCGTTGGAGCCGAGGGCCTCGGACACCTGGCGGATCGCGTAGGGGAACTCCTCGCGGGTCGGCAGGACCGGCACGATCGCGCGCTCGGCGAGCGCGCCGTGGCCGATCTCGCGGCGCTTCGGGGAGCCGACGCGGCCGGTCTCGCCGACGGAGTACGGCGGGAAGTTGTAGTTGTGCATGTAGCGCTTGCGGGTCACCGGGGAGAGGGTGTCCAGCTGCTGCTCCATGCGGAGCATGTTGAGGGTGGTGACGCCCAGGATCTGGGTCTCGCCACGCTCGAACAGCGCCGAGCCGTGCACGCGCGGGATGGCCTCGACCTCGGCGGCCAGGGTGCGGATGTCGGTCAGGCCACGGCCGTCGATGCGGACCTTGTCCTTGATGACGCGCTCGCGCACCAGGGCCTTGGTCAGGCTGCGGTAGGCGGCGGAGATCTCCTTCTCGCGGCCCTCGAAGGCCGGGAGGAGCTTCTCGGCGGCGATCTCCTTGACGCGGTCCAGCTCGGCCTCGCGGTCCTGCTTGCCCGCGATGGTCAGCGCCTGGGAGAGCTCGCCCTTGACGGCGGCCGCGAGGGCCTCGTACACGTCGTCCTGGTAGTCCAGGAAGACCGGGAACTCGCCCTCGGGCTTGGCGGCCTTGGCGGCCAGGTCGGCCTGGGCCTTGCACAGGACCTTGATGAACGGCTTCGCGGCCTCGAGGCCGGCGGCCACGATCTCCTCGGTCGGCGCCTCGGCGCCGCCCTTGACCAGGGCGATGGTCTGCTCGGTGGCCTCGGCCTCGACCATCATGATCGCGACGTCGCCGTCCTCCAGGGCGCGGCCCGCGACGACCATGTCGAAGACGGCGTCCTCGAGCTCGGTGTGCGTCGGGAACGCGACCCACTGGCCGCGGATCAGCGCGACGCGGACGCCGCCGATCGGGCCGGAGAAGGGCAGGCCGGCCAGCTGGGTGGACGCGGACGCGGCGTTGATCGCGATGACGTCGTACAGGTGGTCCGGGTTGAGCGCCATGACGGTGGCGACGACCTGGATCTCGTTGCGCAGGCCCTTCTTGAAGGAGGGGCGCAGCGGGCGGTCGATCAGGCGGCAGGTGAGGATCGCGTCCTCGGAGGGGCGGCCCTCGCGGCGGAAGAAGGAGCCGGGGATCTTGCCGGCCGCGTACTGGCGCTCCTCGACGTCCACCGTGAGGGGGAAGAAGTCGAGCTGGTCCTTGGGCTTCTTCGACGCGGTGGTCGCGGAGAGGACCATCGTGTCGTCGTCCAGGTAGGCAACGGCGGAGCCGGCGGCCTGGCGGGCGAGGCGGCCCGTCTCGAAGCGGATGGTGCGGGTGCCGAAGGAGCCGTTGTCGATGACGGCCTCGGCGTAGTGGGTCTCGTTCTCCACTAGCGTTTTCTCCATTTTCGTCGTCTCCGTCCGCCACCCGTGTGGTGGTGGACGGTTGCGGAGAAGCGCTCCTGGCGTGCGGGCCGGTCTTCGATCGAAGCACCCGGTTCCAGGCCCCTCCGACGGGGCTTTCCGGATGCCACTACCGAGGACCGGCGGCGTAGGGAGGGCGCTCCTCCTCTTCTGTTGTGCGCTGTGTCCCAGACTACAAAGCGTCCGGTACGTCGCGCACGTACAGCAAAGGGAGCGGCCCCATCGGTGTGGGAACCGCTCCCTTCACAGTGTGCTTACTTGGCGCCGGCCGCACCACGGCGGATGCCGAGGCGCTCGACCAGCGTACGGAAGCGCTGGATGTCCTTCTTGGCCAGGTACTGCAGCAGGCGGCGGCGCTGGCCGACCAGGATCAGCAGACCACGACGGGAGTGGTGGTCGTGCTTGTGGGTCTTGAGGTGCTCGGTCAGGTCCGAGATGCGGCGGGACAGCATCGCGACCTGGACCTCGGGAGAGCCGGTGTCGCCCTCCTTGGCACCGAATTCGGCGATGATCTGCTTCTTCGTAGCGGCGTCGAGCGGCACGCTTACTCCTCGTTTGGTCTTCGTGGCCACCGAGTGCCCCAGGTCGAATTCTCTGGGGAGCTTCCGTAACTCGGGAGGCGAGGTCCGCTGGGCGCTGTCTCCAGAGGTTTCCGGGGACGCGTACACAAACGGCCGTCACACAGCGTACCAGGCTGCCGGGTCGCGGCGTCTCAGCTGGTGAGAGAGCGGGCGCGGCCGTACACGTCGAGCACTGCCAGGGCCAGCGGGACCAGGCTGAGCAGGACCGCGGCCTCGGTGAGGTCGAGCAGCCTTCCCCAGAAGGGTGACAGGCCCTTGCGGGGGATGACAAGCGAGATTCCCGCGAGGAGGGCGGCTCCGGCGGCGACGGCGGCCGAGAGCCAGACCGTACGTTCGAACACCAGCTCGACCGGCGTGCGCAGGGCCAGCCCCAGGACCAGCAGGCCGACCGCGGCCAGCCCGGCGGCCAGGGCGCAGACCACCTGGGAGGTGTAGCGGAAGAGGCGGGCGCGCAGCAGCATCGCCAGGCCGGTGGCCAGGGCCAGCAGGCGGCCCCAGGTGCTGTCGGAGAAGCCGAGGACGGCGGCGGCCCCGACGGCGACGGCGGCGCACCCCCCGACGAGGCCGAGCAGCATCTCGTGCCCCCGCCGGGCCTGGGCGGCGATGGCCTCGGCGTCGAGCGGGGCGGCCTGCTGGTCGGCGCCGCCCTGGTCGGCGTACGGGTCGGCGTCGTAGCGGTCCGGGGCCTCGTACCCGGGGGCCGCGCTCTGCGGGGCGGCGTACCCGATGGGCAGCCGGGCGAAGCGGGCGGACAGGGCGGGGAGGAAGGCGACGAGCCCGATGGCGACGGGCGCGCACACGGCGGCGGTGGCCGTGGCGGAGGCGTCGGCGGCGATGGCGCCGAAGGCGGCCAGGGTCCCGGTGGCCGCCAGGAAGGTGACGGCGACGAAGGGGGCGTCCCCGTCCGGGGTGAGCGCGACCAGGGCGACGGAGGCGACCAGGACGCAGGCGCAGCCGAGCAGGAACTGCAGCCGCCCGGGTCCCTGGCCGGCGCCGGCGGCGACGGTCCCGGAGCCGGCGATCAGCAGGTGCGGCAGGGCGCCGAGGCCGAGGGCGACGGCGGAGCCGCGGTCGCGGTAGACGCGGGCGCGCACCCCGGCGGCGGCGGTGAGGAGCAGGCCGACGGCCCCGGCGATGATCCCGGGGAGGCCGTGCATGTCGTGCCGGACGGGGTCGGCGTACCAGAGGACGAAGCCGAGCAGGACCAGCAGCACCGCCGCGCCGGACAGGCCCGCCCCGCGCAGCATGTCGTCGCTCCAGCGGTGCCGGTCGCGGACGACGGCGGAGGCGACGGCGTCGGAGACGTCGTCGAAGACGGCCGGCGGCAGGGACTCGGCGAAGGGCCGCAGGCTCAGCACCTCGCCGTCCAGGACCTGCTGGGCGGCGAGGGTGCGGGCTCCGTCGAGGACGGCGCCGGAGCGGCGGACCAGGTGGAAGCCGGTGGGCGCGCCGACGGGCTGGGTCTGGCCGGTGAGGCGCAGCAGTTCGGGGTAGACGTCGGCGACGGCGATGTCCTCGGGGAGGGCGACGTCGATGCGGCTGTCCGGTGCCACGACGGTGACCCTGCAGAAACCGGTCGCCTCGGCCGTACTCACCTGTGTGACCCCCTGGTTGGCGCCGCTCCGCCGTGGCGGCGGTCGGTTCGCGGATGCGCATGGCGCGGGCGTCACCCTACCCGGAGGGCGTCCGGCGGTCGGCAAGTAGGATCACCGTTCGCGTCGGGCGCGGGGTGCGGGAGTGCCCCCCGGTGCCCGGGACTTGGGGGCGCCGGCCGCGACGTCCCGCCAGTTTTCGAGGGATTGATGCTCCGGTGAGCCAGATCGTCGTCAAACGCCCGCCGCGGTCCCTGCCGCCCGAGGTCCCTTCGGACGAGCTGAGGCTGGAGGCTCCGCCGGAACTCCCGCGGGGGCAGCAGGAGGGCATGCTGATGCAGCTCCTGCCGATGCTCGGCATGGGCTCCTCGGTGGTGTTCTTCTTCATGCCGGGCTCGGCACCGTTCATGCGGATCATGGGCGTGCTGATGCTGGCGTCGACGGTGGGCATGGTCATCGCCCAGCTGGTGCGCCACCGGCGCGGTACGCAGGGCCAGATGGCCGACGTGCGGCGGGACTACCTCAAGTACCTCGCGCAGACGCGCCGCCAGGTGCGGCGCACCGCGCGGGCGCAGCGCGACGCGCAGTTGTACCTGCACCCGGCACCCGACCAGCTGTGGTCGGTGGTGGCGGAGGGCTCGCGGCTGTGGGAGCGGCGGGTCGGCGACGCGGACTTCGGGCAGGCCCGGCTGGGGCTGGGCGCGCAGCGCCTCGCGACCGCGCTGGTGGCTCCGGACACGGCCCCGGTGGACGAGCTGGAGCCGCTGGCGGCGGGGGCGATGCAGCGGTTCCTGAAGGTGCACTCCTCGCTGGACGGGCTGCCGGTGGCGGTGTCGATCCGGGCGTTCTACCACGTGACGGTGTCCGGGGAGGCGGAGTCGGCGCGGGGTGCGGCGCGGGCGATGGTGGCGCAGCTGGCGACGCTGCACTCCCCCGAGGACCTGGTGGTCGCGGTGGTGGCCGCGCCGGGGGCGGTGCCTTCGTGGGACTGGGTGAAGTGGCTGCCGCACACGCAGGTGCCGGGGCAGGTCGACGGTGCCGGTACGAAGCGGCTGTTCGGCGACGACCTGGGTGATCTGGAGGGGCTGCTGGGGTCGCGGCTGGAGGGCCGGCCGCGGTTCAGCCGGGAGGTGTCGCCGGTGCTGGACCAGCCGCACCTGGTGGTGGTGCTGGACGGCGGGCTGGTGCCGCCGGACTCGGTGTTCGCGGCTGCCGAGGGGCTGCAGGGCGTCACCATCGTCGAGGTGGTCGCGGGCGAGCTGGACGAGCCCCGCGGCGGGCTGTCGGTGGTGGTCGAGCCGGGCCGGCTGCGGCTGGAGTCGGGCGCGGGGGTCGCGTACGAGGGCGTCCCGGACGGCCTGTCGCTGCCGGCGGCCGAGGCGCTGGCCCGGCAGCTGGCGCCGCTGCGCACGGGCGGCGGGGACGACGACGAGCCGCTGCTGGCGAACCTGGACTTCACCGACCTGCTGAACCTGGGCGACGCGGCCTCGGTCGACGTGTCCCGCACCTGGCGGCCGCGGTCGGCCGGCGAGCGGCTGCGGGTGCCGATCGGGGTGGGCGAGGACGGCGCGCCGGTGATGCTGGACCTGAAGGAGGCCGCGCAGGAGGGCATGGGTCCGCACGGGCTGTGCGTGGGCGCGACGGGTTCGGGCAAGTCGGAGCTGCTGCGCACGCTGGTGCTGGGGCTGGCGGTGACGCACACCTCGGAGACGCTGAACTTCGTCCTCGCCGACTTCAAGGGCGGTGCCACCTTCACCGGCATGGGTCAGATGCCGCACGTCGCGGCGGTGATCACCAACCTGGCGGACGACCTGACGCTGGTGGACCGGATGGGCGACTCGATCCGCGGCGAGCTCCAGCGCCGGCAGGAGCTGCTGCGGTCGGCGGGCAACTACGCGAACATCCACGACTACGAGAAGGCGCGCGCGGCGGGCGCCCCGCTGGAGCCGCTGGCCTCGCTGGTGCTGGTCATCGACGAGTTCTCGGAGCTGCTGACCGCGAAGCCCGACTTCATCGACATGTTCATCCAGATCGGCCGGATCGGCCGCTCGCTGGGCGTGCACCTGCTGCTGGCCTCGCAGCGGCTGGAGGAGGGCAAGCTGCGCGGCCTGGACACGTACCTGTCGTACCGGATCGGTCTGCGCACCTTCTCGGCGTCCGAGTCGCGGACGGCGCTCGGCGTGCCGGACGCGTACCACCTGCCGTCGGTGCCCGGTTCGGGCTACCTGAAGTTCGGCACGGACGAGATGGTCCGCTTCAAGGCGGCGTACGTCTCGGGCGTCTACCGCTCGGGCGGGCCGGACCTGTCGGCGGGGCCGTTCCCGCTGGAGCGCCGTCCGGCGCTGTTCACGGCGGCCCCGGTGCCGGTGGTGTACGCGGCGCCGGACCCGGCGCTCGCGGCGGAGCGGCCGGCGCGGGAGGACGACGCGCTCGCGGACACGGTGCTCGACGTGATCGTGGGGCGGCTGGAGGGTCAGGGCGTTCCGGCGCACCAGGTGTGGCTGCCGCCGCTGGACCGGGCGCCGTCCCTGGACCAGCTGCTGCCGGCCCTGGCGCCGTCGGCGGAGCGCGGGCTGCACGCGGAGGGGTACACCCGGCCGGGCGGGCTGGTGGTGCCGCTCGGGCTGATCGACAAGCCCTTCGAGCAGCGGCGCGAGGTGCTCTACCGGGACTTCTCGGGTGCGGCGGGCCACATGATGGTGGTGGGCGGTCCGCAGTCGGGCAAGTCGACGCTGATGCGTACGCTGATCTGCGCGTTCGCGTTGACGCACACCCCGCGCGAGGTGCAGTTCTACGGGCTGGACTTCGGCGGCGGCGCGCTGTCCTCGGTGGCGGAGCTGCCGCACGTGGGCGGGATCGCCTCCCGGCTGGATCCGGAGCGGGTGCGGCGCACGGTCGCGGAGGTGGCGGGGATCCTGGCCCGCCGCGAGGAGTTCTTCCGGGCGAACGGCATCGACTCCATCGGCACGTACCGGCGCCGGCGGGCGGCGGGGGAGCTGCCGGGCGAGGCGTGGGGTGACGTGTTCCTGGTCGTCGACGGCTGGGGCGGGTTCCGCGGCGAGTACGAGGGCCTGGAGCCGGTGGTCACGGACATCGCGGCCCGCGGGCTCGGCTACGGCATCCACGTGGTGGTCACGGCGGCCCGCTACATGGAGGTGCGGTCGGCGCTGAAGGACCAGCTGCTGGGCCGGCTGGAGCTGCGGCTCGGCGACGTGATGGACTCCGAGTTCGACCGGCGGGTGGCGGCGAACGTGCCGACGGGGATGCCGGGGCGCGGCCAGGTGCCGGAGAAGCTGCACTTCCTGGGGGCGCTGCCGCGGATCGACGGGTCGCACGACGCGGAGAGCCTCTCGGAGGGGACGCGGGAGTTCGTCGCGGCGGTGCGCTCGGGCTGGTCCGGCCCGTCCGCACCGGGGGTGCGGCTGCTGCCGCGGCTGCTGCACGCGGACCGGCTGCCCAAGGGCGGGGAGTTCCCGGAGCGCGGGATCGCGATCGGCATCGACGAGACGGCCCTGGAGCCGGTGTTCGTGGACTTCGAGAGCGACCCCTTCTTCCTGGTGTTCGGCGAGAGCGAGTCGGGCAAGACGAACCTGCTGCGGCTGATCACGCAGCAGATCGCCCAGCGCTACCGCCCGGACCAGGCCAAGCTGGTCGTCGGCGACTACCGGCGCGGGCTGCTGGGGGCGCTGCCGGAGGAGCACCTGCTGGAGTACGCGCCGATGGCGAGTTCCCTGCAGATGCACATGGAGGCGCTGGTGGGGGTGTTCTCGCGCAGGCAGCCGCCGGCGGACGTGACCCCGCAGCAGCTGCGGGACCGCAGTTGGTGGACGGGTCCGGACGTGTTCATCGTGATCGACGACTACGACCTGGTCGCCACGAGCCAGGGCAACCCGCTGACGCAGCTGGTGGAGTTCCTGCCGTTCGCCCGGGACACTGGCGTCCGCTTCGTCATCGCGCGGAGCTCGGCGGGTGCCTCGCGGGCGATGTACGAGCCGTTCATGCAGCGGATCAAGGAGCTGGGCGCGCAGGGCGTCGTGCTGTCGGGCGACCCCTCCGAGGGAGATCTGCTCGGCACCGTCCGCTCCCGGCCGATGCCCCCGGGCCGCGGCCACTACGTGTCGCGCCGGCGCGGTACCTCGCTGGTCCAGCTGGGGCGGATGCCGGGCCTGTAGGGGGCCGGCGGGCGGGGTCCGGCGGCCATCGGGGGAAACGGGTCCCCCGGCGGCCGCGTTCCGCCGATAATCGGCAGCGAAGACCGAGCAGGACCGCACGACCGACGGGAAGGGCCGCGCATGGGCACCCAGCAGGAGAAGGACGAGCTGTACGCGCTCGACATCAGCGACGTCGAGTGGCAGGGGCCGCCCGGGACCAGCCCGGACGAGGAGCGGGTGGAGATCGCCAAGCTGCCCGAGGGCGCGGTGGCGATGCGGTCCTCCCTGGACCGCGACACGGTGCTGCGCTACACGGCGGCCGAGTGGGAGGCGTTCGTGCTCGGGGCCCGGGACGGGGAGTTCGACCTCACCTGAGGCTGCCCGCGGGCCCGGGTACGGCGAAGGGGGCGCGCCCCGTGCGGGCGCGCCCCCTTCGGCATGCCGGGCTCAGAAGGCCTCGGTGAACAGGCGCGAGGCCTTCACGTCGGTGGCGCGGTAGTCGCCCTTGCCTCGCTCGATGAGCCGGGCGACGCCCTCCAGCTGCTTCTGCATGTTGTCGGCGCGGCCGTGGTACTTCTTCTGGAGGTCGACGTACGCGAGGTGCGCCTCGCCGTCCCAGGTGTCGGTGACGACCTTCACGGCCGCCTCCATCTCCTCCAGGTCCTTGAGGATGTTCCGGGAGACGACGCGGATGCGGTCCGCCATCTGCTGGACGCTCTCGTACCGTACCCGGGTGTGGCCGTCCTGGTTGCCTGCCATGTCCTTCTCCTTCGGGGCTGGGGTATGCCGGTGCGACGCGGACGTCAGAGGTATTCGAGGCCCGAGCGGGCGCCGCCGCCGGCGGCCGCGCCGGAGCCCCGGTTGATGACGCCGAACGCCGAGTGCACGTCCGCGTCCTGCGCGTTGGTGAGGTTCTTCGTCTGCGAGACGGCGTTGTGCAGGACCTTGAGCAGGCGGCGGATCTCGTCGTGGTCGATGTTGAGGTCCGACTGGGCCTTCTTGAAGCCGTCGGCGCCGACGCCGGTCCAGCCCGCGTGCACGGTTTCGAGGATGTCGGCCAGCTCACGGGCCTGGGTGCTGACGGCGCCGGCCGTCTCGGAGATCTTGTTGGCCGCCTTGACGACCGGATCGTCCGCGAGTCCGAAATTGTTCGTCATCCGAAGCTCCTCACTTCTCAATTCCCCGGCAGAACCGGTGGATTGCAGGGCGGAGCGGCTTCCGGCGGCGGCAATTCGAGCCACCCGTACCGGACTTCCCCCTCCGCTTCACACGGATCCGCGATCACAGTCGTGAAGCCTGGCGCCACTCTAGTCAGTTCGGTCGACCCGCCCAACACCGGCCGCCCGGTCCTGTGGACGGACCGCGGCCGTTCACTGCGAACGGGCCCGGCGGCCGCGGCGCGCGTCGCGGACGACGGTCGCGGTCCCGGCGACGACGGCGATGAGCACGCCCGCGATCCCGAGCGCGTACGTGCCGATCCGCTGGTCGCGCTCCTGCGCGGTCTCCGACACCGGGACGGCCGCCGCCTGCGGTGCGGCCGCCGGGGGCGGACCCGGGTCCGGGACGGGAGGCTTGGGCGGCCCCTCGTCCTGGGTGACCGCCCGCACCGGGTCCACGACGCCCCATCCGACGTAGTCGTCGCGGCCCTTGACGGAGCGTTCGGCGGTGTTCTGGATCTGCCAGACCACCTCCTGCGGGGTCCACTCGGGGTGCTCGGCGACCAGCAGGGCCGCGACCCCGGCGACGTAGGGCGCGGAGAAGCTGGTGCCGTTGTCGATGCACTGGCCGAAGCCGGGGACGGTGGAGACCATGTCGACGCCGGGGGCGGCGACCCCGATGAAGTCCCCGGGCTGGGAGAAGGCGGCGCGTTCGTTGTTGCGGTCGGAGGAGGCCACGGCGAGGACCCCGGGGAAGGCCGCCGGGTAGGTCCGGTGCTTCTGGCCGCTCAGCCCGTCGTTGCCCGCCGAGGCGACGACGACGGCCTTGGCGGCGAGGGCCCGCTGGACGGCCTTGCCCAGTTCGGAGTCCGGGGTCAGCGGGGCGTCGGTGTCCTGGGAGATGTTGATGACGCGGGCGCCCTTGGCGACGGCGTGGTCGACGGCCTGGGCGAGGGTGGCGACCGCGTTGCCGGTGGCCTGTCCGTCGTTCTGCCGGATGGGGATGACCGTGGCCTCGGGGGCGAGGCCGACGAAGCCGGTGCCCTGCTGGGGGCGGGCCGCGATCAGCCCGGCGACCTTGGTGCCGTGCCCGACGGTGTCGTTGGTGCCGTCGCCGCCCTTGGGGTCGATGAAGTCGCGTCCGGCGCCGGTGTCGAGGGCTCCCGCGAGCTGCGGGTTGGCGCGGTCCACACCGGTGTCGATGACGGCGACCCGCACCCCCTTGCCCTTCGTGCGGGCCCAGAGCGCGTCCAGCATGACCCGCTGGAGGGCCCAGGGCCGGTCGGCGATCTGCTTCTTCATCGGGAAGGTGCACTCGCCCGCCCCGTCCAGGGCGAAGGCGTACGGGGACTGCGGCGCGGGCACCGCGCCGCCGGCGGCGGCCAGAGCGAGGGCGGCGGCCGCCAGGGCCGCGCGGGAGGACTGGAACACGGCCGGCGTCCTCACGAGCCCTGCGGCTGACGGGCCGAGTTGGTGTCCAGACGGGGTCCCTTGGAGAGGAACTCCGACCAGGCGATCGGCACCAGGGCGGGGGCGATCCCGCCGTAGCCGAGCCGCACCTGCGCCTGGCTGGGCTCGGGCCGGCCGTCACCGGCGGCGGCGTCCTGCGCCTGCTTCCCCGCGGCGCCGATCCCCGACTGCTCGGCGTCGCTGTCGCCATTGGCCTGGACGGCGTACCGCAGGCCGGTGTCGGTCACCAGGAACAGGGCGCCGGCCCCGCCGGTCTGGCGGCCCTGGACCTGGGTGTAGAGCAGGCCCGTGCCGGGGGTGACGTAGGAGCTGGTGCCGCTGGCGGTGATGTCGACGGGGAAGCCGGTGCCGGCCCAGGTGCTCAGCGTCTGCCCGCCCTGGCCGTCGACGGAGCGCAGGACGCTGCACACGGTGTCGCGGCGTTCGCCGCCGTTCGCGGCGCCCGGGGTGTCCGCGACCCGGTTGACCTGCGAGCCGCGCCGGCGGGGCCACTTGGCGTCCTCCCTGAAGGGAGGGGCGTTCGGGTCCAGGGACTTCAGGGCGGTCTCGCGGGCCTTGCCGTGCATGCCGAGTCCCTCGCTGGCGGGCGAGTGGATCAGCAGCCAGGCCGTGAACTCCGAGACGGGGGCGATCCGGTCGGGCAGCACGACGTAGTACTGCGTGCCGGAGCCGGTCTGCGCGGTCAGCACCATGCCCACCCTGCCGTCGGCGCCGCCCGGGACGGCGGTGCTCGCCCCGGGGGTGCCGGGCAGCTGCGGGAAGGCCAGGTCGTCACCGGCGTTGAGGGTGGCCAGCCACTCCTCGGTCACCGGCTGCGGGGTGGCGCCGGTGCCGACCAGGGCCGTCGTCAGCGTCCCGGAGTCCGGGCGCCCCTCGGGGAAGCGGTACTTCGTGCCGGCCGAGTCGACGAGGAAGCGCTCCTTGGCGCCGCCGGTGCTCTGGACGTACAGCACCTGGGTGTCGGTGGTGCGGTTCCCGTCGTCCAGCAGGCCCGCCTCCCGGTCGGCGAGGACGAAGGCCGCGGTCTGCACGCCCCGGTTGTTGCCGCCGGGCTGCTGGCAGACGGCCCAGCGCTTGGCCTTGGCGGCGTCGGCCTTGGCGGGGAGCCGGTCGGGGGCGTAGGGGATCCCGATGATGGGGCCGCGCGGGGGCTTGCCCGCGTCCAGCACCTTGTCCTCGACCTGGACCACCTTCGACTTGCGCGGGTCGAGCAGCAGCCGCGCCGAGGCCAGGTTCAGCACGGGGTGCAGCCGGGTCTGGTCCTTGCCGTTCACCTTCGTGGTCAGCACCACGTACCGGGTCGTCGACTGCTTGCCGACGACGACCATGGCCCCCGGTTCGTCCCACCCCTTGGGGGCCTGCGGCCGGAACATCCCCCAGGCGCCGAAGCCCGCGACGATCAGCGCGCCGGTCACCACCGTGGGCAGGACCGCGCGCAGCGGGCGGGGTGCGCCCTCCTCGGTCCCGGTGGCGGAGGGCTGGAGGAACGCGGCCACGGTGCGCCGCTTCGCGAAGGTGTACGCGTTGAGCTCGTCGCGTCGTGATGCCATGACCGCCTGCTTCTTCCCGCACGGCCCGGCCGGTGGGGCCGCTCCCCGGGCCTTGGTTGTCGGACCGGGGACCTACTATGCCTCTTGACGGAGGGTCGGCAGGTGCCGGGTGCCCGGGGCGGCGGCCCGGCGCCCGCCGGATCCCTCCGGACCGGGGTATTCAGGGCTGTTGGGGTGGATGGGGAGATTCCGGGGTGGTGCGGCCGTGGCCGCGCCGCAGCGGGACTCCCCCGCCCCGCAGGCGAGTTGGGGAGGTGCGCGAGTGAGCGCCAGCGCTACGGCGCCGCGGGCTGCCGCGGCCGCACCCGCACGCGGCGGGGTCACGCCGCATCCGAGGTCGGGCCCGGGCCGCTTCGGCCCGTTCCGACTGCAACAGCTCGTGCTCCTCCAGCTCGCGGCCGCCGCGCTGCTCGTGGCCTGGGTCGTGGAGCCGCTGCTGCTGGTGCCCGCGGGCGCCCTGGCGGTGGTGCTGGCCCTGCTGGCCCTCGTCCGCCGCCACCAGCGCTCCCTGCCCGAGTGGATCGGCGGCGCGCTCGCCCTGCGCGCCAGGCGGCGCAGGGCCGCCGCCTCCACCGTGCCGGCGGGCACCGAGCCGGGGCTCGCGCCGCTGGTCGAGGCCGATCCGGCGCTGCGCACCACGGCCTTCGGCGGCCGCGACCGGCGGCCCGTCGGGCTGGTCGGCGACGGGACGTTCCTGACGGCGGTGGTCCAGGTCGACGCGGACGCCACCGCGCTGCGGCCCGACCGCGCGGAGCGGCCGCTGCCGCTGTCCCTCATCCGGGACGTCCTCGAAGTGGACGGCATCCGGCTGGAGTCGGCGCAGCTGGTGCAGCACACCCAGCCCGCGCCGGCCCCGCACCTGCCGGCCCGGTCGACGGCCGCGCTCAACTACGCGCCGCTGCAGGCCCGTACGGGCACCCCGGCGGTGCGGCTGACGTGGATCGCGCTCAAGCTCGACCCGGAGCTGTGCCCGGAGGCGGTCGCCGCGCGCGGCGGCGGCCTCGCGGGGGCGCAGCGCTGCGTGGTGCGGGTGGCGGACCAGCTGGCCGGCCGGCTGGCCGGGGCCGGGTTCCGGGCCACCGTGCTCACCGAGCAGGAGCTGACGGGCGCGCTGGCCACCTCCTCGTGCGCCAACCCGATGGCGATCACCCAGGCGGGGCGGTCGGCGAGCACCGGCCGGCGCACGGAGGAGACCGCCCGGACCTGGCGCTGCGACGACCGGCGCCACACCACCTACTGGATTGGCCGCTGGCCCCGGCTGGGCGGGGCGGGGGCCGGGCTGCCGCAGTTCGTGGCACTGCTGACGTCGCTGCCGGCGCTGGCGACCAACTTCAGCCTGACGATGGCCCCGGCGGAGCGGCAGGGCGTGACCCTGACCGGGTACGTGCGGGTCACCGGGCGCAGCGACGAGGAACTCGTGGCGGCCCGGCGGGAGCTGGAGCGGACCGCGCGGGGCGTACGGGCCGGGCTGGTACGCCTCGACCGGGAACAGGTGCCGGGGCTGCTGGCCTCGCTGCCGCTGGGAGGGGCGCGATGAGGGGTACGGCTGCGCTCCGGGGCGGTTTCGGGCTGATCGGACCGCGCCGGGAGCGGCACGTGGTGCAGGCGGCGGACCTGGACGCGCTGGCGCTGCCCGTCGGGGACGACGGGGTCGTCATCGGTGTGGACGCCGAGGGGCGGCCGGCGGTGCTCGGCGTGAACCGGCCCACTCCGTACGAGGTCACGCTGATCGGCGGCCTGTGGACGGCCCAGGTGCTGGCCCTGCGCACGGCCGCGACCGGGGCCCGGGTCGCGGTGGAGACCGGGCGCGCGCCCGTGTGGTCCGGGCTGGCCCAGGCGGCCGGCGGCGGGCAGCAGTGCGTGACCCTGCACGACGTGGGCCGGGTCCCGCCGCAGGGCGCCTCGGCGGGCAGCCCGGTGCTGGTGGTCCGGGACTGCGGGATGCGGCCGCCGCGCGGGCGGGTGGTGGCGGGGCCGTGGCAGTCGGTGCTGACCCTGCTGCCGTACCTGAGCCCGTCCGCGCCCCGGCTGCTGCGGAACTCGGCGCTGGTCGGGGTGCAGCGGGTGTCGCCGGACGAGGCGGAGCAGGTGGGCGCGCTGATGCGGCTGCCGCGGGCGGCGGTCGAGTCGCTGCCGACCCTGGGGGACGGGGTGACGCTGTGGTGCACGCCGCGGGACCGGAGGTTCGTGATGACGCAGGGGACGGAAGCGGAGACGGGGCTGCTGGGAGCTGCGCGGCGCATCGACTGACGGCCGGTCCGCGGGACGTGCGGGATGACGGTTGCTCAGGGCCGGGGCGGCCTGTAGGCAGGAGTACGGGGGCGCGACCGGCCGTGTCTTTTGGATCAGGCCGGATCAGCCCGCGGTGTCTGGTGCCGTGCATCGCAAGGCCGAGGAGGGAGACAACGCGGAGCGTTGGCGACCGACGAGAACGCGGCGAGGCGCGGCACCAGACACCGCGGGCCCGGCCTGATCCAAAAGACACGGCCTCAGGGGCTTTCGGGCGCGGGGCGCGATTAGGCTGAGCGCGGGCGCGGCGTCGAGGTGGGCGCCGACCGGTGTTCGACAGACCAGGAGGACCAGTGAGCGGCGATCGGAACGAGAGGCGCGGCGGGACGTGGGACGTCCCGACGGACGATCAGTCCGACGCGGAGCCCGATGTGACGGGCGAGTTCACCATCGACTACACCCCGCCGGCCTGGTACACGCAGGGCGCGCCCGCGCAGGCCGCGCCGGTACCGGGGCTGCCCGGGCTGCCCGAGGGCAGCGGCTTCGAACCCCACCGCCCGGCGGACGTGGTCTCGCCGCCGACGATGCGGATCGCCCCGGCGCAGGCCGGGCCGACCGCTGCCGCTGCCGCTGCGCAGGCCGCGCCGGTCGTGCCCCCTCCCCCGGCTCCGGCTCCGGCTCCGGCTCCGGCTCCGGCTCCGGCTCCGGCTCCGGCTCCGGCTCCGGCTCCGGCTCCGGCTCCGGCCGCAACGCCGGGCCAGGCTCCCGGGTTCCCCGCGCAGGGCGCAGCCGCGGGCCAGGCTCCCGGATTCCCGGCCCAGGCCGAAGCCGCGGGCCAGGCTCCCGGGTTCCCGGGCGGTCCGGCCTTCCCGGCGCAGGCCGAGCCCCCGGCCGCCCCCGGGTTCCACGCGGCAGGGGCCGAGACCCCGAACGGTCACGCCGCCCAGGGCGAAGCCCCGGGCCAGGCGCCCGCGTTCCCCGCGCAGGGGCCCGCCCACCCCGGTCCCCAGGGCGGCCAGGCCGCCGCCGGGTTCCCCGCACCGGGGGCCGAGACCCCGAACGGTCACGCCTCCCAGAGCGAAGCCGCGGGCCAGGGCCCCGCGTTCCCCGCCCAGGGTGAAGCCCCGGCCGCCGCCGGATTCCCCGCCCCGGGGGGCGAGGGCCCGACCGGTCACGCCGCTCAGGGTGAAGCGGCGCCCGCGCCGGACGGCGCCCCGGCCCGGGACGAGGCCGCCAAGCCGGGGGCCGAGGGCCCGGGCCAGGGCTCGGCGGTCTCCGGGACCGAGGGCTCCGCAGCGGGGGGTGACGTACCGGGCCGGGAGGCCGAGGCGTTGCCGGCCCTGCCCGGCGGGACCCCGGCGGGGTTCGCCGCCGCGTCCGTGCAGCCGGAGCCCGCGGCCCCGTTCGCGGTGCCCACCGTGGCGCCCCTCGCCGTGCCCTCCTTCGCCGACGCCGTACCCCCGGGGTTCGCACCGGCCGCCGAGGAGGAGGCGGCTGCCGCACCCGGCCGTACGCCCACCCCGGCCGGGGGAACTCCGGTCGCCGGGCCCGCGGATACTCCGTTCGGGGGATCCGGCTCCGGACTGCCGCCGCTGCCGCCCGCGTTCCCCTCGACGGGGGCGCCCCAGGGCTACGGCTTCCCGCCCCCGGGCCCCGAGGCGCAGGCCTCCGCACCGGCACCGCAGCCCCCGCAGGGCTACGGCTTCCCGCCCGTCCCGCCCCAGCAGGGACACGGGTTCCCGCCCGGCACCCCGGAGGCCCCGGCTCCCGCACCGGCACCGCAGGGCCCGGCCGGCACCCCCGAAGCACAGCCGCAGCCCCCGCAGGGCTACGGGTTCCCGCCCGGCACCCCCGAAGCACAGCCGCAACCGCCGCAGGGCTACGGCTTCCCGCCGCCGGGCCCCGACGCACAGGCTCCGCAGGGCCCGTTCGGCACCCCCGAAGCACAGCCGCAGCCCCCGCAGGGCTACGGGTTCCCGCCCCAGCCGGCGCAGCAGCACGCACAGCAGGGGTACCCCGCCCCGCAGCCGCCGCAGGCGCAGGCGCACTGGCAGGGGCCCGGCCAGGGCCCCGGCGCTCCGCTCGGTTACACCGCCGCCGTGGAGCTGTCCTCCGACCGCCTGATCCGCGCCAAGCAGAAGCCCAAGCCCACCCGTTCCGGCTTCCGCTTCGGCGGCAAGGCCGCCGAGGCCGACCGCCAGCGCAAGCTGGAGCTCATCCGCACCCCGGTGATGTCCTGCTACCGCATCGCCGTCATCAGCCTCAAGGGCGGCGTCGGCAAGACCACGACGACCACCGCCCTCGGCGCCACCCTCGCCACCGAGCGCCAGGACAAGATCCTGGCCATCGACGCGAACCCCGACGCCGGCACCCTCGGCCGCCGCGTCCGCCGCGAGACCGGTGCGACCATCCGCGACCTGGTGCAGGCGATCCCGTACCTGAACTCGTACATGGACATCCGGCGGTTCACCTCGCAGGCCCCCTCCGGCCTGGAGATCATCGCCAACGACGTGGACCCGGCGGTCTCGACGACCTTCAACGACGAGGACTACCGGCGCGTCATAGACACGCTCGGCCGCCAGTACCCGATCATCCTGACCGACTCCGGCACCGGACTGCTCTACTCCGCCATGCGCGGCGTCCTGGACCTGGCCGATCAGCTGATCATCATCTCCACCCCGTCCGTGGACGGCGCGAGCAGCGCGAGCACCACGCTCGACTGGCTCTCCGCCCACGGGTACGCCGACCTCGTCTCCCGCTCGATCACCGTCATCTCCGGGGTCCGCGAGACCGCCAAGATGATCAAGGTCGAGGACATCGTGCAGCACTTCGAGACCCGCTGCCGCGGGGTCGTCGTCGTGCCGTTCGACGAGCACCTCGCGGCCGGCGCCGAGGTCGACCTCGACCTGATGCGGCCCAAGACCCGGGAGGCGTACTTCAACCTGTCCGCCCTGGTCGCCGAGGACTTCACGCGCGCCCAGCAGCAGGCCGCGCAGGCCCACTGGGGCGCCCCCCAGGGCCACCAGCCGCCGCAGCAGCCGGGCCCGTACCAGCAGCCGCACGCGCAGCCCCCGCAGGGGCCGTCGCCGTACGGGCAGCAGCCCTACCCGCAGCCCGGACAGCCGTGGCAGCCCCCGGCCGCCCCCCAGCCGCCGCAGCAGCCCGGCCCGTACCAGGCCCCGCCGCGCGACCCGCGCCTCGGCTGACCGGCCGGCCGGCCGCGGGAACGCGAAAGGGCCCGTACCGTCCCCCCGGGGACGGTACGGGCCCTTTCGCGCAGGTCAGCGCAGGTCAGCGCAGGTCAGCGCCGCGCGGCGTCGAAGGCGTCCGTCAGGACCCGCGCCCTCTTCACGTCGTCCGCGATGGCCTCCAGCAGCCCGTCGAGCGACTCGAACTTCGCCATCCCCCGCACGTACGCGAGGAAGTCGACGCACACCTGCTTGCCGTACAGGTCCAGCCCGACGCGGTCGATCGCGTACGCCTCCACGGTCCGCTCGGTGGCGTCGAACTGCACGTTCGTACCCACCGAGATGGCCGCCGGCATCCGCTCGCCGTCGGCCGTCAGCCAGCCCGCGTACACCCCGTCGGCCGGGATCGCGGTGTGCGGCTGCGTCTCGACGTTGGCCGTCGGGTAGCCGAGCTCGCGCCCGCGCTGCGCGCCGCGCACCACGATGCCCTCGACCCGGTGCGGGCGGCCCAGGATCTCGGCGGCGCCGTCCATGTCCCCCTCCGCGACCAGCCTGCGCGCCAGCGTGGAGGAGAACGGCACGCCGCCGCCCGCCTCGCCGCGCTCGACGAGGTCCACGACGTCGACCTCGTAGTCGTAGGTGGAGCCCAGCTCGCGCAGGAACTCGACGTTCCCGGCGGCCCGGTGGCCGAAACGGAAGTTCGGGCCCTCGATGACGGCACGCGCGTGCAGCTTGTCGACCAGCACCTTCACGATGAAGTCGGCCGGGGACAGCTGCGAGAACTCCGCCGTGAACGGCAGGATCAGCAGCGCGTCGACCCCGAGGCCGGCCATCAGCTCGGCACGGCGGTCGTACGGGGCCAGGATCGGCGGGTGGCTGCCCGGCCGCACGACCTCGCTCGGGTGCGGGCTGAAGGTGACGACGACCGCCGGGACGCCCAGCTCGCGGGCCTTCGCCACGGCCCGTCCGATGATCAGCTGGTGTCCCCGGTGCACACCGTCGTAGGAGCCGATGGTGACGACGCTGCGTCCCCAGTCCTGGGGGATGTCCTCCAAGCCACGCCAGCGCTGCACTGTGACCGCTCCTCGCCCGAACCCGTGTAGTCCCTGTACTGAATTGCCGATTGCAGGTCTAAGACTGCCATGCCCTCGGCCGGGGTCCCGCATCGGCTCTGGCCGGAATCGTTCCCCGCCTCAGGTAATGTCCGGCGCCGCCCTACGAAGAGTCTCCACGGTACGTCGGGCGCCCGGCCCCAGCAGGGCCGCGGCCTCCGTCGCGGCGTCCGTGAGCCAGCGGGAGACCAGCGCCCCGAACACGGGATCGGCCCGGGCCAGCTCCACCGTGCGGTGCTCGAAGACCGCCGGCCCGCCGGGCGCCCGCAGCAGCTGCCGCCCGGTGCGCCGCAGCAGCTCGCGGGTACGGACCTCAGGGCGCCGGCAGCTCCCGGCGGCGAGCCCCGCCAGGAAGGCGCCGAGCACCGCCGGATCCGACTCCTCGCGCAGCAGTACGTCCGCCAGCTCGGCCCGCAGCGGGTACGAGGCCTCCGCCCCGGGCGCGGCCAGTACGCCGGCCAGCTCGGCCCGGACCGGCTGCGGGGCGCCCCTCAGCAGGCCCAGGACCAGGGGGCGCAGTACGGGTCCGGCCGCCGGGCCCTGGTCGAGGCGCCGGTCCACGAAGGCGGCGGCGTGCCGGGCGTCCTCGGGCCGGCGGGCGAGGTGGTCGCGTACGAGGTCGCCCGCGCGGCGGGCCAGGCCGGGGGTGGTGAGCGCGGCCAGGGCGCGGATCACCTCCCCGTCGGCCCGGGCCCGCAGGGCGGCGAACACCGCGTCCGGGTCGGGCAGTACGGGCAGCGCCGCGACCAGCGCGGAGGCCGGCAGCCGGGAGCCGCCCGCGGGGTCGCGGAAGCAGTCGAGGGCGTCGGGCAGGTAGCGGGCCCGCGCCTGCGGGTCGCGGAGCAGGATGCCGAGGGCGGGGCCGTGCAGGCCGGTGTCGCCGGGGCGGTCCAGGAGCGCCAGGGCGGCGTGGCGCAGCAGCTCCCGGTCGGCGGGGGTGCGGACGTGCGGGGCGGTGGCGAGGCCGTACGCGGCGGCGGCCACGCGGCGTTCGGGCCGCTCGTCGTGCGCCCAACGGTCGACGGCCCGGCACAGGGCGGACGGCTCGTCCTCCGCGAGGACGGCGAGGAGTTCGTCGGCGCGCGGGTGCGCGGCGCCCACCAGGACTTCGGTGAGGTCGTCCACCGCGAGGCCGCGGTGCGTGTGCAGCAGGGCCTGCGCCGCGGTGGCGACGGTGGCCCCGGGGCGGCCGCGCAGCCGCCGCTCGTCGGTGAACCAGGCGCAGACCAGGGGCAGGACGAGCTGCGGGGCGCGGGCCAGGCGGCGGGCGGCGGCCTCCAGGTAGCGGTGGTCGCAGGGCAGCAGCCGCCGCAGCAGGTCGAGCCGGTCGCACTCGGGCAGCCGGAGCCGGTTCCAGAACCAGCCGCCGAACTCGGCGGTGCCGGAGCGCGCCACGTGCTCGGCGAGGGCGTGCAGGACGGGCAGGTGCCCGGTCGCGTCGGCGGCGCCGAGCAGGGTGGCGCGCAGCAGGCGGGAGGCCCACCAGACGCGGTCGGGGTGGACCGGCTCCGGGGATCCGGCGGCGGCCGCCTGCTCGGCGAAGGTGTTCAGGGCGGCGACCAGGGCGTCGAGCCGGACGCGCGCCTCGGCCGGCGGGAGCCTGCGCAGGGCCTCCAGCACGGGCCCGATGCGGTGCCGGGGTACGGGCGGGCCGGTGGCGGCGGGGCCGTGGTGCACGAGGCCGTCCAGGGCGCCCGGGACGTCGAGGTGCCCGGCCTGGAGCCAGTCGGACAGTTCCTCGTGGGCGAAGCGGTAGCCGGGGCCGGCGGGGACCAGCAGGCCTTCGGCGAGGACGGCGGAGGCCCAGCCGGTGCGCCAGGGGAACAGCTCCTCGAAGGCGGCCCGGTCCAGCTCGCCCTGCCCGGGACCGAGGCACCGCCGGGCGGCCTCGTGCACCCGCCCGGCCACCCGGGCCGCCAGCCGCCGCACCCCGGGGCCGTGCACCCCGGCCCCCTGCCCCGCCCCCGCGCCGGCCGACGCGGCGATCCGGACGGCGACGCGCAGGGCCAGCAGGTCCAGGTGCGCGGCGAAGACCTCGTCACGGCCCGGGCGGCCCGCGGTGACCTCGGCGGCGCGGATCCCGGCGAGCAGGCGCAGGGTCAGCGGGTGCCGGGCGTCGGCCTCCCGCACCGCGTCGTCCGGGATCCCCAGCCGGGCCCGGGCCTCGCGCGCCTCCTGCGGGGTCAGGTCGCCGACGGGCAGCGCGGGCGGCAGCCGCCGGGCGGCACGGGCCGGGGTGTGCAGCAGCTCCGGCGGGTAGAGGTCCCCGGCCCGCTCCCAGTACTCGGGCCGGGCCGCGACCAGGAGCCGGGCCCCGGTGCCGCGCAGCCACTCGGCGGTGGCCGCGGTCCACGGCTCCAGGCGGTGCGCGAGCCGGGGCGGCATCTCCTCGGGCGCGTCCAGCACCACGAGCAGCCCCCGCCCGGCCGCCCCCGCGATCCGAGCCACCCGCTCCCCGATCCCCTCCCCGGCGCCGACGGCCCCCTCCGGACCGGTACCGGACGGGCCGGGGGCGGCAGCGGAGTCGGCCCACCCGGGACCCGCGACGGCGGCACCGGGCGCGCCTCCCCCGGGCGGGGTGGGCCCGGGCGTCCCCGGGGCGGCGGCCCCCACCGTGGCTCCCTCCGCTCCGCCGGGGGCCGGCGCGGCCGGGGCGGCGGTGAGGATGCGGCCCGCCGCCGTCAGGGCGCGGGTGACGGCGTCGGCCAGCGAGGCGTCCCCGCCGTGCAGGTCGGCTCCGCGGAGCCAGAGCGTCGGCGCGGGGCGGGGTCCGCGGGCCCGGTCGGCGGCCAGGGCGGCGAGGGCGGTGGTGCGGCCGGTGCCGGGGGCCCCGACCAGGCCGAGCACGAGGTCCGTCCCGGCGGTGAAGGCGGCCAGCCCGGCGGTGATCCCGGGGCGCGGCACGGGATCGGGGGCGGGCTCGGCGGCGCAGGCCGGGGGGAAGGCCGCGCCGAGGGTGGTGGCGGTCAGCTCCAGGGCGCCGGCCAGGTTGAGGTCCGCGCCGTAGCCCGGCACGGTGGCGGAGTTCCGCTCCAGCAGCGCGTCGAGGGGGCCTCCCGGTGCGGCCGCGGCGGCCGCGCGCAGGGGTACGGCGAAGCTCCCGGAGCGGTGCTCCGCTTCGAGAGCGGTGCCGAGTACCGCGAGCACCGCTCCGGTCGCCGCGTCCAGGACCGGCCCCCCGCGGACCTCGCCGCCGAGCCGCAGGGCGTCCCGGCCGGCCGTGCCGATGGCCAGCTCGACGGCGGCGGGGAGTACGCGGCGGCGGCCGGCCTCGGTGTGGGTGACCTCCGCGCCCGCCCCGAGGACCCGCGCCTGGCGCCAGCCCCGCGCGGGCAGGCGTACGTACGTCCCAGGAGGGATCACCTCGCACATCGCCACGGGCAGCGGCGGCACGTCCAGTCCGTCGCCTCGCACGAGGGCCAGCCCGAGCTCCGGCAGGACGGTCACGTCATCGGCCGACACCGGCCGGCCGGGCCCCTCGTCGCCGGACGCGTGCAGGACCATTCCGGCCAGCCCCTCGACGGCGTCCTGGCTGGTGATCACCGTGCCGCGGTCGTCGGCGACGAAGCCGCTCCCGCGCGGGAGCCCGTCCCGGTCCCGGATCGTCACAAGTGCCGCGGCCGGCGGCCCGGCCGGCCCCGCGGCAGCCGCGTGGGCGCCGCGGCCCGCGCCCCTCGTACCGTCCGTGACCTCGTCCGTCATCGCCGCACCACTCCCCCGCCGCGGGACCCGTGTTCACGACGGTAGGCAAGTGAAGATCAGCGGGAAAAGCACGCGGCCCGAAAGCGCCCCCTAACGCTCCCCGCATTCACTCCGAGCGCCTGCTCGGAAGGGTGAATACGGTGCTCCGGATGGATAGAGACCTACCCGAGGGGGGTTGTGGAGCGGTGAGCAGCAGTCCGTGTGCGCTCACCGCTCCACGTCAACCGGGCGGAGCGGGCCGACGCCCCTCTCGGGCGGAGCCCTTCGGGCAGCGCCCCTCAGGCGAAGACCGCGAGGGCCTTCGCCTTGCCGCCCTTGCTCTCCACGAGGCCGAGCAGCTTGCCCTCGGGCCCGTAGACGGCGACGGTCCGGCCGTCCTGGTACTCGTCCGGCATCTCGATCCGCACGCCGTTGGCGAGCAGCGAGGCCCGGCGGGCGTCCAGGTCCCAGCGCGCGAACGCGGCGGCGGCCGCCTCGCCGATCGGCATGACGGTCAGCTCCTCCTGGAGCTGGTCGAGCGTGCGCGCCTTGTCGAGCTTGTACGGCCCCACCCGGGTGCGCCGCAGCGCGGTGAGGTGGCCGCCGACGCCCAGGTCGGCGCCCAGGTCGCGGGCGAGGGCGCGGATGTACGTACCGCTGGAGCAGACGACGGAGACGACGAGGTCGACGACCTTGGTGCCGTCCTCGGCCTCGGCCTCGCGCATGTCGTACACCTGGAACGAGGAGATCGTGACCGGGCGGGCCGGGATCTCGAAGTCCTCGCCGTCGCGGGCGCGCTTGTAGGAGCGCACGCCCTTGATCTTGATGGCGCTGACCTTGGACGGGACCTGCATGATGTCGCCGGTCAGCTTGGCGATGCCCGCGTCCACGCCCTCGCGGGTCACCGCGGAGGCGTCGGCGGACGAGGTGATCTCGCCCTCGGCGTCGTCCGTGAGGGTGTTCTGCCCGAGCCGGATGGTGCCGAGGTACTCCTTCTCGGTCAGCGCGAGGTGGCCGAGGAGCTTGGTGGCCTTCTCCACGCCGAGGACGAGGACGCCCGTCGCCATCGGGTCGAGGGTGCCGGCGTGGCCGACGCGGCGGGTCTTGGCGATCCCGCGCATCTTGGCGACCACGTCGTGCGAAGTGAAGCCGGACGGCTTGTCGACGATGACCAGGCCGTCCGGAGTCTTCCCTGCGTTGGTGCTCATTCCGCGGCTGCGTCCTCGTCGTCCTCGTCGCCCGGCTTCTTGTACGGGTCGGCGTCGCCGGCGTACTTCGCGCCGGAGGACACCTCGCGCACCTGGGCGTCGGAGGCCCGCGCCTTGTCGAGGAGGTCCTCGATGGTCCGGGCGTTCTCCGGGAGGGCGTCCGCGACGAAGGTCAGGGTGGGCGTGAACTTGGTTCCCGCCGCCCGGCCGACCGCGGAGCGCAGTACGCCCTTGGCGCTCTCCAGGCCCGCTGCCGCGCTGGCCCGGTCCTCGTCGTCTCCGTAGACCGTGTAGAAGACCGTGGCCTCCCGCAGGTCGCCGGTGACCCGGGTGTCCGTGATGGTCACGTGCGTACCGAGGCGGGGGTCCTTGACTCCGCGCTGCAGCTTCTCGGCCACCACCTCCCGGATGAGGTCCGCCAGCTTCTTCGCCCGCGCATTGTCGGCCACTGGTCCGTCTCCTTCTTTGTTGCAGACAAGCAATCAGTCTTCATCACCGTGGTACCGCCGCCTCACGGACAGCAGTTCCACTTCCGGACGCGCCGCGACCAGCCGCTCACAGCGGTCGAGCACGTCCGACACGAACCCCGCGTCCCCGCTCACCAGGGCGACCCCTATGCGGGCCCTGCGGTGCAGGTCCTGGTCTCCCACCTCGGCCGCGCTCACGGAGAACTTGCGTTGGAGCTCGGCGACGATGGGCCGGACGACGGAGCGTTTCTCCTTCAGCGAGTGGACGTCGCCGAGGAGCAGATCGAAGGACAGAGTCCCCACGTACATGCAGTTCCGGATATCCCGCCGGTGCGGGTTCGGTGGCCTGCCGGCCGACGCTCGGCAGGGTCACCAGAACCGTACACGCAACGGCCGGGGCCGATCGACGGATATTCCGCCGACCGGCCCCGGGGTTACGACACGGTACGAACCGCCTCGCGCTTACGCGCGGGGCTTCTCGCGCATCTCGTACGTCGCGATGACGTCGTCGATCTTGATGTCGTTGAAGGAGCCGAGGTTGATACCGCCCTCGAAGCCTTCGCGGATCTCGGTGACGTCGTCCTTGAAGCGGCGCAGACCGGAGATGGTGAGGTTCTCGGCGATGACCTTGCCATCGCGCAGGAGCCGCGCCTTGGTGTTGCGCTTGACCTCGCCCGAGCGGACCAGGACACCGGCGATGTTGCCCAGCTTGGACGAGCGGAAGATCTCGCGGATCTCCGCCGTACCGAGCTCGACCTCTTCGTACTCCGGCTTGAGCAGACCCTTGAGGGCCGCCTCGATCTCCTCGATGGCCTGGTAGATCACCGAGTAGTACCGGACGTCGACGCCCTCGCGGTCCGCCATCTGCGCGGCACGGCCGACAGCGCGGACGTTGTAGCCGATGACGATGGCGTCGGAGCCCATCGCGAGCGAGATGTCGGACTCGGTGACCGCACCCACACCGCGGTGCAGGACGCGGATGTCGACCTCTTCGCCGACGTCGAGCTGGAGCAGCGAGGACTCCAGGGCCTCGACCGCACCGGACGAGTCGCCCTTGATGATGAGGTTGAGTTCCTGGACCAGACCGGCCTTGAGCACGGAGTCGAGGTCCTCGAGGGACACGCGACGGACGCGCTTGGCGAAGTTGGCGTTGCGCTCGCGCGCAGCACGCTTCTCGGCGATCTGACGGGCGGTGCGGTCCTCGTCGACGACGAGGAAGTTGTCGCCGGCGCCGGGGACGTTGGTGAGACCCAGGACCAGGACGGGGGTCGACGGACCCGCTTCCTCGATGTTGTTGCCCTTGTCGTCGAGCATGGCGCGCACGCGGCCGTAGGCGTCGCCCACGACCATCGTGTCGCCGACGCGGAGGGTACCGCGCTGGACGAGGACGGTGGCGACGGCACCGCGGCCGCGGTCGAGGTGGGACTCGATCGCAATACCCTGAGCGTCCTGCTCGGGGTTGGCGCGCAGGTCGAGCGAGGCGTCGGCGGTGAGGACGACGGCCTCCAGCAGGGAGTCGATGTGCAGACCCTGCTTGGCGGAGATGTCGACGAACATCGTGTCGCCGCCGTACTCCTCGGCCACCAGACCGAACTCGGTCAGCTGGCCGCGGACCTTGACCGGGTCGGCACCCTCGACATCGATCTTGTTGACCGCGACGACGATCGGGACGCCGGCGGCCTTGGCGTGGTTGAGCGCCTCGATCGTCTGCGGCATGACGCCGTCGTTGGCCGCGACCACGAGGATCGCGATGTCGGTCGACTTCGCACCACGGGCACGCATGGCGGTGAACGCCTCGTGACCCGGGGTGTCGATGAAGGTGATGCGACGCTGCTCGTCGTTGACCTCGGTCGAGACCTGGTAGGCACCGATGCCCTGGGTGATGCCGCCGGCCTCGCCCGCGACGACGTTCGTCTTGCGGATGGCGTCGAGCAGTCGGGTCTTACCGTGGTCGACGTGACCCATGACGGTGACGACCGGCGGACGCGGGAGCAGGAACTCCTCGCCGCCCTCGTCCTCGCCGAACTCGATGTCGAAGCCCTCGAGGAGCTCGCGGTCCTCTTCCTCCGGGCTGACGATCTGAACGGTGTAGTTCATCTCGCCGGCGAGGAGCTGCAGGGTCTCGTCGGAGACGGACTGCGTGGCGGTGACCATCTCGCCGAGGTTCATCATCACGGCGACGAGCGACGCCGGGTTGGCGTTGATCTTCTCCGCGAAGTCGGTGAGGGAGGCACCGCGCGACAGGCGAACGGTCTCGCCGTTGCCGCGGGGCAGCATCACGCCGCCCACGGACGGGGCCTGCATGGCCTCGTACTCCTGGCGACGCTGGCGCTTGGACTTGCGGCCGCGACGGGCGGGCCCGCCGGGACGGCCGAAGGCACCCTGCGTGCCGCCACGGGCACCGGGACCGCCGGGACGGCCACCGAAGCCGGGACGACCGCCGCCACCGGCACCGGCCGGGCCGCCGCCGAAGCCGCCGCCACCCGGACGCGGGCCGCCGAAGCCGCCGCCTGCCGGGCGCGAGCCCGGACCGGCCGGACGGCCGGCGAAGCCGCCGCCGGGACGACCCGCGCCGCCACCGGGACGGGGACCGCCGGCACCGGGACGGCCGGGGCCGCCGCCGGGACGCGGGCCGGGACCGCCGGCAGCGGGACGCTGCGGCATCATGCCCGGGTTCGGACGGTTGCCGCCCGGGGCCGGACGCGGAGCGCCGCCCTGCGGACGGGGCATGCCGCCCGGGGTCGGACGGGCGCCGCCGGGACCCTGCGGACGCGGGGCGCCGCCGGGGCCGGCCTGCGGACGCGGGGCACCCTGGCCGCCGGCGCCGGGGGCACCGGGACGGGGAGCGCCGGCCGGACGGGGCGCCTGCGGGCGCGCCATGCCGGTCGAGCCGCCGGAGGTGAAGGGGTTGTTGCCCGGACGGGGACCGGCCGGACGGGCGCCGCCGGGGCGCGGGGCCTGGGAGCCACCGGGCCGCGGGGCCTGGGCGCCGGGGGTGGCGCCGGCCGGGCGCGGGGCGCCGGGACGGGCACCCTGACCGGGACCGGCCGGGCGCTGCTGCGCCGGACGCGGGCCGGGGGACGCGGCGGGACGCGCCGGAGCGGCCGGGGCCGCCGGAGGCGCGGAGAACTCGGTCGCCACGGGAGCCGCCGGAGCGGGCTTCGGGGCGGGAGCCTTGGGACCGGGACGCGGGCCGGGAGCGGCCGGAGTCACCGGGGCGCTGACCGCCGGGGCCTCGGCAGCGGCGGGCTTGGGGGCCGCCGGCGCACCGGGCTTGGGGGCAGCAGGACGTGCCGCGGTCGCCGGGGAGGGCGCCGCGGGCTTGGCGGGCGCGGCCTTGCGGGGCGCGCCGGGCTTTGCAGCGGACTTGCCGGCGTTGCCGCCGGGCCCCTGCAGTGCGTCAGTCAACTTGCGTACAACCGGCGCCTCGATCGTCGAGGACGCCGAACGGACGAATTCACCGAGTTCTTGGAGCTTGGCCATGACGACCTTGCTCTCAACCCCGAACTCCTTGGCGAGTTCGTATACCCGGACCTTAGCCACTTCGCTCCTTTTAGGTCCGGGTTACGCCGGACCGTCGCTACTTCATGGGCGTACTCATCGCGTACTCATCGAGTGCTCATCGCAATCTCGACCTACTTCCAACTCGCGAGGTACCTGACCGCACGGGGTGTCCGTGCCGTACTTCTTCTTACGGTGTCGCCTCGGCCGGTACGGCCAGGGCCTTGCGCAGTCCCTCCGTGTCGAGCGCTCCGGCGGACCTGAGGGCCCGGGGGAACGCCCGGCGGCGGACCGCCTGGTCGAGGCAGACCACGGCGGGGTGCACGTAGGCACCCCGGCCGGGCAGCGTACCGCGAGGATCGGGGACGCATTCGTCCTCGATCGCCACGATCCGCAGCAGATCGCTCTTGGCCGCTCGCTCCCGGCACCCCACACAGGTGCGTTCGGGGCATGCGCGGGCTTGCGTCCGGCCAGACACGCCTAAGTCTACCTCCCCGTACCGACCTCACCCCTTCAGGTGAAAAATCGAACGGTTGTCGTCATGGTTTCCGAGGTGTTCCGGCAGTGCCGGAGCACCTGTCTACCGGCCGGGAACCCCCGGCCGGTAGCGGTTTATTCCCGGTCAGGCACCGGCGTCCGCGTCGGCGGGCACCTCGGTGTCGGGCCGGATGTCGATGCGCCAGCCGGTGAGGCGCGCGGCCAGGCGGGCGTTCTGCCCCTCCTTGCCGATCGCCAGCGACAGCTGGTAGTCGGGCACGGTCACCCGCGCGGAGCGGGTGTCCCAGTCCACGACCTCGACCTTGCTCACCCGGGCGGGTGACAGCGCGTTCGCCACCATCTCCGCCGGGTCGTCCGACCAGTCGACGATGTCGATCTTCTCGCCGTGCAGCTCGGCCATCACGTTGCGCACGCGGGCGCCCATCGGGCCGATGCAGGCGCCCTTCGGGTTGAGGCCCGAGCGGGTGGACCGAACGGCGATCTTGGTGCGGTGACCGGCCTCGCGGGCGATCGCGGAGATCTCGACGCTGCCGTCGGCGATCTCCGGGACCTCCAGCGCGAAGAGCTTCTTCACCAGGTTGGGGTGGGTGCGCGACAGGGTCACGGACGGACCGCGGACACCCTTCGCCACCCGTACGACGTACGTCTTCAGACGGAGGCCGTGCGTGTACTCCTCGCCGGGGACCTGCTCCTGCACCGGCAGGATGGCCTCCAGCTTGCCGATGTCCACGAGGACGTTCTTGGGGTCCTTGCCCTGCTGGACGACGCCGGTGATGACGTCGCCCTCGCGGCCGGCGAACTCGCCGAAGGTCAGGTCGTCCTCGGCGTCGCGCAGACGCTGGAGGATCACCTGCTTGGCGGTCGTCGCGGCGATGCGCCCGAAGTCCGACGGCGTGTCGTCGAACTCCTTGGGCTCCTGTCCCTCTTCGAGGTCCCTCGGGTCCTCGGTCGCCCACACGACCACGTGACCGTTGGTGCGGTCGAGCACGACACGGGCGCGCCGGAAGCTGCCCTCGGTGCGGTGGTACGCGATGAGGAGGGCCGACTCGATCGCCTCGACGAGCAGGTCGAAGGAGATCTCCTTCTCCCGGACCAGACCCCGCAGGGCACTCATGTCGATGTCCACGGCTACGCCTCCTCTTCCTTCTTGTCCTTGCGGCTGAACTCGATCTCGACGCGCGCCTTGGCGACGTCGGTGAATGCGATACGACGGGCGGTCGCCTTGCGGCCCTTCACACCCGGCACCTCGAGGTCCATGCCCTCGTCGTCGACACCGAGGATGCGGGCGATCAGTTCCCCGGCACCCTTTTCACCTTCGGCGGAGAGCTGAAACTTGACGAGGCGGCCGGTCGCCCGAACGTAGTGACGGTGCTCGCTGAGCGGGCGGTCCGCGCCCGGGGAGCTGACTTCGAGGTTGTACTCGTCCTCGCCCATCACGTCGGACTCGTCGAGCCGGTCGGAGATCTCACGGCTCAGCTCGGCGCATTCGTCCAGGTCGACACCCTCATCGGAATCCACGATGATGCGCAGCATCCGGCGCTTGCCCGCCTTGGAAAGCTCGATGTCCTCGAGGTCCAGGCCCTTGGCGGCGACGAGGGGCTCCAGCAGTCCGCGCAGCCTGTCGCTCTGGGTGGTGCTCATCCGGGTGACTCCTCGGCCGCGTGTGCTGTTGTGGTTTTCCGTCGTGTCAGGTCAAAGGGTATCCGGTCGCGGAGGGTGTTGCCGTCCGCGCTGTGGACGGGACCCCCGGGTACCGTGATCACACCCTGCCCCGCAACACCCCCCGAGGAGGCCGCCGTGCCCTTGACCACGCCTTCGAGGCGCTCGCCCTCCCGAAGGAGCCTGCTCGCCGGCGCCGCCGGCGTGACCGGGGCCGTGCTGCTGACCGGCTGCTCCGGCAGTGGCGGCGCGCCGGGCGCCGACAGCGGGATCGCACTCGATCGGCGGATGCGGGAGAGCGCCGTCCGTGACAGCCGGCGGCTGCTGGAACGTTACGACGCCACCCTGGCGGCCCATCCCGGGCTCGCCGAGCGCCTCGGACCGCTGCGCGCCGCCGTCGCCGCGCACGCGACGGCCCTGGCCCCCGCCGCCCCCGCGGACGGGAAGCCGTCGCCCCGCCCGGGGCCGCCCTCCCCGTCCGCGTCCGGTGCCGCGGCGCCCGCCGCCGGCGCCCCGGCGGCGCGCAAGGAGCCGGTCCCGGCGCAGCCCGCCGAGGCCCTGAGCGCGCTCGCGGACGCGGAGCGCGACCTGTCGGAGGCCCGGACCATCACCCTGGCCGGCGCTCCCGGGGAGCTGGCCCGGATGCTCGCCTCGGTGGCGGCCTGCGGGGCCGTCCACTCCTACCTCCTCACCTCGACCCCGGGAGCCGCCTCGTGAAGCCCTCGCCCTCCCCCGCCCGCGGTCCGCTCCCGGCCGCCCAGGCCGCGCTGGCCGCCGAGCACGCCGCCACGTACGCGTACGGGGTGATCGGTGCGCGCATCGCGCAGGCCCGTGCGAACGAGGCCCGGGAGGCGTACGGCGCCCACGTGGCACGCCGCGACCGGCTGACCCGGACCGTGCGGGAGCTGGGCGGCGCGCCGCAGCCCGCCGAGGCCGCGTACGCCCTGCCCTTCGAGGTGCGCACCCCGGCCGACTCCGAGCGGCTGGCCGCCGTGGTCGAGGACCGGGTGGCGGGCGCGTACTCCGACCTGGTGCGGTCGGCGGACGGCCAGTTGCGCCGCGAGGCGGCTGACGCGCTGAGCGCGGCGGCCGTGCGGGCGGCGCGCTGGCGCGGTGTCGGCGTAGCCTTCCCTGGGCTCACGGAACGCGCACAGGCGGCCCGTACCAGCTGAAAGGGACCAGGCACGCATGGCTTTCGAACCGCCGCAGCGGCTCGTACGGGCGCTCGGCGAGCTGCCGCCGACCGAGCGGGACACGGAGTGGCTGGGGCGTCTGCCCGAGCTCGCCGAGGAGGCGCTGAAGCGGCGGGACGTCACGGCCCAGCGGATGCAGGCCCCCGGCGGGCGCAGCAGCGTGGTGCTGCTCGTCCGCTACCCCGACGGCACCCCGGCCGCCCTGAAGCTGGCGCCGCCGGGGGCCGATCCCGGCCGGGAGCTGGCCGCGCTCGCCCACTGGGGCGGCTTCGGAGCCGTACGGGTCCTCGACTCGCGCCACCACGAGGAGGACGGGGCACTGCTGCTGGAGCGGCTGCACCCCGACGTGTCGCTGCGGTCGCTGCCGGACGCCAAGGCCCTGCTGGAGGCCTGCGGCACGCTGCGCCGGCTGTGGGTGGGCCCGCCGCAGGACCACTCCTTCGAGACGGTGGCCGAGCGCACGGCCGCCCAGTGCGGGCTGCTGCGCGCGGCCCCGCCGGAAGCGCGGCCCCTCGCGGAGACGGCCCTCGCCCTCCGGGCCGAGCTGACGGCCGCACCCCCCGAAGCCCTGCTCCTGCACGGGAACTTCCGCCAGGGCAAGGTGCTGGCGGCCGAACGGGCCCCGTGGCTGACGGTGGGCCCGGACCCGCTGGTCGGCGAGCGGGCCTACGACCTGGCCCGACTGGTCCGGGACCGGCTGGAGGACCAGATGGCCGCCTCGACGGGGGCGGCCGGGGCCCGGCGGCGGGTGAACAAGCTCGCCGACTCGCTGGAGGTGGACCGGGAGCGGCTGCGGGCCTGGACGGTGTTCCGGGCGGTGGAGTCCGGCGTCCGCGCGCTGGCCGCCGGCCGCCGGCGCGACGCGGAACTCCTGCTGGAGTTCGCGGCCTGGCTGTGAGGGCATAACCCTACAAAGGGCACATGTCCGGCAGGGGGCCGTCATGGTCGAGGAACTGCTGACAGCGGGAATCGCCGCCGCCGCGGGCGTCGCGGTCTACCTGGGTGCGGCCGCCCGGGTGGTGAAGCAGTACGAGCGCGGCATCGTCTTCCGCTTCGGCCGCCTCCGTGAGGGCGTCCGCCCGCCCGGCTTCACGATGATCCTCCCGGTGGCCGACCGCCTGCACAAGGTCAACCTCCAGATCGTCACCCTGCCCGTCCCGGCGCAGGAGGGCATCACCCGGGACAACGTCACGGTCCGCGTGGACGCGGTCGTCTACTTCAAGGTGGTCGACCCGGCGAGCGCGATCATCGCGGTGGAGGACTACCGCTTCGCGGTCTCCCAGATGGCGCAGACCTCGCTGCGCTCGATCATCGGCAAGAGCGACCTGGACGACCTCCTCTCGAACCGCGAGAAGCTCAACCAGGGCCTGGAACTCATGATCGACAGTCCGGCGATGGGCTGGGGCGTCCAGATCGACCGCGTGGAGATCAAGGACGTCTCCCTCCCGGAGACGATGAAGCGCTCGATGGCCCGCCAGGCGGAGGCCGACCGCGAGCGCCGCGCCCGCGTCATCAACGCGGACGCGGAGCTCCAGGCCTCGCACAAACTGGCCGAAGCCGCCGCCGTCATGTCGGACCAGCCGGCGGCGCTCCAGCTCCGCCTCCTCCAGACGGTGATCGCGGTGGCGGCGGAGAAGAACTCCACCCTGGTCCTCCCGTTCCCGGTGGAACTCCTCCGCTTCCTGGAACGCGCGACCCCCGGTGCTCCCGCGACCGAGCCGCCCCCGCCGGCGTAGCAGGGCCGGGCCCCCTACGACAGCCGGGCGAGGGCCTCCGTCAGGGGGAGTTCCTCGCGGGTGCCGGCGGTGCGGTCCTGGAGTTCGACGACGCCCTCGGCGGAGCGGCGGCCCGCCACCAGGATCCACGGCACGCCGATCAGCTCCGCGTCCGTCAGCTTGACGCCCGGGGACAGCCCCGGGCGGTCGTCCAGCAGGACCCGCCGGCCCGCCGCGGCCAGGGCGGCCGCCGCTTCCTCCGCCAGCGCGAGCGGTACCGCCTTGCCCGCCGCCACCACGTGGACGTCGGCCGGTGCCACCGAGGCGGGCCAGCGCAGGCCCCGCTCGTCGGCGGTCTGCTCGGCCAGCGCGGCCACCGCGCGGGAGACGCCGATGCCGTAGGAGCCCATGGTGACGCGGACCGGCTTGCCCTCCTTGCCGAGGACGTCCAGCCCGAAGGCGTTGGCGTACTTGCGGCCCAGCTGGAAGATGTGCCCGATCTCGATGGCACGGTCCAGCTTCAGCCCCGTCCCGCAGGACGGGCAGGGGTCGCCCGGCTCCACGACGACCACGTCGAGGTACCGGTCCACCTCGAAGTCCCGGCCGCAGACCACGTTGCGGGCGTGCGTGTCGGCCTTGTTGGCGCCGGTCACCCACGCCGTCCCCGGAGCGACGCGCGGGTCGGCGAGGTAGCGGACCTTCTCCAGGCCCTGCGGGCCCACGTAGCCGCGTACCAGGTCGGGCCGGTCCGCGAAGTCCTCGGCCGTCACCAGCTCGACCACCGCGGGGGCCAGGTGCTCCCCGAGCTTGCCGAGGTCCACCTCGCGGTCTCCGGGCACGCCGACGGCGGTGATCTCGCCGTCCACCTTGACCAGCAGGTTCTTCAGCGTCGCGGAGGCCGGCACGCCGAGGTGCGCGGCCAGGGTCTCGATGGTGGGGGTGTCGGGGGTGGGGACCTCCTCCAGCGGGCCGTGCTCGCCGGTCACCGCCTCCAGCGCGAAGGTGACCGCCTCCGTGTTCGCCGCGTAGTCGCAGCCGGGGCAGTCCACGAAGGTGTCCTCGCCCGCGCCGGCCGGCGCGAGGAACTCCTCCGACGCCGAGCCGCCCATCGCGCCCGACACGGCCGACACGATGCGGTGGTCCAGGCCGAGGCGCTCGAAGATGCGCACGTACGCCTCGCGGTGCAGCCGGTAGGACTCGGCGAGCCCCTCGTCCGACACGTCGAAGGAGTACGAGTCCTTCATCTGGAACTCGCGGCCGCGCAGCACGCCGGACCGGGGCCGGGCCTCGTCCCGGTACTTGGTCTGGATCTGGTACAGCATGACCGGCAGGTCCTTGTAGGACGTGCACTGGTCCTTCACCACGAGGGTGAAGATCTCCTCGTGGGTGGGGCCGAGGAGGTAGTCGGCGCCCTTGCGGTCCTTCAGCCGGAACAGCAGGTCCCCGTACTCCGACCAGCGGCCGCTGACCTCGTACGGCTCCTTCGGCAGCAGGGCCGGCAGCAGCACCTCCTGCGCGCCGATGGCGTCCATCTCCTCGCGGACGATGCGCGAGACGTTGTCCAGGACCTTCTTGCCGAGCGGCAGCCAGGTCCACACCCCGGCGGAGCTGCGCCGGACGTAGCCGGCCCGGACCAGAAGGCGGTGGCTGAGGGTCTCGGCGTCGGCCGGGTCCTCGCGGAGGGTCTTGGCCATCAGGCGGGACATGCGCTGTACGTGGTGAGTGGACACGTGGTGAGTGGACATGCCGGGAGGCTACCGACAACCCCGCCGCCCCCGGAAACCGTTTCAGTCCGCGTGCGGGGGCCTGAGCAGCGGAAGCGGGGCGCCCATGACCGCGTACGGCAGGCTCGCGCTCGGGAAGTGGACCTTCCGGGCCAGGTCCCGGTAGCCGAGGGCGGCGTAGAGCCCGCGGGCCGGGCTGTCGGTGTCGATGGCGGAGAGGATCGAACGGGGCTCGGCAGCGCCGTCGGTGATCCGGGTGATGAGGGCGCGGCCGACGCCGCGGCCCTGGAAGCCGGGGTGGACGTGCAGCTCGGTGATGACGAAGGAGTGGTCGAGCCAGTGCTCGGTGCCGCCGGCCCGCAGGTAGGGCTCGACGATGGTGGACCACCAGTGGCCGCGGTCGTTGGGCATGCCGTAGACGAAGCCCGCCAGTGCCCCGTCGTCGGTGAAGGCGCCGAGCGCGCGGGCGCCCGGGCAGGTCATGTGGCGCTGGACGATGTAGCGCCGGATGCCGACCTCCTCCTCGCTGAGCCCGAAGGCGACGGCCTGGACGCGCAGGGCTTCGTCCACCCGGCCGGCCAGGTCGAGGTGCCCGATGCGGAGTCCGGCGGGCCGTTCGGCGTCGTCGCCCGGGGAAGTAGGCAGCATGCGGCGACCATACTTCGGGGTAGGGCCGCTCCGGTACGGCTTCCCCGACGAAACCGGCCGCTCCCCTCGGTAGGTCAGAACAGGACGCTCATGAACGCGCCGACCTCGCGGAAGCCCACCCTGGTGTAGGCGGCGCGGGCGGCGGTGTTGAAGTCGTTGACGTAGAGGCTGACCACGGGGGCCACGTCGCGCAGCGCGTACTCGACCACGGCGGCCATGCCGGTCTCCGAGTGCCCGCGGCCGCGGAACTCGGGGGCCACCCACACGCCCTGGATCTGGCAGGCGGCCGCGGTGGCGGCGCCGATCTCGGCCTTGAAGACGACCTTGCCGTTCTCGATGCGGGCGAAGGAGCGGCCGCTGCCGACGAGCTCGGCGACGCGGGCCTGGTAGAGCAGTCCGCCGTCCCCGGCGAGCGGCGAGATGCCGACCTCCTCGGTGAACATGGCCACGCAGGCGGGCATGATCAGCTCCATCTCGTCCTTGCGGATCCGGCGGACCAGGGGGTCGGCGGCGATCTCGGCGGACCGCTGCTCGGTGACCATGAGCGGCTGGTGGGCGCGGACGTCCCGGGCGGGGCCCCAGCTGGGCTCCAGGAGCTGCCACAGCAGCCGGGTGGGCTCGGCGGGGCCGACGATGGAGGAGCAGCGGCGGCCGGTGCGGCGGGCGCGGTCGGCGAAGGCGCGTACGGCGTCGGGGCCGGCGCAGACGGGGACCAGGTTGGCGCCGGCGTAGCACAGGGCCCGGAGCTCGCCGTCGGCGTACCAGCCCCACATCTCTCCGCCCAGGCGCCACGGATCGAGTCCGGCGACCTGGACCCGGGAGGTGACGAAGGCGTTCTCGACCGGCTCGCGTCCGAGGATGGCGAGCGCGGCGTCGAGATCACCGGGTTCAAGGACCCTGGTCGTGGTCTGCGTCAACACTGGGGCCTCACCGTGCAAGTCTGCTGATCTCCGCACTGTACCCGGCGCAACCTGCGCACGCCTGGTCCCACAGGTCACGAAAAGGGCCCGGCCCCGGCCGCGAGCTGCGCGGACGGGGCCGGGAAGGCGGCCGGCGGGAGACCTGGCAGGGCTCCCGGCAGGACGGCCGGGGAATCAGACGCCGATGGCGACGCTGGGCTCGCCGGAGGCGACGCCGTCCTTCTCCATCTGCTCGGCGATCTTCAGGGCCTCTTCGATGAGGGTCTCCACGATCTTGGACTCGGGGACGGTCTTGATGACCTCGCCCTTGACGAAGATCTGGCCCTTGCCGTTGCCGGAGGCGACGCCGAGGTCGGCCTCACGGGCCTCGCCGGGGCCGTTGACGACGCAGCCCATGACGGCGACGCGCAGCGGGACGGTCATGCCGTCCAGGCCGGCGGTGACCTCCTCGGCCAGCTTGTAGACGTCGACCTGGGCGCGGCCGCAGGAGGGGCAGGAGACGATCTCCAGGCGGCGCGGCTTGAGGTTCAGCGACTCCAGGATCTGGTTGCCGACCTTGACCTCCTCGACCGGCGGCGCGGAGAGGGAGACGCGGATGGTGTCGCCGATGCCCTCGGAGAGCAGGGCGCCGAAGGCGACGGCGGACTTGATGGTGCCCTGGAAGGCGGGGCCCGCCTCGGTGACGCCGAGGTGCAGCGGGTAGTCGCACTGGGCGGCGAGCTGGCGGTAGGCGTTGACCATGACGACCGGGTCGTTGTGCTTGACCGAGATCTTGATGTCGCCGAAGCCGTGCTCCTCGAAGAGGGAGGCCTCCCACAGCGCGGACTCGACGAGCGCCTCGGGGGTGGCCTTGCCGTACTTCTTCAGCAGGCGCGCGTCGAGGGAGCCGGCGTTGACGCCGATGCGGATCGGCGTGCCCGTCTCCCTGGCGGCGTACGCGATCTCCTTGACCTTGTCGTCGAACTGCTTGATGTTGCCCGGGTTGACGCGGACGGCGGCGCAGCCGGCGTCGATCGCGGCGAAGACGTACTTGGGCTGGAAGTGGATGTCGGCGATGACCGGGATCTGCGACTTCTTCGCGATGACGGCCAGCGCGTCGGCGTCGTCCTGCGTCGGGCAGGCGACGCGGACGATCTGGCAGCCGGAGGCGGTCAGCTCGGCGATCTGCTGGAGGGTGGCGCCGATGTCGGAGGTGCGGGTCGTGGTCATCGACTGCACCGAGATGGGCGCGTCACCGCCGACGGCCACGGAACCGACCTGGATCTTGCGGCTGACCCGGCGGTCGGCAAGCTTCGTCGGCACGGACGGCATTCCGAGAGAGATGGCAGTCATCTGCTGTGCAACCCCAAGGTGTGGATCGAGGTCCCGAGATCGGCGGGCTCCAGCCTTCGAGGTTACGCCAAGCAGCGCGCACCCCTTGCATCCGAGGGGGTCGCGCCACCCGAACGTAGGGAGCCGGGCACGATGCGTGCCCGGCTCCGGTCGCCGTGGGGGTGGCGCCCGTACGACTAGGTGATCTTGATCGGGTTGACCACGTCCGCGACGAGCACCAGCAGGGTGAAGCAGACGAAGACGCCGGCGACCACGTACGCGGCGGGCATCAGCTTCGCCACGTCGAAGGGGCCGGGGTCGGCGCGCCGGAAGACCTTGGCCACGGTGCGGCGCAGGGACTCCCACAGGGCGCCGGCGATGTGCCCGCCGTCCAGGGGCAGCAGGGGCAGCATGTTGAACAGGAACAGCGACAGGTTGAACATGCCGAGCACGTTGAGCAGGATCGACATCTTCTGCTCGCTGGGCAGGTCCAGGGCGGCGATGTCGCCGCTCATCCGGGCCGCTCCGACGATGCCCATCGGGGAGTCGGCCTCGCGCTCGGCGCCGCCGAAGGCCGCGTTCCAGAGGGCGGGGATCTTGGCGGGCAGCTTGACGAGGCCCTGCACGCTGCTGTCGACGATCTCGGCCATGTGGTCGACGGACTCGCCGAAGGACAGGGCGGCGATCTCGCTCTTGGGGCTGAAGCCGAGCCAGCCGGCGGTGACGTACTCGCCCTTGACGTAGCCGCCGTGGCCGTCGGTCTTGGCGACCTGGTTGGCGATCAGGTCGACGGGGATGGTGAGCTGCTGCCCGTCGCGCACGACGGTGACGGTGGCGGGGCCGACGGTGTCGCGGATCCGCTTCTGGAGGGCGGACCAGTCGGCCACCTTCTTGCCGTTGAAGGCGACGATCCGGTCGTCGGCCCGCAGGCCCGCCTTCTTGGCGGGGGCCACCGGGTCGCCGTCCTTGCAGACCTCGCGCTTCTCGCTCTGCTGGATGACGCAGGGCGAGACGCCGGCGATCTGGGTGGTGGTCCGGTTGATGCCGAAGGTCATCCAGACGCCGAAGAACAGCGCGAGGGCGAGCACCAGGTTCATGAAGGGGCCCGCAAACATCACGATCACGCGCTTCCAGGGCTTGCGCGTGTAGAAGAGCCGCGTCTCGTCGCCGGGCTGGAGCTCCTCGTAGGCCGCCGAGCGGGCGTCCTCGATCATCGACCGGAAGGGCGAGGTGGAGCGGGCGGTGACCTTGCCGTCCTCGCCGGGCGGGAACATCCCGATCATGCGGATGTAGCCGCCCATCGGGATGGCCTTGATCCCGTACTCGGTCTCGCCCTTCTTGCGCGACCAGATGGTCTTGCCGAAGCCGACCATGTACTGGGGCACGCGGATGCCGAAGAGCTTGGCCGTGGAAAGGTGGCCGAGCTCGTGCCAGGCGATCGAGAAGAGCAGCCCGACGACGAAGACGAGTACGCCGATCAGGGTCAGCAGCAAGGTCATGCGCCCGCCTCCACGGCGGCCCGCGCCGCCATCTCCCGTGCCCGGGCCCTGGCCCAGGTCTCCGCTTCGAGGACGTCCGCCACCGTCAGGGAAGTTCCCGACGCGGGCGTTCCGTGCTCGTCGACCACTGCCGAGACCGTATCCATGATTCCTGTGAACGGCATCCGGCCGGCCAGGAAGGCGTCCACGCACTCCTCGTTCGCCGCGTTGAAGACGGCGGGGGCGGTGCCGCCCAGGGTGCCGACGTGCCGGGCGAGGCCGACGGAGGGGAAGGCCTCGGTGTCGAGCGGGAAGAACTCCCAGGTGGAGGCCTTGGTCCAGTCGAAGGAGCGGGAGGCGTCCGGGACCCGCTGGGGCCAGCCGAGGCCGATCGCGATGGGGCCGCGCATGTCCGGCGGGGTGGCCTGGGCGAGGGTGGAGCCGTCCGTGAACTCGACCATGGAGTGCACGTAGGACTGCGGGTGGACCACGACCTCGATGCGGTCGAAGGGGATGTCGTAGAGCAGGTGCGCCTCGATGACCTCCAGCCCCTTGTTGACCAGGGTCGCCGAGTTGACGGTGATGACCGGGCCCATGGCCCAGGTGGGGTGCGCGAGGGCGTCCTCGACGGTGACGGAGGCCAGCTCGGCGCGGGTGCGGCCGCGGAAGGGGCCGCCGGAGGCGGTCACCACGAGCCTGCGGACGTCGGCGCGGGTGCCGGCGGCGAGGGCCTGGAACAGGGCCGCGTGCTCGGAGTCCACGGGGATGATCTGGCCGGGCTGCGCGAGGGCCTTGACCAGCGGGCCGCCGACGATCAGCGACTCCTTGTTGGCCAGGGCGAGGGTGCGGCCCGCCCGCAGTGCCGCGAGGGTGGGGGCGAGGCCGATGGAGCCGGTGATGCCGTTCAGGACGGTGTGGCAGTCGGACGCGGCGAGTTCGGCCGCCGCGTCGGGCCCGGCCAGGATCTCGGGCAGCGGCTCGCCGGCGCCGTACTGCTCGCCCAGCGCCTCCTTCAGGGCCGGTACGGCGTCCTCGCGGGCGACGGCCACGGTCCGGACCCGGAGCGTGCGGGCCTGCTCGGCCAGCAGGTCGACGCGCCCGCCGGCGGCGGACAGCGCGGTGACCCGGAACCGGTCCGGGTTGCGCAGGGCGAGGTCGATGGCCTGGGTGCCGATGGACCCGGTCGACCCGAGGATGACGATGTCCCGGCGGCCGGCCGCGGCGTCGAAGAGGAGGTGCGGGTCGGCGAGGGGGGCTGGACTGTCGCTCATGCCCCCCATTGTTGCCGCAACTCAGGGGCGCTTGGACACGGAGTCCCCGTCCGTGACCCGGGCCAGGAGTTCGGGCAGGGTTCCGGCGAAGTCGGGGAGCGCCCGGGCGGCGCGCCACCAGGCCCGGGGGTCGTCGCCGAGGGCCGCGTCGAAGAGCCGGTCGGCCTCGGCGCGGGCGGCGAGCACGGCGGCGGGGCGGTCGTGGCGGTCGGGGTGGCCGGTGTCGCCGAGCCACTGGTCCTCGTCGAGCGCCCAGCAGGCGGGGACCTTGTGCCGGACGACGTCGGCGCCGGTGAGCAGGCCCCGGTCCAGGCAGTCGCGGACCCAGCGGACGTCCTCGGCCGCCGTGTCCATCGGCACGGCCAGGCTCACCAGGGCCAGCTCGCGCTCCCACGCGCCGGCCGGATCGGCGGGGGCCGGGTCCGGGGCGAGGTGGCGGACGGCGCGGGCGAGCGCCGGGTCGTGGCGCACGTCGCCGGGCGCGGCCGGGGTGCCCGCGGCCAGCGCGGCCGCCAGTTCGGGCAGGGTGCCGCGGAAGGCGGGGGCCCGGCGGCCCAGTTCGGCCCACAGCCGGGGGTCGTCACCGAGTGCGGGGCGCAGGGCGCGGTGCACGGCCGACTGCATCTCGGCCTGTTCGGGCAGGGTCCAGCGCAGCCCGCGGGTGGCGGGGAGGTGGCCCAGGAGCAGGGTGCGGGCCGCGGGGGCGGCGTACGCGACGAGCTCGTCGCAGGTCAGCAGGCCCATCCGGACGGCTCGGACGGCGGGCCGGTACCAGTGGCGGCCGTACGTGTCCCCCGTGCGCGCGTCGAGCAGTGCGCGGCACGCCTGCCGGGGCAGTCCGCCCGCGAGCAGCAGCGCCTCGACGGCGCCGGCCGGGAGCGGGGCGCGGGCGTGGGCGCGCAGCAGCGGTTCGGGGTCGTGGAGGTCGAGGAGGTGCGGCATGCGGAGCAGGGTGAGCGGGATCCGGGGGCGGCGGCCGTGCCGGCGCAGCAGGCGGATCAGCTCGTCGGGGGTGAGGGGGCCGGGGCCGGTCTCGGCGAGCAGTTCGGGCGAGGGCCCCGGCCGGGCGGCGTACCGCGCGGGGCCGGGCAGGCCGGGCAGCGGGCGGCCGACGACGTGCGGGTTGCGGGCGATGTAGTGCCGGTCGGCGTCGGTGCCGTGGCGCAGCAGGAGGGTGACGGCGGCGGCGGGCAGCCACTGGTCGCGGCACAGGTACTTGCGGGTGGGCCCGTCGAGGCGGTCGATCAGGTCGGCCACCACGTGGTGCGGTGCGTGGCGCAGCAGGTGCGCCACGCACCAGGCCAGCCGCCGGCAGGCCCGGTCCTCCTCGGCCGTCGCCATCGTCCTCGCCCGCCTCGCGCTCGTGCCGGAACCGCCGGTGCTGGTGCCCGTGCGCCCGTACTCGTACATCCGTCCGATCTGCTGCCGATGATGGCAGGTCAGCGCAGGGGACGGTGAACGTTTTTGCGGGTGGACGGGCCGGGGGCGGCGTCCGCGATCCAGGGGCCGTCCCCGGAGGGGTCGATGACGCCTTCCTCCAGCCAGGTGTAGGTGCCGCCGAGGACCCCCTGGACGACCTTGCGGTCGAGGTCGTCGGTGTTGGCCCAGAGGCGGCCGAAGAGCTCCTCGACGCGCAGCCGGGACTGCCGGCAGAAGGCGTCGGCGAGCTGGTAGGCCTCACGGCCGTGGTCGCCGCTCTCGCGCAGGTGCTCGGCGCGCACGCAGGCCGCGCTCATCGCGAAGAGTTCGGCGCCGATGTCGACGATCCGGCCGAGGAAGCCCTGCTTGGTCTCCATGCGGCCCTGCCAGCGGGACATGGCGTAGAAGGTCGAGCGGGCGAGTTTGCGGGCGCCCCGCTCGACGTAGCGCAGGTGGGTGGCGAGGTCGGGGTGGCCGGCCGGGTGGAACTCTCGGTAGGTGCCGGGGACCTGGCCGGGGCCGGTGGCGAGCCTGGGCAGCCAGCGGGCGTAGAAGCCGGCCGCGCGGGCTCCGGCCTTCGCCTTGTCGCCGAGGGCCTTCTCGGGGTCGATGAGGTCGCCGGCGACGGAGAGGTGGGCGTCGACGGCCTCGCGGGCGATCAGCAGGTGCATGATCTCGGTGGAGCCCTCGAAGATCCGGTTGATGCGCAGGTCGCGCAGGAGCTGCTCGGCGGGCACGGCCCGCTCGCCGCGGGCGGCCAGCGATTCGGCGGTCTCGAAGCCGCGTCCGCCGCGGATCTGGACCAGCTCGTCGGCCATCAGGCAGGCCATCTCGGAGCCGTAGAGCTTGGCGAGAGCGGCTTCGATGCGGATGTCGTTGCGGTCCTCGTCGGCCATCTGGGAGGCGAGGTCGACCACGGCCTCCAGGGCGAAGGTGGTGGCGGCGATGAAGGAGATCTTGGCGCCGACGGCCTCGTGCCGGGCGACGGGGCGGCCCCACTGCTCACGTACCCCGGACCATTCGCGGGCGATCTTCAGGCACCACTTGCCGGCGCCGACGCACATGGCGGGCAGGGACAGCCGGCCGGTGTTCAGGGTGGTCAGCGCGATCTTGAGCCCGGCTCCCTCCGCGCCGATGCGCTGGGCGGCGGGCACCCGGACCCGGTGGAAGCGGGTGACGCCGTTCTCCAGGCCGCGCAGGCCCATGAAGGCGTTGCGGTGCTCGACGGTGATGCCGGGCGAGTCCGCCTCGACGACGAAGGCGGTGATCCCGCCGCGGTGCCCCTCGGACTTCGGGACCCGGGCCATGACCACGAGCAGGTCGGCGACCACCCCGTTGGTGGTCCACAGCTTGACCCCGTCGAGGACGTACGTGCCGTCGTCCTCCGGGTCGGGCACGGCGGTGGTGGCCAGCCGCGCCGGGTCGGAGCCCACGTCCGGTTCGGTGAGCAGGAAGGCGCTGATCGCGGTGGTGGCGCAGCGCGGCAGGTAGGCGTCCTTCTGCTCCTTGGTGCCGAACATCTTCAGCGGCTGCGGCACGCCGATCGACTGGTGGGCGGAGAGCAGGGCGCCGATGGCGGGGCTGACGGAGCCGACGAGGGCGAGCGCCTTGTTGTAGTAGACCTGGGTGAGGCCGAGGCCCCCGTACTCGGTGCCGATCTTCATGCCGAGGGCGCCGAGTTCCTTGAGCCCGCGTACGGTCTCATCGGGGATCCGGGCCTCGCGCTCGATGCGCTGCCCGTCGATCTCGCGCTCGCAGAAGTCCCGCAGCCGGGCCAGGAAGGCCTCGCCGCGCCGGACGTCCTCGTCGGCGGGGGTCGGGTGGGGGTGGATCAGGTCGAGCCTGAAGCGGCCGAGGAAGAGCTCCTTGGCGAAGCTGGGTTTGCGCCAGTCCTGCTCGCGGGCCGCTTCCGCGACCTGCCGCGCCTCGCGCTCGGTCACCTTGGGCTGTACGGGCCGTGTTGCCGACATCCGGGTACTCACCTCGCCGCATCGGGGGACCTACCGATCGGTGCTACCTGTCAGTCGTACCCGCTGCGGGCGCCCGGGAAAATACGGGCGCCTGCAAAAGGGGGACGCCCGCGAACGCGTCCGGAAAAGGGGGACGGCCGGAGCCCCCGCACAGTAGGCTCCGGCCGTCGGTCTGTGACCGTACGAGTCGGTCAGATGTCGAGGCCCGTGAGGACCAGGACGCGCTCGTACGTGTAGTCGTCCATCGCGTAGCGGACGCCCTCGCGGCCCACGCCGGACTGCTTGACGCCGCCGTACGGCATCTGGTCGGCGCGGTAGGACGGCGCGTCGCCGATGATCACACCGCCGACCTCGAGCTCGCGGTGGGCGCGGAAGGCGACCTGGACGTCGCGGGTGAAGACGCCGGTCTGCAGGCCGAACTTCGACTCGTTGACGGCGGCGAAGGCCTCGTCGGTGTTCTCGACCTTGGTGATCGTCAGGACCGGGCCGAAGACCTCCTCGGTGGCGAGCTTCACGCCGGCCGGGACCTCGGCGAGGACGGTCGGCTCGACCGTGGCGCCGTCGCGCTTGCCGCCCGTGAGCAGCTTGGCGCCGGCGGAGACGGCCTCGTCCACCCAGGACTCGACGCGCTTGGCGGCGTCCTCGGAGACCAGCGGGCCGACGTCGGTGGCGTCGTCGCCGGGGTCGCCGGTGACCTGGGCCTGGACCTTCGCGACGACCTTCTCGACGAGGCGGTCGTAGACGGAGGCGTCGGCGATCACGCGCTGCACGGAGATGCAGGACTGGCCGGCCTGGTAGTTCGAGAAGGTCGCGATACGGGTCGCGGCCCAGTCGAGGTCGGCCTCGGAGGACCAGTCGGCGAGGACCACGGCCGCGGCGTTGCCGCCGAGCTCCAGGGTGCAGTGCTTGTGGGGCACCGACTGCTGGATGGCGTAGCCGACGGTGTCGGAGCCGGTGAAGGAGATGACCGGGAGGCGGTCGTCCTTGACCAGGGCCGGCATCTTGTCGTTGGCGACGGGCAGCACGGACCAGGAGCCGGCCGGCAGGTCGGTCTCGGCGAGCAGCTCGCCGAGGATCAGGCCGGAGAGCGGGGTGGCCGGGGCCGGCTTCAGGATGATCGGCGCGCCGACGGCGATGGCCGGGGCCACCTTGTGGGCGCACAGGTTCAGCGGGAAGTTGAACGGCGCGATGCCGAGGACCGGGCCCTTGACGAAGCGGCGGGTCAGGGCCAGGCGGCCGACGCCACCGGCGTCGGTGTCCAGGCGCTGGGCCTCTCCGCCGTTGAAGCGGCGGGCCTCTTCGGCGGCGAAGCGGAACACGGACACCGCACGGCCGACCTCACCGCGCGCCCACTTGACGGGCTTGCCGTTCTCGGCGGAGATCAGCTGGGCGATCTCCTCGGTGCGCTCGGCGAGCCGCTTGGACACGTGGTCCAGGGCAGCGGCACGTACGTGGGCGGGGGTCGCGGAGAACTCCGCCGTCACGGCGTACGCCGCGGCCACGGCCTCTTCGACCTGGGCGTCGGTGGGCACGCTCACAGTGCCGACCAGCCGGCCGTCCCACGGGTTGTGGACGTCGAAGCTGTCCTCGCCGGTGGCCTGGCGGCCGGCGAGCCAGAAGGCGTGGGTGGAAGTCATGCGAATCCCGGCCCTTCGGTTTGTGCGGTGGTCTTGTCTCCACCAAGGTAGGACGCCGCCGAGCTTTCGGTGTTTAGCCGCGTTGGAGAACCTCCCCGCAGACCTGCGCCGCTTTGTCACTGTCGCGGCCGCCGCGTGCAGGTGCGCCCCCGACGTTTTCCGGCCGTGCAGCACTCTGGGGTGCGGGCCTCGTGGCGCCGTGCAGCGGGCCTCGGCCGGCGCTTGAGCCCGGGAAGCGCCCCGGCACCGAGGGGTGCGAGGGGTGCGTCAAGAAGATGCCGGGCTGGCCTTCAGCGCGAGCCACAGCTCCATGCGGACGTCCGGGTCGTCCAGGGAGCGGCCGAGGATCTCCTCGACGCGCTTCATCCGGTAGCGCAGGGTGTGCCGGTGCACGCCGAGGTCGGCGGCGGCGGCGTCCCACTGCCCGTGGCGGGAGAGCCACGCCTGGAGGGAGGCCACCAGGTCGCCCCGGCCGGTCGCGTCGTGCTCCCGCAGGGCCCGCAGGGTGCCGTCCGCGAAGGCGCGCACCGCGTCGTCGGCGAGCAGCGGCAGGACCGACCCCGCCGCGAGGTCCTCGTGCTCGACCAGCGCCCGCCCCCGCCGCCGGGCCACGGCGAGGGCCTGGTCGGCCTGCTTGAAGGCGGCCGCCACCCCGGTCGGGCCGGCCGCCGCCGACAGGCCGACCACCAGTTCGTCGGGCTCCGGCCCGGCCGCCTCCCGGCCGCGCCGGGACTCCAGGGCCTCCGCGTGGTCCGCGCACGCCTGCACCGCCGAGCCCCCGTCGGCGGCCAGCACCACCAGCCGGCCCGGCTCGGGGACCACCAGCAGCGCCTCCCCGGTCCGCGCCGCCGCCGACTCGACCGCGTCGGCCAGCAGCGCCAGCCCCTCCGGCTGGGCCGTCCCCGACAGCGCCGGCTCGGCGACGACGATCCGGAACGGCGACTCCAGCAGTGCCCCGTACAGGTCCCCGGCCACGGCCCGGGCGTGCTCGGGCTCCCCCTCCAGCAGCATCCGCAGCACGGCCGCGCCCAGCCGGGACTCCGCGTCGTGCAGCGACCGGGAGCGCTCGGTGGTCAGGGTCAGCAGCGCGACGGCGGAGTGCACCGCGTACCGCTCGGCGGTGCCCAGCGGGGCCGCCGTCCCCACGGCGAGGGCGCCCCGGGCGCGCCGCCCGGTGCCGAGGGACTGGAGCTCGACCCGGTCCTCCGCGCCGCCCACCACCGCGCTGGCCGGCGCGGGCCGCTCCCGCAGCCGCTCCACGTCGGGGGTGAGCCGGGCGGCCCGGCGCGCCGCCCAGTCGGGGGCGGCGGCGACCACGGCGCCGGAGGTGTCGTACAGCGCGGCCCAGCCGTGCACGTGGGCCGCCAGCTTCGCCAGCAGGTCGGCGGGACCGTCGGCGGAGAGCGCGGCCCGGGTCAGCTCCCGCTGCGCCTCGAAGCCGGCGGTGACGGCCCGGTACTGGTCGGCGGCCAGGGCGGCGGAGACGGCCTTGCTGATGGCGAGGAACGGGGTCCGCCGGGGCACCTCCAGCAGCGGCAGGTCCTCCTCGCGGGCGGCCTGGAGCAGCGCTTCGGGGATGGCCTCGTAGTTGACCCCGACGGCGAAGCCGATGCCGACGACCCCGGCGGCGGCCAGCCGGCGCACGTAGCGGCGCATCTCCTCGCGGTCGTCGGCGTCCAGCTTCATCGCGGTGACGAGCAGCAGCTCGCCGCCCTCCATGTACGGGACGGGGTCGGCGAGCTCGCTGACGTGCGCCCACCGCACGGGGGTGTCGAGGCGGTCCTCCCCGGCCCGGACGGTGAGCTTCAGCGCCGAGTGCTGGACGAGCGAGGCGAGGGTGAGCGGCATCGGTTTCCAGACGGGGAGGGCGGGAGAGGGGGGACCGGCACGGGTTTTCGCCATGCCGTATGAACGGCCCCTTTCGATTCTGCCACCCCGTACGGGTCCTCTCAGCCGGTCCGTGGACGGTTCGCGAACGGTCCGCGGCCGGTCCTCAGCCGGTTCCCGACAGCCTCAGCAGCAGCGGAGCGGCCCGTTCTCCCCGGACGGAGGTCAGCGACAGCACCGCGCAGCCGGGGGGAACGGCGTGGGCCAGCTCGGAGGCGGACCAGCGCTCGCGCTCGACCTGGCGCACGGTGACGGCGTCGGTGGTCACGGCCTTGCCGGTGACCAGCTTGCGGAAGGCGTGGATGGCCCGGGTGAGCGGCTGGTCGGCGAAGACCGTCCGGTGGGTGACGTCCCGGGTCTCGACCCACTCGGTGCCCCAGGCCTCGGCGAAGCGCTGCCCGTCCCAGGTGGTGACCCCGGAGAAGGCCATCCGGCAGCCGACCGCGCCCAGCAGCGGCGTGCGCAGGGCTTCCGGTACGTCGTCCAGGGTGCGCAGGGTCAGCAGGACGCCGGCGTTGGCCGACCGCAGCCGCTGCACGCCGCGGACGGTCTCCGGGGTCAGGGTGTGCGAGGCGTCGTCGAGGGCGAGGAAGGCGAACAGCGAGCGGTCGGCGCGGGCCGCGGCGGCGGCGTTGAACTGGGCGAGGAGCAGCCGGGCCAGCATCCGGGAGGCGTCGGCGTGCGCGCGCTCGGGGAGGTCGACGCGGACCCGGACGGGGTGTTCGAGGGCGCGCAGCGAGAAGGGGCGCCCGCGCCGCTCGGAGCCGCCGACGACGGCCCCGACGTCGAAGAAGCCGCTGAACGCCGGCCGGTCGAGCAGGGCGGCGCGGTCGGCGAGGGCCGGGCCGGGGTCGCCGGGGGCCCCCTGCTGGCGCAGGCGCGCGTCGAGCTCGCGGAGCATGGCCTGCCGGCCGGTGCCCTCCAGGGCCTGGCGGAGCGAGGTGAGGGCGGAGGGCACGCCGTCGAGGAGCTCGCGCAGTTCGGGTACGGCGGGGAAGCGGCCGTAGGCCTCGCGGAAGGGGCCGATCAGCTGGGCGAGGGTGGTCGCGGCCCGGCGTACGTCGATGCCGGGGACGTCTCCGACGAAGGCCTCGGCGAGGAGGCCGGCGGCCTCGTCGGGGTCGGCGGTGCCGCCGTAGAGGTCGAGGTCGTGGACGGAGGCGGGGTCGCCGACGCGGACGACGATGTCGTAGGCGTCGTCGGGGCCGAGCCGGGAGCCGGCCGCGCCGACGGCGACGACGGCGGCCTGCCCGGCCAGTGCCTGGAGGGCGAGCGACTCGACGACGGGCCGCACGAGGCGGGCGGTCTTGCCGGTGCCGGAGGGGCCGACGGCCAGCAGGGAGGTCCCGAGCACGCCGGGGTCGAGGGCGAGGCCGGTGCCGCGGCGGGCGTAGGGGTTGCGCTCGCCGTCCTCGACGGTGCCGAGGAGCACCTGGCGGGTGAGCAGGTCGTGCCGGGCGGCGCGGACCGGCAGGTCTCGGTCGCCGGAGGGGTGCACGCAGGCGCCGGCGCCCTTGTCCCTCACGGCGTCGTCGAAGGCCCTCAGCCGGGTCGGGTCGGCCCGCACGGACTCCCAGGCCCGCCGGATCCGCGCGAAGTCGACATCATTCATCCGCCCGCCCCCGACCTCGGCCCCGAGCCGCTCGGCCGCCCCGACCAGTCCCGCCGCGCGCACCTCGGGCCAGTCGGCGGGTTCGGCGGACGAGCCTGGCTCGACCGGGCTCGGTCCGGCGGACCGGGAGCGCCGGGACGCCGGTGCGGCGGAGGCGGCGGGACGGTGCAGCGCGGGCCACAGGAAGGCGAGCACGATCAGTATGGAGATGACCGTGTCCGCCCGGGCCATGATGGGCTGGTTGCCGTTCTGGTCGCCGGGGACGAGGGGCAGGAACGGGTACACGACAAGTCTGAGCGGCACTGACAGCTCTGCCACCAGCCAGAGCGTGATCAGGCAGACGGCGGCTGCCACCCCTGCCTGGACCATCCGGCCGCGCGCGACGACCACACGCCGCCACGCCGTCCTCCAGGCACCCAGGCGCCCGAATCCGTAGAGGAGGGCGGCGTCGAAAAGGAGCTCGTAGAGCGGCTGGGCCACGTCACCGCCGGTCCCCTTTACGGGGTCGCCGGTGAACGGGTCCCACCAATCGCGCGGGGTGAGCTTCAGCGGCGCGCTCCAGTACGGGAGGTAGCCGTTGCGCATCACCGTCCAGATGAGCACACATGCGAAGGCCGAGAGGGCGGCGCCGCGGAGCAGGGACCGGTCGGATGCCTGCTCGGGCTCCTTCTCGGCGCGCGGCACGTGCCCGAACCGCCAGGTGCCCGGATCGGCCGGCGGCCGCGGGGTGCGGAGCCAGTCCGTGAAGGGTGTGCCGACCGCCGGTGCGTGCTGCGGCTTCGACGGGGTGCCGAGGGGTGGCGGCGGGCCCGCCGGCCGGGGGACGTGGCCCTCGCGGGTCGACTGTCCGTCGTGCGTGCCCTCGGTGTTCATGAAACCCCTGCCCCCTGCCCGTTCCAACGCGCCGCGGCGCTCAATCTAGTGCCCGGTCAGGCGATCCGCGGGACACGCGCCGGTTCCTTCCTATGGCCGTCACGGACAAGGACACGCGGGCACCACTCCCGAACGGAGCATGCCTTACCCCCTCCCCCGGGCCTAGCCTGCGGACAAAGACACAAGTGCGTCCGAAAACACCCCCCAGGAGCCCTCCATGACCGCTGTCCCGCAGGAGCGCAAGCTCGTCACCGCGATCCCCGGCCCCAAGTCGCAGGAGCTGCAGGCCCGCCGTCTCGGCACGGTGGCCGGCGGCGTGGGCTCGGTGCTCCCCGTCTTCACGAAGCGCCTGGACGGCGGCATCCTGGAGGACGTCGACGGCAACCGCATGATCGACTTCGGTTCCGGCATCGCCGTGACCTCGGTCGGCGGTTCCGCCGAGGCCGTCGTGCGCCGCGCCACCGCGCAGCTCGCCGACTTCACCCACACCTGCTTCATGGTCACGCCGTACGAGGGCTACGTCGAGGTCTGCGAGGCGCTGGCCGAGCTGACCCCGGGTGACCACGCCAAGAAGTCGGCCCTGTTCAACTCGGGCGCCGAGGCCGTCGAGAACGCCGTCAAGATCGCCCGTGCGTACACCAAGCGCCAGGCCGTCGTGGTCTTCGACCACGGCTACCACGGCCGCACCAACCTCACGATGGCGCTGACGGCGAAGAACATGCCGTACAAGCAGGGCTTCGGCCCGTTCGCCCCCGAGGTCTACCGCGTCCCGGTCGCCTACGGCTACCGCTGGCCCACGGGCGCCGAGAACTGCGGCCCCGAGGCCGCCGCCCAGGCGATCGACCAGATCACCAAGCAGATCGGCGCCGAGAACGTCGCCGCGATCATCATCGAGCCGGTCCTCGGCGAGGGCGGCTTCATCGAGCCGGCCAAGGGCTTCCTGCCGGCGATCGTGAAGTTCGCCAACGACAACGGCATCGTCTTCGTCGCGGACGAGATCCAGTCCGGCTTCTGCCGCACCGGCCAGTGGTTCGCGTGTGAGGACGAGGGCATCGTCCCGGACCTGATCACCACCGCCAAGGGCATCGCCGGCGGTCTGCCGCTGGCCGCGGTGACCGGCCGCGCCGAGATCATGGACGCCCCGCACGCGGGCGGCCTGGGCGGCACCTACGGCGGCAACCCGGTGGCCTGCGCCGGTGCGCTGGGCTCCATCGAGACGATGAAGGAGCTCGACCTCAACGCCAAGGCGAAGAAGATCGAGTCCATCATGAAGTCGCGCCTGTCCGCGATGCAGGAGAAGTACGAGATCATCGGCGACATCCGCGGCCGCGGCGCCATGATCGCCATCGAGCTGGTCAAGGACCCGGAGTCCAAGACCCCGAACCCGGAGGCGGCCGGCGCCCTGGCCAAGGCCTGCCACGCCGAGGGCGTCATCGTCCTCACCTGCGGCACCTACGGCAACGTGCTCCGCTTCCTCCCGCCGATCGTCATCGGCGAGGACCTCCTGAACGAGGGCCTGGACGTCATCGAGGCCGCGTTCGCGGGCATCTGACCGAACGTCCAGTTCGAAGGACTGGAACGCTTGAACGCAGCGCCCGCCCACTACCACCGGTAACGGTCGGGCGCTGTGAAGAAGGTGTGGGGGGCCGATGGCGGGAGCGCGTTCCCGCTGTCGGTCCCCCTTTCGCTGGCGTACGGTTTCTGCAGATGAGTGAGACAGACCGTTCCCGGGCCACCGGGGGCGACACCGGTACCGGGCTTCCCCAGCGCCGTACTGGTCATGCGTTCGCGCACACTCCTCTCAGATCGGACGGCCGTCCGCCCCAAACCCCCCGGGGCGCACGGCAACCCGATCCGGGCGGCCGCCCCGGAACCACCCCCCCTGTTCCGGGACGGCCGGCCATCCTCCTCCCGACGGCCCTGTGCCTCGTCCTCTTCGCCCTGGTCACCTGGCAGGTCCTGGTGTCGGGGCCGCTCCTGGTCCCGGACCACGCCCTCAGCCGCGCCCTGGTGCGCTCCGTGCCCGACGCCGTCACCGAGCGTCTCGCGGACCTGGGCAACGTCCCGGTCGCCGTGCCCGTCCTCGCGCTGGCCATGGCGTACGCCGCCTGGCGCGGGCGGCGCCTCGCGGCGCTCGCGGCCGGCCTGGCGATGGCCCTGGTGCCGGCGCTGATCGTGCCCCTCAAGGCGTGGACCGCCCGCCCCGGCCCGCTGGAGCCCTGGGCGGCGGGCTACTTCCCCTCGGGCCACACGGCGACGGCCCTGACCGCGTACGTGGGCGCGGCCCTGCTGCTCGGCCCGCACACCCGCCGCCGCTGGCCGATGGCCGCCGCCCTGGTGCTGTCGGCGGCGACGGCCACGGGCCTGGTGCTGCGCGGCTTCCACTGGCCGCTCGACGTGCTGGCCAGCGTCCTGCTGTGCGTACCCCTGCTGCTGGGGGTGCGCCGGGTGGCCGGCGGCCGTCAGCGGCCGTAGTAGGAGTCGAAGTTCCGGCTGAACTCCCAGCCTCCGAAGCGGTCCCAGTTCACCGACCAGGTCATCAGTCCGCGCAGCGCGGGCCAGCTGCCGTGGGTCTGGTAGGTGCCGCAGTTCTGCTTCTTCGTCAGGCAGTCCAGGGCCTTGTGCACCTCGGCCGGCGGGGTGTGCCCGTTGCCCGCGTTGGTGGTGGCCGGCAGGCCGATGGCCACCTGGTCGGGGCGCAGCGCCGGGAAGACGCGGGTGGCGTCGCCGGCGACGGGGAAGCCGGTGAGCAGCATGTCGGTCATGGCGATGTGGAAGTCGGCGCCGCCCATGGAGTGGTACTGGCCGTCGAGTCCCATGACGGGTCCGGAGTTGTAGTCCTGGACGTGGAGCAGGGTCAGGTCGTCGCGCAGGGCGTGGATGACGGGGAGGTAGGCGCCCGCGCGCGGGTCCTGGCCGCCCCAGGGGCCCGGTCCGTAGAACTGGTGGCCGAGCTGGACGAAGAAGGTCTCGGGGGCCATGGTCAGCACGAATCGGGGGCCGTACCTGGCCTTGAGGGTCCTGATCGCGGAGATCAGGTTGGTGATCACGGGTGTGGTGGGGGCGCGGAAGTCGGTGTCGCCCGCGGCGAGGGAGAGGGAGTGGCCCTCGAAGTCGATGTCGAGGCCGTCGAGGCCGTACTCGTCGATGATCCCTCCGACGGAGCTGACGAAGGCGTCGCGGGCCGCGGTGGTGGCGAGCTGGACCTGGCCGTTCTGGCCGCCGATGGAGATCAGCACCTTCTTGCCGGCCGCCTGCCGGGCCTTGATGGCGGCCTTGAACTCGGCGGGGGTCTCGGCGCCCGGGCACTCGCTCGCCGGGCAGAGCCGGAAGCGGATGTCGCCGGAGGTCACCGAGGTCGGTTCGCCGAAGGCGAGGTTGACGACGTCCCAGGAGGCGGGGACGTCGGCCATCCGGAGGTGGCCGGAGCCGTTGGCGAAGCTCGCGTGGAGGTAGCCGACGAGGGCGTGGGCGGGGAGCCCGCCGCCGGGGTTCCCTCCGCCCGGGGTGGTGGTGGCCGTGACGGCGGCGCTCTTGGCCGACTCGCCCGCGGCGTTGGTGGCGCTCACCTGGAAGGCGTACGCGGTCGAGGGCGCGAGGCCGGTCACGGTGGCCGAGGTGCCGGTGACCGCGAGGGCGGGGGCGCCTTCGCGGTGGACGCGGTAGCCGGTGGCGCCGGCCGAGGCGGTCCAGTTGAGCGTGACGCTGTTCGCGGTGGCCTGGCCGGCACTCAGGCCGGTGGGGGTGGCGGGCGGCCGGGTCTGCCCGCCGGGGTCGGGGCCGACGAGGGTGAGGTCGTCGGTGAGGTGGGCGGGCTGGCCGTACCAGCCGTGGGTCCAGACGGTGACGGTGGTGGTGGCGGGGCCGGTGCGGAAGGCGGTGGTGAGCTGCTTCCAGGCGCCCGGGGTCTGGGTCCAGGTGGAGACGTCGGTGGTGCCGGTGCCGGTCGCGCCGAGGTAGACGTACGCGCCCTGCACCCAGGCGGTGAGGGTGTACGCCGAGTCGGGCTTGACGGTGACGGTCTGGGAGCAGCGGGCGTTGTCCTGGCCGGCGGGGGCGGCCTTGAGGGCTGATGTGCCGCTGTGGACGGGGGTGCTGACGGTGGTTCCGCTGCCGCCGGTGCAGCTCCAGCCGTCGAGGCCGGATTCGAAGCCGCCGTTGCGGACGAGGTCGGCGTCCGCGGCCGTGGCGGGCGGGCCGGCGGTGAGGAGGGCGGCCGCCGCGAGGGCGGCGGCCGCGAGGAGGGACATGGCTCTGCGCACGACTGCCTCCGGAACATGGGGGGATGGAGGATCCGGGCACGACGGCGACCAACATGGTCCAGACCAATCCCCTTGTCAAGGTTTCGCGCGGGCCCCCCGCCCCTCCCCCGTCAGGGCCCTCGCCGCAGCCTCGTGCAGCGCGAGCTCCAGCAGCGCCGGGTCGGTGAGGGTGCCCCGGCCGTCCGGGAGTTCGAGCCAGTGCGGGCCGGCCGCGGACCGGCCGGGGTACGGGACCGCGATCCAGCTCCCGCGCCCTGCTCCCCGTACGCCCGTGCCGATCCAGCGGGAGGCCGTGCCCGGGGGCACGAAGAACCCCACCCGGGCACCGTCGGGGTCCGCCAGCACCGGACCGGGCGGGGCGGGCAGCAGCCGCAGCACGCCGTGGGCGGCCCGTCCCAGCTCCCCGGGCACGACGAGCACGTCCCAGTGCCGGCCGGCGGGCAGCAGGGCGACCCCGAGGGGGCTGCGCTCCCACTCCCACCGGCAGGCGTCCGGATCCGGCGCCGCCGCGACCAGCCATTCCACTGCGGTCCTCGCTCCCGGGAGCGTCATCGCCCGGCCTCCGTTCGTCTCGTCGCGGTGAGGGTTCCTCACCGGGAGAGAGCGGGGCCGGGCGGGGCTATGACGCGGGTTGCGCTGCTCCATGGGGGTGAAGCGGCTCGCGGGGCGAACCGCGGGCGTGCGCCGGGGCGCACCGGCCTGCGGGCCGCCTACGGGCCTGCGGGCGTCAGCTGTCGAAGCCGAGCCCGAGGCGGTCCAGCGTCTTGAGCCACAGGTTGCGGTGGCCGCCGCGGGCGTCGGCGCGGGCCAGGGACCACTTGGTGAGGGCGATCCCGGTCCAGGCGAACGGCTCGGGCGGGAACGGCATGGGCTTGGACTTCACCATCTCCAGCCGGGTGCGCTCGGTGGACAGGCCGTCGAGCAGGTCCAGCATCACCTCGGCGCCGAAGCGGGTGGCGCCCACGCCGAGCCCGGTGTACCCGGAGGCGTAGGCGACCCGGCCCCGGTGCGCGGTGCCGAAGAAGGCGGAGAAGCGGGAGCAGGTGTCGATGGCGCCGCCCCAGGCGTGGCTGAAGCGCACCCCCTCCAGCTGCGGGAAGGCGGTGAAGAAGTGCTCGGCCAGCTTGAGGTAGGTCTCGGGGCGGTGGTCGTACTCCGAGTCGAGCTTCCCCCGGTAGGGGTAGATCGCGTCGTAGCCGCCCCACAGAATCCGGTTGTCCTTGGTGATCCGGAAGTAGTGGAACTGGTTGGCGCTGTCGCCGAGCCCCTGGCGGTTCTTCCAGCCGATCGAGGCGAGCTGCTCCTCGTCCAGCGGCTCCGTCATCAGGGCGTAGTCGTAGACGGGGACGGTGAAGGGGCGGATCCGGCGGACCAGCGAGGGGAAGATGTTGGTGCCCAGGGCGACCCGGCGGGCGAGGATCGTCCCGTAGGGGGTCTCCACGGTCATCCCGGCGCCGGCCTGGGCCATCTTCAGGCCGCGGGTGTTCTCGTAGATCCGCACGCCCTGCTCCAGGCAGGCCCGCTTGAGGCCCCAGGCCAGCTTGGCGGGGTTGAGCATGGCGACGCCTTCGCGGTCCCACAGGCCCGCGAGGAAGGTCGGCGAGTCGACCTCCGCGCGCAGGGCCTCGCCCTCCAGCCACTCGGAGCCGTCGCCGAGGCCGAGCTTGACGGCCTCCTCGTGCAGTTCGCGCAGCTCCTCGACCTGGTGCGGCTCGGTGGCCACGTCGATCTCGCCGGTGCGCTCGAAGTCGCAGTCGATGCCGTAGCGGGCGACGGCCTCCTCGATGGCGTCGAGGTTGCGGGCGCCCAGCTCCTCCAGCTTGGCCAGCTCGCCCGGCCAGCGGGCGATGCCGTTGGCCAGGCCGTGGGTGAGGGAGGCGGCGCAGAATCCGCCGTTGCGGCCGGAGGCGGCCCAGCCCGCCTCCTTGCTCTCGATCAGTACGACGTCCCGGCCGGGGTCGCGCTCCTTGGCGATCAGCGCGGTCCACAGGCCGCTGTAGCCGCCGCCGACGACGAGCAGGTCGCAGCGCTCGTCGGAGGTGAGGGCCGGCTGTGGCACCGGGCGGCCGGGGTCGTCCAGCCAGTACGAGACCGGCTTGGCCTCGGAAAGGGATTTCGCGACACTACGCATGGCGACTGGGGCCATGGCTTCCAACTCCCTACGGGGTCTACTTCGGTTGTGCCTTCTTGCGGCGGTTGCCGGCCCACTGGCCGGCGAGGACCACCAGCACCGCGATGACGAACATCGCCGTGCCGATGACGTTGATCTGGACGGGCGTACCGCGCTGGGCCGATCCCCACACGAACATGGGGAAGGTGACGGTGTTGCCCGAGTTGAAGTTGGTGATGATGAAGTCGTCGAAGGAGAGCGCGAAGGACAGCAGCGCGCCCGCCGCGATACCGGGGGCCGCGATCGGCAGGGTGACCCTGAGGAAGGTCTGCACCGGTCCGGCGTAGAGGTCGCGGGCGGCCTCCTCCAGGCGCGGGTCCATGGACAGGACGCGCGCCTTGACGGCGGCGACGACGAAGCTGAGGCAGAACATCACGTGGGCGATGAGGATCGTCCAGAAGCCCAGCTGGATGCCCATGTTGAGGAAGAGGGCGAGCAGCGAGGCCGCCATCACGATCTCGGGCATGGCCATCGGCAGGAAGATCAGCGAGTTCACCGCGCCGCGCGCCCGGAACCGGTACCGGACCAGCGCGAAGGCTATGGCGGTGCCGAGGACCGTGGCGCCGATGGTGGCCCACAGGGCGATCTGGAGGGACAGGGCGAGGGAGCCGCACATGTCGGCGACCCCGCAGGGGTCCTTCCAGGCGTCGAGGGAGAACTCCTGCCAGGCGTAGTTGAACCGCCCGGTGGGGTTGTTGAAGGAGAACACCGTCACGACGACGTTCGGCAGGATCATGTACGCGAGCGTGGCGAGGCCCGCGATGACCACGAGATTGCGGCGGAGCCAACGCATCAGACCAGGTCCTCCGTCCCCGCTCGGCGGATGTAGATGGTGACCATGATCAGCACGATGGCCATGAGGATGAAGGACAGCGCGGCCGCCGTCGGGTAGTCGAGGATCCGCAGGTACTGCGACTGGATGACGTTGCCGATCATCCGGGTGTCCGTGGAGCCGAGGAGTTCGGCGTTGACGTAGTCGCCGCTCGCGGGGATGAAGGTGAGCAGGGTCCCGGAGACCACGCCCGGCATCGAGAGCGGGAAGGTCACCTTGCGGAACACGGTGGCGGGGGTGGCGTAGAGGTCGCCGGCGGCCTCGTGGAGGCGGGTGTCGATGCGCTCCAGCGAGGTGTAGAGCGGCAGGATCATGAAGGGGAGGAAGTTGTACGTCAGGCCGCAGACCACCGCGAGCGGTGTGGCGAGGACCCGGTCCCCCTCGGTCATGCCGAGCCAGCTGGTGACGTCGAGGAAGCCGACGGCGTTGAGGGCGCCGACCACCGGGCCGCCGTCGGCCAGGATCGTCTTCCAGGCCAGCGTGCGGATGAGGAAGCTGGTGAAGAAGGGGGCGATGACGAGGACCAGCAGGAGGTTGCGCCAGCGTCCCGCCTTGAAGGCGATCAGGTAGGCCAGCGGGTAGCCGAGCAGCAGGCACAGCGCGGTCGCGGTGCCCGCGTACAGCAGGGAGCGCAGGAACTGCGGGAAGTACTCGGTCAGGGCGTCCCAGTAGGTCTGGAAGTGCCAGGTGACCTCGAAGCCCTCTTCGAGCGATCCGGTCTGCACCGAGGTGGAGGCCTGGTAGATCATCGGCAGCACGAAGAAGACGAGCAGCCAGACGATGCCGGGGAGCAGCAGCCAGTACGGGACCAGGCGCTTCTTCAGGGAAGCCTTGTGCACCGGGGGCTCGGCGGGGGCGGGGGCCTCGGGAGGCGCGGCGGTGGCGGTCACGCGCTCTCCTCGACCGTCTCGATGCCGGCCTCGATGTCCTGGTCGGCGTCGAGGCCGAAGGTGTGCTCCGGGTTCCAGTGCAGGACCACGTCGGCGCCGGGGACGAGGCGGGCGTCCCGCTCGATGTTCTGGACGTACACCTCCAGCTCGGGGCAGACCCGGCTGTCGATGACGAACTGCGTGGAGACGCCGATGAAGGAGGAGTCGGCGATCTTGCCCGCGACCTTGTTCCGGCCGGCCGCGATGGTGTCCTCGTCGGCCGCCGGGACCAGGGAGATCTTCTCCGGGCGCACGCCGACGAGGAGCTTTCCGCCCGCGCGGGGCGTGGTCGAACATCGTGCGGCGGGCAGCCGCAGGGTGGTGCCGGAGGCCGAGACGATCACGTCGGAGCCGGTGGACTCGACGGAGGCCTCGATGAGGTTCGAGGTGCCGAGGAAGTTGGCGACGAAGGTGGTGCTCGGGTTCTCGTACAGCTCGGCGGGGGCGCCCAGCTGCTCGACGCGGCCGCCGTTCATCACCGCGACCGTGTCGGCCATGGTCATGGCCTCCTCCTGGTCGTGGGTGACGTGCACGAAGGTGATGCCGACCTCGGTCTGGATCCGCTTGAGCTCCAGCTGCATCTGGCGGCGCAGCTTGAGGTCGAGGGCGCCGAGCGGCTCGTCGAGCAGCAGTACCTGGGGGTGGTTGATGAGGGCGCGGGCGACGGCCACGCGCTGCTGCTGGCCGCCGGAGAGCTGGTGGGGCTTCTTGCGGGCGTGCTCGCCGAGCTGGACCAGGTCGATCATCTCGTCGACCTGCTTCTTGACGGACTTGATGCCGCGGCGGCGCAGGCCGAAGGCGATGTTCTCGAAGATGTCCATGTGCGGGAACAGCGCGTAGCTCTGGAAGACGGTGTTCACCGGGCGCTTGTACGGCGGGAGGTGGGTGACCTCGCGGTCGCCGAGGCTGACCGTGCCGGTGGAGGGCTCCTCCAGGCCGGCGATCATGCGCAGGGTGGTGGTCTTCCCGCAGCCCGAGGCGCCGAGCAGGGCGAAGAAGGAGCCCTGGGGGATGGTGAGGTCCAGCGGGTGCACCGCGGTGAAGGAGCCGTAGTGCTTGCTGATCCCGGCGAGGCGGACGTCGCCGCTCGCGGTCTTGTCGGTCATGGGCCTGGGCCTTCGGTGGTGTGTCGTGGAAGGGGACGGGGCGCGGGTGGGGTGCCGGTGCGTGGGTCCGGTCAGGCGCCGATGAGCTTGGCGAACTTCTCCTCGTACGCCGTCTCTTCCTCGCTGGTGAGGGAGCGGAAGGCGTGGGCCTTGGCGGCCATCTCCTTGTCCGGGACGATCAGCGGGTTGTCCGCGAGGGCCGGGTCGATCTTGGCGAGCTCTTCCTTGACGCCTTCCACGGGGCAGACGTAGCTGATGAACGCGGCCAGCTGGGCCGCCACCTCGGGCTCGTAGTAGTAGTCGATGAGCTTCTCGGCGTTGGCCTTGTGCCGGGCCTTGACCGGGACGAGCAGGTTGTCGCTGGAGGTGATGTATCCGGCGGCCGGGATCGCGTACTTGATGTCCGGGTTGCCGGCCTGGAGCTGGATGACGTCGCCCGCCCAGGCGAGACAGGCCGCCAGGTCGCCCTTGTCGAGGTCGGCGGTGTAGTCGTTGCCGGTGAAGCGGCGGATCTGCTTGGTGTCCACGCCCTTCTGGAGCCGGCCGATCGCCGCGTCGTAGTCCGCGGTGGTGAAGTTCGCCGGGTTCTTGCCCTGGTCGAGGAGGGTCATGCCGACGCTGTCGCGCATCTCGGTGAGGAAGCCGACGCGGCCCTTGAGGGAGGGGTCGTCGAGGAGCTGCGTGACGGAGTCGACCTTCTTGCCGCCGGTGGCCTTGGAGTTGTAGGCGATGACGGTGTCGATGCCGGTCCACGGGTAGCTGTGGGCGCGGCCCGGGTCCCAGTCGGGATTGCGGAACTGCGGGATCAGGTTGGCGTAGGCGTGCGGGAGGTGGGAGGGGTCGAGCTTCTGCGCCCACCCGAGGCGGATGATGCGGGCGGCGAGCCAGTCGGTGACGACGATCAGGTCGCGGCCGGTGTCCTGGCCGGCGGCGAGCTGCGGGCGGATCTTGCCGAAGAACTCGACGTTGTCGTTGATGTCCTCGGTGTACTTGACCCGGATCCCGGTCCGCTTGGTGAACTCCTCCAGCGTGGGACGGGTCTTCTCGTCGTCGCTGGTGTCCATGTACTCGGTCCAGTTGGAGAAGTTGATCTCCTTCTCCTGGTCCGAGTGGTCGTCCGAGGCCACGGCCCCGGCATCACGCTTGGCGGGCGGGATGCCGCAGGCCGTGAGGGCGGAGAGGCCGCCCAGGGTGAGCGCCCCGACTCCGGAGGCGCGCAGCAGCGAACGGCGGGTGAGGGCGCCGCGCCCGCTGGTGAGGCTGCGCCGCATCGCTGCGGTCTGCGCCGCCGAGAGGCGGTCGGGCTCGAACTGCTCCATGCGCGTTGCCCTTTCGGGAGGATGGCCGCTGGTCAGGCGGCCCACTTCTTATCGGTCCCCGAAGATCGTGCGGTGCCAGTCCTTCGCGGCCACCGCAGTATTGTCGAACATCACATGCTTGACCTGCGTGTACTCCTCGAACGAGTAGGCGCTCATGTCCTTCCCGAAGCCGCTCGCCTTGTATCCGCCGTGCGGCATCTCGCTGATGATCGGGATGTGGTCGTTGACCCAGACGCAGCCCGCCTTGAGCTCGCGGGTGGCGCGGTTCGCCCGGTAGAGGTCGCGGGTCCAGGCGGAGGCCGCGAGCCCGTACGGGGTGTCGTTGGCCAGGGCCAGGCCCTCGTCGTCGGTGTCGAAGGGCAGCACGACCAGGACCGGGCCGAAGATCTCGGACTGGACGACCTCGCTGTCCTGCGCGGCGCCGGAGATCAGGGTGGGCCGGTAGTAGGCGCCCTCGGCGAGACTGCGTTCTTCCTCCCTGGCTCCGGGGATCTCGCCGCCGGTGACGACGGTGGCGTACGAGCGGGCGCGCTCGACGAACGCGGCGACCCGGTCGCGCTGGGCGTGCGAGACGAGCGGGCCGAGGTCGGTGGTGGGCGCGAAGGGGTCCCCCAGGCGGACGGTCTCCATCAGCTCCGCGACCCGGGCGGTGAACGCGTCGTGCAGCGGGCGCTGCACGTAGGCGCGGGTGGCGGCGGTGCAGTCCTGGCCGGTGTTGATGAGCGAGGCGGCGACCGCGCCGTGGGCGGCGGCCTCGACGTCGGCGTCGTCGAAGACGACGAAGGGCGCCTTGCCGCCGAGTTCCAGGTGGAGCCGCTTGACGGTGGCGGTCGCGATCTCGGCGACCCGCTTGCCGACGGCGGTGGAGCCGGTGAAGGAGGTCATGACCACGTCGGGGTGGCCGACCAGGTGCTCGCCGGCGTCCCGCCCGGCGCCCGTGACGATGTTGACCACGCCGTCGGGGATGCCCGCCTCCTTGGCCGCCTGGGCGAACATCAGGGAGGTCAGCGGGGTCAGCTCGGCGGGCTTGAGGACGATCGTGTTGCCCGCGGCGATGGCCGGGAGGATCTTCCAGGCGGCCATCTGGAGGGGGTAGTTCCAGGGCGCGATGGAGCCGACGACGCCGATCGCCTCGCGGCGTACGTAGGAGGTGTGGTCCCCCGAGTACTCGCCGGCCGCCTGGCCCTGGAGGTGGCGGGCCGCGCCGGCGAAGAACGCCGTGTTGTCGATGGTCCCCGGGACGTCGAACTCGGTCGACAGCTTGAGCGGCTTGCCGCACTGGAGGGACTCGGCGAACGCGAAGTCCGCGGCCTGCTCGGCCAGTACGGCGGCCAGCCGGTGCAGGGCGTCCGAGCGCTCGCCCGGGGTGGCGGCCGACCACGCGGGGAAGGCCCGCTTGGCGGCGGCCACGGCCTCGTCCACGTCCGCCGTCCCGGCCAGCTCGTAGGTGAGGACCTCCTCACCGGTGGCGGGGTCGACGACGGTGTGCGAACGCCCCGAGGTGCCGGACCGGAGCCGGCCGTCGATGTACTGCGCGCCGTCTGCGAAGCGGTCCTTGACCTGGAAGCGGTTACCCATCGCTCTCACGCTCTCCGTAGCTACAGCTCGAATTGAGTGCCGATCCTGGCAGAGGCGTTCTCCCCCGCCAAGGGATTCCGTTGTTGCCTTTTGATTACGCGACGGAATCGGTCGACCATATGTCGAGGCATCCCCGAAATCCCGTACGAAGTGTCAGTGGTGACTGCAAGACTCGCGTGCATGGAGATGATCGACAAGTTGATCGAGCAGGTCAGCCGTGGTGAGCGGGTGAAGTACCTGCCCTTCTGGGGACACCGGCCGCTGCCCGACGGAAGGCTCGGACCGAGCTGCCTCAGCCAGTGGTGGCCCTCCCCCTTCACTGTGGGTGACGTCCGGTACGCCACCGCCGAGCACTGGATGATGGCCGGGAAGGCACGCCTGTTCGGGGACGCCGAGGCCGAGCGCGCCGCCCTGGACGCCGGGAGTCCGGCGGCCGCCAAGAAGGCCGGCCGGCTGGTGCGCCGGTTCGACGAGGAGGTCTGGCGGCGGGAGCGGTTCGCGCTGGTCGTCGAGGGCAGCGTGCACAAGTTCGGCTCCGACCCGGCGCTGCGCTCCTACCTGCTGGACACGGGGTCGCGGGTGCTGGTCGAGGCGAGCCCCCTGGACCGGATCTGGGGCATCGGGCTGGCCGCCGACGACGAGCGGGCGCTGCGGCCGGACCAGTGGCGCGGCCTGAACCTGCTGGGCTTCGCCCTGATGGAGGCCCGGGAGCGGCTGCGCGGGGAGGCCGGGTGACGGAGCGGCGCCGGGTGGCTGCGGTCATCGTGCGCGACGGCAGCGTCCTGATGGTGCGCGAGCGGCACCGGGGGCCGTCGGGGCGCCACGACGGGGCCGAGTACTGGACGCTGCCGGGCGGCGGCGTGGAGCCCGGGGAGGACCTGGAGGCGGCGGTCCGGCGGGAGGTGGCCGAGGAGACGGGGCTGCGCCCCCTGGAGGTGCGGTACGCCTACGAGGCGCCGTACCCCTCCGGGTGGACGACCTGCTTCCGGGTCGAGGTCGCGCCCGGCGAGCCGGTGCTGGGGGTGGACGGGGACCTGGACTGCGCGTGCCCCCGGATGGTGGGGCTGACCTGGGTCCCGGTCCCCCGCGCCGACCCGGACGGGCCCTGGATGGTCCCCACCCTCCTGTCGGCCGCCCCGCTCTGAGCCCGGAGGGCCGGGAGGGCGGGGGCGGGGAGGGCGGGGGCCGGGAGGGCGGGGGCCGGCCGGTCGCTCAGGCCCGTTCGCGCGGGCCGTCCACCTGGGACACGGAGGACGGGAAGTCCGAGCCGCCGTCCGGGTCGTCGAAGTCGGGGCCGAAGAAGATGAGCAGGGTCATGCCTATGCCCAGCACCAGGCCGACCGCGCCGAGGATGATGCCGGACAGGGCCACACCGCCGTTGGTGGCCTCGCCCCGGGCCGCCTTGCCCCTGCCCAGCACCCCGAAGACGACCGCGGCGATGCCGAGGGCGATGGCCCCGAACAGGGTGGCGCAGGCGAACACCGACAGGAGGCCGAGCACGAGGGCGGTGATCCCGAAGCCGTTGCTCGCGGGCGGCGTCGCGTACGGGTACGGGTACCCCGGCTGGCCGGGGTACCCGGGGTAGCCCGGGTAGCCGGGCTGGCCCGGGTATCCGGGGTAGCCGGCCTGGCCGGGATACCCGGGCTGCCCCGGGGCCACCGGCGGGCCGGGGTAGGCGTACCCGCCGGGAGCCGGCTGCGCCGGGTACCCGTACGCGGACCCGGGGGCCGGGGGCTGCGGGTACGGCGCGGCGGTAGGCGGGACCGGCTGCGGCGGCGGGTACCCGGGCTGCGCGGGCGCGGGGGGCACGCCGGGCATGCCCGCCATCGTCGGCTGCTCGTGCACCGGCGGAACCGGCGGGCCCGGCTGCGCGCCCTGCGGCTTCGCCCGGTCGGGCTCCGGCCGCTCGGGCGGCGCCCACGGGTCCCTCGGTTCAGGGCTGTGGTCGGTCATGCGGCGCCCCCCTCTCTCGTACGGCCATGCTAAGCGCTGCCACCGACACGGCCGGGGCCTGCCTACGATGAGGCCGACCCGCCCGCACCCGTGTCCTCCCGGAGGCCCCCATGTCCGACCTGCACCCCTTCATCGCGGGGCTGCCCAAGGCCGAACTGCACGTCCACCACGTCGGCTCGGCGTCCCCCCGCATCGTGGCCGAACTGGCCTCCCGCCACCCCGACTCGAAGGTCCCCACCGACCCCGACGCGCTGGCCGACTACTTCACCTTCACCGACTTCGCCCACTTCATCGAGGTCTACCTGTCGGTCGTCGACCTGGTCCGCACCCCGGACGACGTCCGCACCCTCACCTTCGAAGTCGCCCGCGACATGGCCCGGCAGAACATCCGCTACGCCGAACTGACCATCACCCCCTACTCCTCCACCCGTCGCGGCATCGACGAGAACGCCTTCATGGAGGCCATCGAGGACGCCCGCAAGGACGCCGAGACCGAGCTCGGCGTCATCCTGCGCTGGTGCTTCGACATCCCCGGCGAGGCCGGCCCCGAAGCCGCCGCCGAGACCGCCCGCCTCGCCGTCGACCTGCACCCCGAGGGCCTGGTCTCCTTCGGCCTGGGCGGCCCCGAGATCGGCGTGCCGCGCCCGCAGTTCAAGGAGTACTTCGACCGGGCCCGCGCCGCCGGCCTGCACAGCGTCCCGCACGCCGGCGAGAGCACCGGCCCGGAGACGATCTGGGACGCCATCCGCGAGCTGGGCGCCGAGCGCATCGGCCACGGCACCAGCTCCACCCAGGACCCGGAGCTGCTGAAGTACCTCGCGGAGCACCGGATCGCGCTGGAGGTCTGCCCGACCTCCAACATCGCCACCCGCGTGGTGACCGACCTGGACCGGCACCCCGTAAAGGAGATGGTGGCGGCGGGCGTGCTCGTCACCATCAACAGCGACGACCCGCCGATGTTCGGCACCGACCTCAACAACGAGTACGCGGTCGCCGCCCGGCTCCTCGACCTCGACGAGCGGGGCCTCGCGCAGCTCGCCAAGAACGCCGTCGAGGCCTCCTTCCTGGACGAGGCCGGCAAGGCCGAGATCGTGGCGGAGATCGACGCGTACACCGCCGAATGGCTCGCCCGCTGACTCCCCTTGATCGCCGGCGCCCCCGAGAATGGGGTGCATGAGCGATCTGACTGCCGTCGGCCACCGCGGCGATCCCTACCGTTTCCGTGAGAACACCCTCGCCTCCGTCCGCTCCGCCTTCGCGCGCGGAGCGGACGCGGTGGAGATCGACGTACGGCTGACCCGGGACGGGGTGCCGGTCCTGCTCCACGACGAGACGCTGGAGCGGCTGTGGGGTCACGACGTGCGGCTCGACGCCGTCACGGCCCCGCAGTTGAAGGAACTGACGGAGGGCCGGGTCCCGAGCCTGCGCGAGGCGCTGATGGAGGCCGGGGCGGGCCGGCTGATGATCGACCTGCCGGGCGCCTCCCACGAGGCCGTGAAGACCGTCGTCGACCTGGTGCGCGAGTGCGGCGCGCGCGACCGCGCGTACTACTGCGCCGGGCCGAACACCATGCTCGCGGTCCGCGCCGCCGATCCGGGCGCGGAGATCGCGCTGACCTGGACCACCCTCTCGCCGCCGCGCCGGGTGCTGATCGACGCGGTGAAGCCCCGCTGGCTCAACTACCGCTTCGGACTGGTCAGCCGGGAGCTGACGGACGCCCTGCACCGGGACGGGCTGCTGGTGTCGGCCTGGACGCCGGACACCAGGCGGTCGATGCGCGCCGTCGTCCGGGCCGGGGTGGACTCCGTCACCACCAACAGGCTGGACGCGCTGGCCGCCGTGCGGGCCGGGCTGGGGCGGTGACGCGAGGACCGGCCGAACGCCTGCGCGCGCTGGTCCTGCGGGCCGACCCGCACTGGCGGGACGTGGGGCTGACGCTGCTGGTGCAGGTGGCGACGACCATCCCGTTCGTGGTGCCCCGCGACCCGGCGTACCCGCCGGCCACCTGGACGGCGTACCTGGTGACGAGCCTGGGCAACGCACCGCTGGTGTGGCGGCGCCGGGCGCCGGCGATGGCGCTTGCCGGAGTGGTCGCGGCCGGTTCGGCCTACCAGCTGGCCCTGGACGGCCCCGGGCAGCCGCTGCCGTACGCCGCGCTGATCTGCGTCTACTCGATCGCGCTCCTGGGGGCGCCGCGGGTGCGGCTGGCCGTCGGGGCGGCCCTGGCCGCGGTGATCCCCGTGTCCGTGCTGCTCAACAGCGGTACGGCCAGGGAGCTGTTGTTCGCGCTGTTCGTCTTCGGGGCGGCGTTCGCCCTCGGCCGGCTGCAGGCCACGCGACAGGCGTACACGGCGGCGGTGGAGGACCGGGCGGCGCAGCTGGAGCGGGCGAACCGGATCGAGGCGGAGCAGGCGGCGGCGCGCGAACGGGCGCGCATCGCGCGGGAGATGCACGACATCCTCTCGCACGCCGTCAGCATCATGATCGTGCAGGCGGAGGCCGGTCCGGTGGCGGTGCGCCGGGCGCCGGAACGTGCGGAGGCGGCCTTCGAGGCGATCGCCGAGACGGGCCGGGACGCGATGGCGCAGCTGCGGACGATGCTGGGGGTGCTGCGGGCGGAGGAGGCGGCGCCGCGTGCCCCGCAGCCGGGGATCGGGGCGCTGCCGGCGCTGGTGGACCGGGTGCGGGCGAGCGGGCTCGCGGTGTCGTACGAGCGGACGGGCGAGGTGCGCGAGCTGCCGGCGGCGCTGGAGGCGACGGTGCACCGGGTGGTGCAGGAGGCGCTGACCAACGTGGTGAAGCACGCGGGGGCCTCGGCGGTGGACGTGCGCCTGGAGTACGGGCCCCGGGAGCTCGCGGTGCGGGTCACGGACGACGGGCGCGGACCCGGCCGGGGGCCGGCCGGCGGCGCTCCGGGCGGGCACGGGCTGATCGGCATCCGGGAGCGGGCGGCGGCGCACGGCGGGACGGCGTGGACCGGGCCGGGTGCGGACGGGCGCGGGTTCACGGTGCTTGTAACCTCGCCGCTGGAGGTGGGGAAGTGACGATCCGTGTGGTGGTGGCCGACGACCAGGAGCTGGTGCGCAGCGGCTTCGCGATGATCCTGGACGTGCAGGAGGACATCGAGGTCGTGGCGGAGGTCGGGGACGGGGCGGCGGCCGTGTCGGCGGTGGATCGGCTGTCCCCGGACGTGGCGCTGCTGGACATCCGGATGCCGGTGCTGGACGGGATCGAGGCGTGCCGGGCGATCTCGGCGCGGAGCGCGTGCCGGACGGTGATGCTGACGACCTTCGACTCGGACGAGTACGTCTACGAGGCGCTGCACGCGGGGGCGAGCGGGTTCCTGCTGAAGGACGTGCGGCGGGACGACCTGGTGCACGCGGTGCGGGTGGTGGCGGCGGGCGAGTCGCTGCTGGCGCCTTCGGTGGCGCGGCGGCTGATCGAGGAGTACACGGCGGCGACGGCCCGGCCCTCCGCGCCGGATCCCCTGGCTTCGGAGCGGCTGGGGGTGCTGACGGCCCGGGAGCGGGAGACGCTGCTGCACCTGGGGCGGGGGCTGTCGAACGCGGAGATCGCGGCGGCGCTGGTGGTGAGCGAGCACACGGTGAAGTCGCACGTGGGGAACGTGCTGTCGAAGCTGGGGCTGCGGGACCGGATCCAGGCGGTGATCTGCGCGTACGAGACGGGCCTGATCGCGGCGGGGTCGGCGGGTGTCGGCCCGGCGGGTCCGTCCGGGGTCTCTCCCTCTGGGTTTCCTCCCTCTGGGGTTTCTCCCTCTGGAGGGTGAGGGGCGGCGTGTCGCCTCCCCCGCGCCGGTGAGTTGTCGTACCGCTGAAGACCCCTCTTGTTGGTGATCCGCAACCACCCCTGTGACCTGGAGCATTGAGGTCATCGGGGGGCAGCGGGCCCTCCGGGTGGGACACGGGGGAACCGTCATGAAGGCACGTACGCGCACGCTCATCGCCGCCGCTCTGGTCCTGGGGGTGGCCGCCGGTCCGGTGGCGGCGGCCCAGGCCGCTCCGGCGCCGGCGCCCGTCTCGGCGGCGGTCCCCGCACCCGTCTTCACCACGCCGCCGAACGCGGCGGCGCTGGCGAAGGCGATCGCGGGCGTCGGCGCGGGGAACAAGGACGCGACCGCCGCGCTGGTCCGGGTGGGCGGTACGAGCGGCGCCTGGCGCGGCAGCGCGGGTGTCGCGGACGTCCGCAGCGGGCGTGCGGCGGTGGAGGAGGCCCGCTTCCGGGCCGGTTCGGTGACGAAGGCCTTCACGGCGGCGGTGGTGCTCCAGCTGGCGGCGGAGGGGAAGGTGGACCTGGACCGGCCGGTGCAGGACTACCTGCCGGGGCTGCTGCCCGGCTTCGAGCCGGTGAAGGTGCGGCAGCTGCTGAACTACACGAGCGGCCTGCAGTCCGCCGACGGCCCCGGGGACACGTTCGCGGACGAGTACGCCCACCGCTTCGACGTGGTCGATCCGCACGCGCTGATCGCGAACGCGGTCGCGAAGGGGCCGGAGTTCAGGCCGGGCGAGAAGCAGCGGTACAGCAACATCCACTACACCGTGCTGGGCGTGCTGATCGAGAAGGTGACGGGGACGTCGTACGAGAAGGCCGTCGGCGACCGGGTCATCAGGCCGCTGGGCCTGCGTCACACCTCGTTCCCGTCGCGTACCCAGAACCGCATACCGGGCCCGTACAACCACGGCTACCAGGCGGTGGCGGGGGCCGACGGGAGCCGCTCGCTGGTGGACGTGTCGGAGTGGAACTCCTCGTCCAACTGGGCCGCGGGGGACCTGATGTCGACCACGGCGGACCTGGAGCGCTTCACGGTGGCGCTGTTCTCCGGCAAGGTCGTCCCGAGGGCGCAGCTGGAGGAGATGTTCACGGTGCCCGACGTCCGGGACGCCGCGAGCGAGACCGGCGCGCATGCGGTGCAGACGGCCGGCCTGAAGGAGTTCGTGCTGCCGGACGGTACGAAGCTGTACGGCAAGACGGGCTCGCGGCACGGCTACAGCACGGTCATCGGCGGTACCCGCGACCTGTCCCGCACCCTGGTCTATTCGGTGAACTCCACCGACGCCAAGGGGCGGGACATGAACCCGGTGGCCTACGGCATCATCGGGGCGGCTTTCGCCAAGTAGCCGGCGCGCTCCGCGCCTTCCAGCGCCTCCAGCCGTTTGATCAGGCGGCGCAGCGCGATCAGGGGGAGGATGCCGAACACCCCGAAGGACATGTCGATGACCGACCACCAGCCGGGGATGCCCCGGACCGGCGCGCTGAACAGGGCGAGGGGGACGACGCCGGCGCAGGCGACCATGCCGGCCTCGACGATCCAGACGTTGCGGACCGGGTCGCGGTGGACCCCGTAGAAGAAGACCGCGATCACCAGGTGGGCGAAGGCGAGCCAGTCGGTGCCGTAGAGGAGGAAGGGGTATTCGGAGTCGGCCCGTTCCAGTCCGTCGCCCACCCGGCGCAGCCAGTCGTCGGAGACCAGGCCGTTGACCCAGCGGAGTTCGGTGACCAGGGGGAAGGCGGTGAGCCCGCTGAGGACGAGGCAGACCAGGAACAGCACAAGCCAGGCACGGATCCGCCGCTGGAGGGCGCTTCTCTCGCTCATGGAAGGGAGCCTACACACAGAACTGAACACGTTCAGTCGATTTCCTGAACATGTTCAGTCCCGTGGAGGAGATCGTGATCACAGTCCGACGATGGCGTTCCAGCGCTTGGCGAGGGCGGGGCGTTCGGCGGAGGAGATGTCCCGGGCGACCGCGAGGCGGCGGCGCATCGCGTCGTCGGGGAAGATCAGCGGGTTCTCCGCCAGCCCGGCGGTCTCCTTGTCCGGCGAGGCGGCCAGCACTTCGCGGGCGGCGGGCACCGGGCAGACGTAGTTGACCGCGGCAGCGAGCTCCGCGGCCACCGCCGGGTCGTAGTAGTGGTCGACGAGGGCCTCCGCATTGGCCTTGTGCCGCGCGAGGTTGGGGACGAGCAGGCTCTCGGCCCACAGCTCGCCGCCCTCCTCGGGAACCACGAACTCGATGTCGGGGTTGTCCGCCCGGAGCTGGATGGCGTCGCCCGAGTAGGCCTGGCAGGCGAGGACGTCGCCCTTGCCGAGGTCGGAGGTGTAGTCGTTGCCGGTGAAGCGGCGGATGTGCTTCTTGCGGACCATGTTCTCGACCTGGTCGCACATCCGGTGGAAGTCGGATTCGGTCCAGCGGGTGACGTCGGTTCCGTTGCCCTGCATCAGCAGGGCGAAGGACTCGTCCAGGCCCGAGAAGAGGGTCACCTTGCCCGCCAGGTCCGGGTGCCAGAGGTCCTTGACGGACTTGATCTCCCGGCCCAGGGCCCTGCGGTTGTAGGCGATGCCGGTAATCCCCGACTGCCAGGGGACGGTGTACAGCCGTCCCTCGTCGAAGGCGGGCGAGCGCAGCTGCGGGTCGAGGTACTCGGCGACGTTGGACTGCGCCGAGCGGTCCATCTTCTGGGCCCAGCCCAGGTGGACGAAGCGGGCGGCCATCCAGTCGCTGACCACGACCAGGTCGTGGCCGGTCTCCTGGTGGCTCATCAGGGCCGGGCTGACCTTGCCGAAGAACTCGTCGTTGTCGTTGATCTCCTCGGTGTAGCGGACCTGGACGCCGGTCTTGCGGGTGAAGGCCTCCAGGGTCGGGCGGCTCTCCTCGTCCTCGTCGTCGGTGTCGATGTAGAGCGGCCAGTTGGAGAAGGCGAGGGCGCGGTCGCGGTCCGAGAGGTCCGGGGCCTGCCGCCGGTCCTCCGGGACGTACGCGGCGGGCACGCCGCAGCCGGCGAGGGCGGTGAGCAGGCCCGCGGCACCGAGGCCGCGCAGCGCCGCGCGCCGGGAGACGAGTTCAGGCATGGCCAAAGCCTCGGGCAACGCAAAGGGGCGGGCAATAGACAAGATGTCTACTGCCCGCCCCTTCAGGGCCCTTGGGTGATCAGTGCGCCGCCGGCCGGGCGGCGGCCGCGGATCAGGCGTCGAGCGAGGTCATCACGTGCTTGATGCGGGTGTAGTCCTCGAAGCCGTAGGCGGAGAGGTCCTTGCCGTAGCCGGACTTCTTGAAGCCGCCGTGCGGCATCTCGGCGACGAGCGGGATGTGGGTGTTGATCCACACGCAGCCGAAGTCGAGGTTCTTGGACATGCGCATCGCGCGGGCGTGGTCCTTGGTCCACACGGAGGACGCGAGGGCGAACTCGACGCCGTTCGCGAACTCCAGGGCCTGGGCCTCGTCGGTGAAGGACTGGACGGTGATGACGGGCCCGAAGACCTCGTTCTGGATGATCTCGTCGTCCTGCTTCAGGCCGGAGACGACGGTCGGGGCGTAGAAGTAGCCCTTCTCGCCGACCCGGTGGCCACCGGCCTCGACCTTGGCGTGGGCGGGGAGGCGGTCGACGAAGCCCGCGACCTGCGCCAGCTGGTTCGGGTTGTTCAGCGGGCCGTAGAGCACGTCCTCGTCGTCCGGCTGGCCGGTCTTGGTCTCCGCGGCGGCCTTGGCCAGCGCGGCCACGAACTCGTCGTGGATCGACTCGTGCACGAGCACGCGGGTGGCGGCCGTACAGTCCTGGCCGGCGTTGAAGTAGCCGGCGACCGCGATGTCCTCGACGGCCTTGGCCAGGTCGGCGTCCTCGAAGACCACGACGGGGGCCTTGCCGCCGAGCTCCAGGTGAACGCGCTTGACGTCCTTGGAGGCGCTCTCGGCGACCTGCATGCCGGCGCGCACCGAGCCGGTGATGGAGGCCATCGCCGGGGTGGAGTGCTCGACCATGGCCTTGCCGGTCTCGCGGTCGCCGCAGACGACGTTGAAGACGCCCTTGGGCAGGACCGAGTCGATGATCTCGGCCATCAGGACGGTCGAGGCCGGGGTGGTGTCCGAGGGCTTGAGGACGACGGTGTTGCCCGCGGCGATCGCCGGGGCGAACTTCCACACGGCCATCATCATCGGGTAGTTCCACGGCGCCACCTGGGCGCAGACGCCGACCGGCTCACGGCGGATGATCGAGGTCATCCCGTCCATGTACTCGCCGGCCGAGCGGCCCTCCAGCAGGCGCGCGGCGCCCGCGAAGAAGCGGATCTGGTCCACCATCGGCGGGAGCTCCTCGCTGGCCGTGAGGCCCAGCGGCTTGCCGGTGTTCTCCGACTCGGCGGCGACGAGCTCGTCGGCGCGCGCCTCGAAGGCGTCCGCGATCTTCAGCAGGGCCTTCTGGCGCTCCGAGGGCGTGGTGTCACGCCAGCCCGGGAAGGCCGCCGCGGCGGCGGCCATGGCGGCGTCGACGTCGGCCTGGCCCGAGAGCGGGGCGGTGGCGTACACCTCGCCGGTCGCGGGGTTGACCACGTCGGTGGTCCGCCCGTCGGCGGCGTCCTTGAACTCCCCGCCGATGTAGTTGCGCAGACGACGCAGTTCGGTGGTCACTACAGCCACTCTCCTGATCACATGTCCAATGATTGAGACGACGTAACAAGCCTAGCCCCTCCGCCGACGCTTTCGACAGAGCCAGACCCGGCCAACTACGAAATCCGTGTAATCAGAGACCCACGGCAACGGATTTCATCGATTACGGGTTGCGGAACAGACGACTCCTCGTGCAGAGTGAGGTCGTGGTCAGTCGAAGCGCAGATTCCAGGAACAGACAACCGTCCCCTTCGGTCGATGCTGTGTCCCTGGCGATCATCGAGCAACTGCAAGAGGACGGTCGCCGTCCGTATGCATCGATCGGCAAGGCCGTGGGCCTGTCCGAAGCGGCGGTGCGCCAGCGCGTACAGAAGCTGCTCGACCAGGGCGTCATGCAGATCGTGGCCGTCACCGACCCGCTCACCGTGGGCCTGCGGCGCCAGGCGATGGTCGGCATCAACGTCGAGGGAGACCTCGACCCGGTGGCCGACGCACTGACCGCCATGGCCGAGTGCGAATACGTCGTGATGACCGCGGGGTCGTTCGACCTGATGGTGGAGATCGTCTGCGAGGACGACGACCACCTGCTCGAAACGATCAACAAGAAGATCCGCACGCTCCCCGGCGTGCGATCAACCGAAAGCTTCGTTTATCTGAAGCTGAAGAAGCAGACCTACATGTGGGGAACTCGATAGCCCGTGAGCCAGGACCTCTCCAAAACCGCGTACGACCACCTGTGGATGCACTTCACCCGCATGTCGTCGTACGAGAACGCGCCCGTCCCCACCATCGTGCGGGGTGAGGGCACCTACATCTTCGACGACAAGGGCAAGCGCTACCTGGACGGTCTCGCCGGACTGTTCGTGGTCAACGCCGGTCACGGCCGCAAGGAACTGGCCGAGGTCGCGTACAAGCAGGCCCAGGAGCTCGCGTTCTTCCCCGTGTGGTCGTACGCGCACCCCAAGGCCGTCGAGCTCGCCGAGCGCCTCGCCGACTACGCCCCGGGCGACCTGAACAAGGTCTTCTTCACCACCGGTGGCGGCGAGGCCGTCGAGACCGCCTGGAAGCTCGCCAAGCAGTACTTCAAGCTGCAGGGCAAGCACACCAAGTACAAGGTCATCTCGCGTGCGGTGGCCTACCACGGCACCCCGCAGGGCGCCCTGTCCATCACCGGCCTGCCGGCCCTGAAGGCCCCCTTCGAGCCGCTGGTACCCGGCGCGCACAAGGTGCCCAACACCAACATCTACCGCGCCCCGATCCACGGCGACGACCCCGAGGCCTTCGGCCGCTGGGCCGCCGACCAGATCGAGCAGCAGATCCTCTTCGAGGGCCCCGACACCGTCGCGGCCGTCTTCCTGGAGCCCGTGCAGAACGCCGGCGGCTGCTTCCCGCCGCCGCCCGGGTACTTCCAGCGCGTCCGCGAGATCTGCGACACGTACGACGTGCTGCTCGTCTCCGACGAGACCATCTGCGCGTTCGGCCGCCTCGGCACGATGTTCGCCTGTGACAAGTTCGGCTACGTGCCGGACATGATCACCTGCGCCAAGGGCATGACCTCGGGCTACTCCCCGATCGGTGCCTGCATCGTCTCGGACCGCATCGCGGAGCCCTTCTACAAGGGCGACAACACCTTCCTGCACGGCTACACCTTCGGCGGACACCCGGTGTCCTCCGCGGTGGCCATCGCCAACCTCGACATCTTCGACAAGGAAGGCCTGAACCAGCACGTGCTGGACCAGGAGGGCAACTTCTTCAACACCCTGAAGAAGCTGCACGACCTCCCGATCGTCGGCGACGTCCGCGGCAACGGCTTCTTCTACGGCATCGAGCTCGTCAAGGACAAGGTCACCAAGGAGTCCTTCACGGACGAGGAGACCGAGCGCGTGCTCTACGGCTTCCTCTCCAAGGCGCTCTTCGACAACGGCCTGTACTGCCGCGCCGACGACCGTGGGGACCCGGTCATCCAGCTGGCCCCGCCGCTGATCGCCGACCAGGGCACCTTCGACGAGATCGAAGGCATCCTGCGCTCGGTGCTCACCGAGGCCTGGACCAAGCTGTAACCGGTCCCGGGACGCGGTAGCCCACCGGCACGACCACACGGCCCGGATCCTCCGTTCGAGTAGAACGCGGGGGTCCGGGCCGTGTGCTGTCAGCTTTCACGACGTTCATCTCTTTACATCTCCTTGCGGTGCCAGTGACCGAAAGGGCTCCGCTTCGTTCCCCCGGACGGAGGTGTACGCCATGGTGGCTCCCCCGGACAAGGCCCGGCCCGACCAGGCCCCGCCGCAGGAAGACCTGCTCTGGGCCCGGTCCCTGCACTACTCCCACAGCGGCAGCCCCGGCCTGATCGGGGTCTCCGCCGGAGTCCGCCAGGGTGAGATCCTCGCCGTGACCGGCCCGCGCGGCTGCGGGAAGAGCACCCTGCTGCGCTGTCTGGCCGGGCAGCTGCTGCCCGAACAGGGCGAGGTCTGGTTCAACAGCGTCCCCGTCCACACCCTGGGCGCCGCGGCCCGCGAACGCCTGCGCCGCGACCGGTTCGCCTGGATCGGACCCGAACCGCAGCTGCTGCCCGAGCTCAAGGTCTGGGAGAACGCCGCCCTGCCCCTGCTGATCGGCGGCGCCCCGCACCGCGCCGCCCGCCGGGCCGCCCTCGAATGGCTGGAGCGCCTCGACCTCGACCGCTTCGCCGGCAAGCGCCCCAGCGCCCTCAACCGCGCCGAGGCCCAGCGGGTCGCCCTGGCCCGCGCGCTGGTCGCGGAGCCCGCGGTGCTCTTCGCCGACGAGCCGACCGCCCCGCTGCACCGCGCCGAACGCGCACTGCTGCTGCGCACCCTGACCACGGCCGCCCGCTCCCACGGCATCACGGTCCTGCTGGCCACCCACGACGAGGAGGCCGCGGCCGGCGCCGACCGCGCGCTGGCCCTGCTCGACGGCCGCCCGGCCGGCGCCGCGGCCGCCGCCTCCGCCCTCACCACGGAGGACCAGGCCGCGTGCTCGCTCTCCGCCTAGTCCGCGGCTCCCGCCCCCTGGTCCAGCTGCGCCGGCTGCTGGTCGCGGCCGCCTCCGCCGGCAGCGCCTTCCTCCTGCTGTACGTCCTCGCCGACGCGACCGCCCGGCCCGCCGGATCGTTCCCTCGCCTGCTGTGGGCGCTGGTCCCGCTCGCCGCCACCGCCCAGTTCGCGGTGGCCGTCGCCCGCACCGACCCCGCGACCCGCCCCCGCGACGGGCTCGACGCCGCCGGGCTGGGCCCCGTACGGCTCACCCTGGTCGCGGCCGTCTCCACGGCCGTCGCGTGCGCCCTCGGCAGCGCCCTCGCCCTGGCCGCCTTCCTCCACCTGCGGGGCGACCTCGCGGGACTGCCCTTCGACGGAGCCGGCGCCCGCCTGCTGCACGCCGACCGGCCCCTGCCGGTGGCCGCCGCCCTCACCCTGCTGGCCCTGGTCCCGCTGACCGCCGCCGCGGCCACCGCCCTCGCCCTGCGCCCCCGCCCGCCGCACGCCGCGATGGCCCCGCAGACCGGAGTGCCCTGGGGGGTGGCGCTGGCCGCCTGCGGGCTCGCCGCGCTGGCGTACGCGCGGCCCGGCGGAGCCGGCGTACCGGCCGGCTCCGCGCTGATCGCGGTCGGGCTGGCCCTCGCCGGTCCGGGACTGGCCTACGCCTGCGGGACCCTGGTCCAGGCCGTCCGGCCGGGGCTGCTGCGGCTGCTGGCCGGGCGCGGCCTCCAGGAGGAGGCGCCCCGGCTGGGACGGCCCCTCGGGGTGCTCACCGCCGTCGGCGCCGCCGCCCTCACCGCCCTCTCCCCGCACGCCCCGGGCGGCCCCCTCACCCCGCTCGGGCCGCTGACCGGCCCGGCCGCCGCCCTGGTGGCCCTGTGCGCGGCCGGGACCCTGCTCACCTCGGCCGTCGAGTCCCGGCAGGCCCGCTCCGCCTCCCGGGAGGCGCTGGCCGGACTCGGCACCCCGGGCACGGTGCTGCGTACGGCCGTGGTGCTGCGGGCCGCAGCGCTGCTCACCGCCGCCGCGGGGCTCGGCTGGGGTGTGGCGCAGCTGACGTCGCTGGCTCTGACCCGCTGAGCCGGCCAGCCCTTAGGGTGGGCCGAATGGTCAACGCAGACATCGAGATCGAGACGCTCGCCGAGTTCGACCGGGTCGTCGCCCGGGGGTCCCTGAGCGGCTACCGGATCCAGTCGGTCAACCTCCTGGAGCGGACCTTCGCCCTGCTGTCCGCCGACACCTCCGCGGCCGTGTTCCTGGGCTGCGCCATGGAACCCGACGCCTCGGTGAAGGTCCGCGCGGACGGCGCGCTGGTCTTCCCGCCGATACCGGACCTGCCGTTCGACCCGTACCGGGGTCTGCTGTACACGGCCGAGGAGCTGTTCACGGGTCTGGCCGAAGGCTACGAGGCCACCCCGGACGCCCAGGCGTACGCCTGGTTCCAGGAGACCAAGTCCGACGGCGACGTCTTCTCCTCGATGCTCCGCTCCATCCACGACGACGCGATCTCCGACGCCCTCGACGAGGACCTCGCGGGCGCCCGCGTCATCGGCGTGATGGGCGGCCACGCCATGGCCCGCGGCGGCGTCGACTACCGCGGTGCGGCGGAACTGGGCCGGACGCTGGCCCGGTCCGGGCTGACGGTCGCCACCGGCGGCGGCCCCGGCGCGATGGAGGCCGCCAACCTGGGCGCCTACCTGGCCCCCGCGCCGGACGAGGCCCTGCCCGAGGCGCTGGAGCTGCTGGCGAAGGTGCCCTCCTTCAGCCCCTCCGTCTCCGACTGGGCGCGCGCCGCCTTCGCCGTCCGGGAGCGCTGGCCCCGGGGCGGGGACTCGGTCGGGATCCCCACCTGGTTCTACGGCCACGAGCCGCCGAACGCCTTCGCGGGGCAGATCGCCAAGTACTTCGCGAACGCCACCCGCGAGGACGGGCTGCTCGCCCGGTCCAACGCGGGCGTGGTGTTCCTGCCGGGCGCCGCGGGCACCGTGCAGGAGGTCTTCGACAACGCCACGCCGAACTACTACGAGTCGCGGTCCGCGCCGACCCCGATGGTCCTGGTCGGCCGCGCCCACTGGACGGAGCGGCTGCCGGTGTGGCCGCTGCTGCGGGCGCTGGCGTCGGGCCGGGCGATGGAGTCGCGGATCGCGCTGGTGGACTCGGTGGACGAGGTCCCGGACGCGCTCGCGGCCATGGCCTGACCCCCGAGGGCAAAGAACCGGTCAACGAACTCCCTTGCGGAGGCAACTTCCCGGCCCGTTATGACGTCTGGCAGAGGTACCGCCTTACCTGCCAGACGTTGAACGGAGCCCTCTGTGCTCATAGGCCTGCTGACCGCTGTCGCGGCGTCCATCTGCTACGGGACGGGCTCTGTCCTGCAAGCCGTGGGCTCGCGCCGCGCCGCCCGGATGTCACCGGCCGCCGCCGGTGTGACCGCCCACGGCGGACCGAACCTGACCTCCACCGCCAAGGCCGCGATGACCTGGGAGTTCATCGTCGGCACCATCCTGGACTTCGTGGGCTTCGGACTGGGCGCGCTGGCGGCCCGCATGCTGCCCCTGTTCCTCTCCCAGACCGTCATCAGCGCCAACCTGGTGATCACCGCCATCCTCAGCGTGAAGATGCTGGGCATCCGGCTGACCCGCAAGGAATGGACCTCGATCGGCGTCGTCTGCGCGGCGCTGGTGCTGCTGGCGACCGCCGCCGGCCACGAGGGCGACCACCACGCCCCGATGTCCACGCACTGGTGGCTGCTGGCCGTGACCCTCGTGATCATCATCGGCGGCACGGTGGCCGTGCGGCTCCTCGGCGCCCGGGCCGCGATCCTGGCGGGTCTGCTGTCCGGTCTGGCGTTCGGCGCGCTGGGCGTCGGCGTGCGCATCCTCGACGGCGTGGACCCCTTCGACCCGGTCACCCTCGCCACCGACCCGGCGCTCTACGCCATCCTCATCGCCGGCTTCGGCGGCATGTACCTGCACACGGTGGCCCTCCAGATCGGCTCGGTCAACGGCGCCACCGCCGCCCTCGTCGTCGGCGAGACGGTGCTCCCGGGCGCCATCGGCGTCCTGTGGCTCGGCGACGCCTCCCGTCCCGGTCTGGCCTGGCTCGCGGTGACCGGCTTCGTGCTGGCCGTCGCCGGCGCCGTCGCGGTGGCCTGGTACGGCAACCACGACGGGGCCGAGGAGTCCGCCGAGGAGCCGGTTCCGGCACCGGTGGCCTGACCCTCCCGGCCCGGCCGCGGCGGCCGGGCCGGGATTCACTCCCGTGGGGCCCCTCCGGTGGCGCGGGCCCCGCGGCTGCCGCCTGCTGAAGGCATGGAGTCCACCACCACGCGGATGCGCACGCCACGGGCCGCCGGGACGGCCGGGCTCGTCTTCGCCGTGCTGCTCGCGGTGGCGATCGTGCTGATGAGGCTCGCCATCCCCTCCGGGAGCCCCTCCGACGCCCCCGTCGCCGACGCCGACCGCTGGGCCGTCCGGCTGGCCCTGGAGATCGTCCCCTTCGCCGGGATCTTCTTCCTCTGGTTCATGGGAGCACTGCGCGCGCACTCCGGCGGCGGCGAGGACCGGTTCATCGCCGCGGTGTTCCTCGGCAGCGGCTACATCTTCGTCGGAACCCTGTTCGTCGCCGCCGCCGCGGCCGGCACCGTGCTCCAGGAGACCGTGCCGCCGTCCGGATTCGGCCGCCCCTTCGCGTACACCGTCCTCACCACGTACGCGATGCGCATGGCCGCCGTCTTCGTCTTCGTGACCTCCACCATCGGGCGCCGCCTGGGCTTCTTCCCGCGCCCGCTGGTCCTGCTGGGCTTCGCCACCGGGCTGGTGCTGCTCCTCCTCGGCTCCGGGGTGCCCTGGTCCGAGATGGTCTTCCCGTTCTGGGTCCTCGTCATCAGCCTGCACGTCCTGCGCACCAACCTGCGGCAAGAGGCCTGAGCACCGGCCCCGCGCCTCCTCCCGGCAGGCGGCGCGCGGGTCTCGCGCGCATGCTGGAGACCGGGAGGGCTCGGGGGTCCGTGGGGGTCAACAGGTCACGGAAAGGCTGATGCCCCATGAGGCTTGTCGTGGACCTCAACCGGTGCCAGGGGTACGCGCAGTGCGCGTTCCTCGCACCGGACGTCTTCGCCATGCACGGCGACGAGTCCCTGCTCTACGACCCGCAGCCCGACGAGGAGCACCGCGAGAACGTCGTCCGCGCCGTCCACGCCTGCCCCGTCCGGGCCATCCTGCTGGATGCGGTGAACGGGTCCCTGTCGACCGCGGAGGCGCGTGGTGAGCGGTGACGCAGCCCTGGAGCGGCTCAAGCGCGAAGGCCGCATCGTCGTCGTGGGAGCCTCCCTGGCCGGCCTGCGGGCCGCCGAGACCCTGCGCGAGAAGGGGTTCGCCGGATCCCTGACGATGATCGGCGACGAACCCCACGAGCCGTACGACCGGCCCCCGCTGTCCAAGCAGGTCCTGCTCGGCAAGGCGACCGCGGACCGCACGGCCCTGCCCCGGCGCCGGGACATCGACGCCAAGTGGCGGCTCGGCGTACCGGCCGCCGGCCTGGACATGAAGGCCCGCCGGGTCCGCCTCGCCGACGGCGACGAGGTGGAGTACGACCGGCTGCTGATCGCCACCGGCGTCCGCGCCCGGCCGTGGCCCAAGCCCGAGGAGGGCGCCCTCGACGGGGTCTTCGTCCTGCGCACCCGGGACGACGGCGCGGCCCTGGAACGCGCGCTGGCGGCCGGACCCGGCCGGGTCCTCGTCATCGGCGCCGGCTTCACCGGCTCCGAGATCGCCTCCGCCTGCCGGGAACGCGGGCTGGCCGTCACCGTGGCGGAACGCGGCGACGCGCCCCTCGTCGGGGCCCTCGGCGGGGTGGTGGGCGCGGTCGCGGCCGAGATGCACCGCGAGAACGGCGTGGACCTGCGCACCGGGATCATGGTGACGGCCCTGGAGGGCGACTCCTCCGGCAGGGTCCGCTCCGCGCTCCTCTCCGACGGCACCACGCTGGAGGCGGAGGTGGTGGTCGTCTCGCTCGGCGCCCAGCGCAACACCGAATGGCTGGCCGGGTCCGGACTCGGCGCCGGTCCGCGCGGCATCGCCTGCGACGCGGGCTGCCGGGCCTTCGACATCTGGGGCATCGTCACCGACGACATCTACGTGGCCGGCGACGTGGCCCGCTCCCCGCACGCCCTCTTCGGCTACCAGTTCCTGTCCCTGGAACACTGGGGCAACGCCGTCGCCCAGGCCGAGACCGCCGCGCACAACATGCTCAGCGAGAGCGCGGAGCGCCGCCCGCACGTCTGGGTCCCGGCCTTCTGGTCGTCCCAGTTCGGCGTGAACATCAAGTCGGTCGGCGTCCCCTCCATGGGGACCGAGATCGTCATCACGCAGGGCTCGCGCGCCGAGCGCCGCTTCGTCGGCGTCTACGGCTACCAGGGCCGCGTCATCGGTGCCGTCACCTTCGACCAGTGCCGCTGGCTGGACTTCTACGAGCAGCAGATCGAGCAGACCGCACCGTTCCCGCCGCCGTACTCCACGGTGGACCGCAGGCCCGAGGGGAACCGGCCGCTGGACGCGGACTTCCCCGACCCGTCGGTGCCCACGCACGGCCCGACGATCACCCTGAGCGGCTACTCACCGGCCGACCGGCGGATGACGTTCACGCCGGCGCACAACTGAGCACGAGGACCTCTCATGACTGAAGGCATCCTGCGGCAGATCCTCGACTACTCCAGCCGGGCCAATCCGTACCCCCTGTACGAGGAGCTCCGCAAGACCCCGGTGTTCCACGACGGGGACGGCCCGTACGTCCTCAGCACGTACCACGAGATCAAGGGCCTGCTGCACGATCCGCGGATCAGCTCCGACTCCCGCAACCTGACGGCGGTGGCCGGGGACCCGCTGAGCGAGGCCGAGGACGAGGGCGAGGGCGTCCTGCCGCCCTCGTTCCTGAAGCTGGACCCGCCCGACCACGACCGGCTGCGCCGGATGACGAACCGCCCGTTCGGGCCTCCGCACTCCCCGCGCCGCGTCGAGCAGATGCGCGGTGAGCTGGGCGGCATCGTCAAGGGGCTGGTCGACGCGATCGCCAAGGAGGGCGACCCCGCGCGGATCGACCTGGTCGAGGAGTTCTCGTACCCGTTCCCCGTGACGGTGATCTGCCGGCTGCTGGGCGTCCCGCCCGAGGACGAGGCGCGCTTCCACGTGTGGGCCGACACCCTCGCCGCGAGCCTGGACCCCGATCCGGGCGCCGATCCGGCCGTACGCGCGGAGAAGACCAAGGGCGCCCGGATGGAGCTCGGCATGTACCTGGCCGGGCTGATCGAGGAGCGGCGCAAGAACCCCACCGGGGACATGCTCTCCGAGCTGGCGACCGCGCAGGGGCCGGACGGCGCCATGACCACCATGGAGGTGCTCAGCACGGCCGCCCTGCTGCTGATCGCGGGGCACGAGACCACCGTCAACCTGATCACGAACGGCATGCTCACCCTGCTGCGGTACCCGGAGCACCTGGCCCGGCTGCGGGCCGAGCCGAACCTGGGCGTGCCGATCGTGGAGGAGCTGCTGCGCTACGAGCCGCCCGTGCAGCTGCTGCCGCAGCGCAGTACCCTGTCCGACATCGAGGTGGCGGGGGTGACCATCCCCAAGGGCTCCTCGCTCTGGCTGATCCTGGCCTCCGGGAACCGCGACCCGAAGCGGTTCGAGGACCCCGACCGCTTCGACCCCGACCGTGCGGACGTCCAGCACCTGGGCCTCGGCAGCGGCATCCACAGCTGTTTCGGGGCGCCGCTGGCCCGGCTGGAAGGGGCGCTGGCCCTGAGCGAGCTGGCGCGCAGGCTGGAGAACCCCCGGCTGCTGGAGGACCCGCCGCCCTACCGGCAGAACGCGGTCCTGCGCGGCCCCCGCCACCTGCCGATCGCCGTCGACGGCATCCGGGACTGAGGGGCCGGGGTCAGGAGGCTTCCGGGAGGACGACGACCTCCGACGGGCTGAACGCCACCGCGACCCGGTCCCCCACGGCCGGCGCGGTGGCCAGCTCGCACTCGGCCTCCAGCACGGGCCCCGACGCGGGCTTCAGCCGCAGGGCCACGTGCGTGCCGCGGAAGGTGCGGGACTCCACCACGCAGCCCAGCCCGGCCTCGCACAGCACCACCCCGGCGGGCCGGACCAGCAGCCGCCGCTCGCCCTCGGGCGTGCCGGCCGGGACCGGCACCCTGCCCCAGGCGGTCGCGGCGGCGGCACCGGCCACCGTGCCCGGGACCACGTTCTCGAAGCCGAGGAAGCGGGCCACGAACTCCGACGCGGGCCGCTGCCACACCTCCAGCGGGGTCCCGGCCTGCGCGATCCGCCCGTCCCGCATCACCACCACCCGGTCGGCCAGCGCGAAGGCCTCGCCCTGGTCGTGGGTGACGGCCAGGACGGTGGTGCCCAGCCGGGAGAACAGCCCCTGGAGCTCGACCACCAGACGCTCGCGCAGCCCCCGGTCCAGCTGGCCGAGCGGCTCGTCCAGCATCAGCAGCCGGGGCGAGGGGGCCAGTGCCCGGGCGAGCGCCACCCGCTGCTGCTCCCCGCCGGACAGCGAGGCGACGGCCCGGCCCTGGGCCCCCGGGAGCCCGACCAGCTCCAGCAGCTCCGCGACCCGGGCCCCGTACGAGCCCTTCGGGGTGCCCTGCGCGCGCAGGCCGAAGGAGACGTTCCCGCCGACGTCCCGGTGCGGGAACAGCTGGTGGTCCTGGAACATCAGGCCCACCCCGCGCCGGTGCACCGGCACGCCGGCCTGGTCGGCCCCGCCGAGCAGCACCCGCCCCGCGGACACCTGCTGGAGGCCGGCCACCACCCGCAGCAGGGTGGACTTGCCGCTGCCGCTGGGGCCCAGCACGCACACGGTCTCGTGCTCGGCGACCTCCAGGTCGACCGCGTCCACGACCGCCCGGTCGCCGAAGCGGACCGTCACCCCTTCGAGCCGGAGCAGGGTCATCAGAACTCTCCCGAGGTCTTGTCGGGTCGCAGCCGCTCCAGCACCAGCAGGGACACCGCGCACACCAGCATCAGAATCGTGCTCAGGGCCATGGCCTGCCCGTAGTTCATCTCCCCGGCCCGCCCCAGCAGCCGCGCCACGGCCACCGGCAGCGTCGGGTGGTCGGGCCGGGCGATGAAGACGGTCGCGCCGAACTCGCCCAGCGAGACCGCGAAGGCGAAGCCGGCCGCGATCAGCAGCGCCCGCCGCACCAGCGGCAGGTCCACCTCCCGCCAGGCCCGCAGCGGCGAGGCGCCGAGCACGGCGGCGGCCTCCCGCAGCCGGCCGTCGACGGCCCGCAGCACCGGCAGCATGGTCCGTACGACGAACGGCACCCCGACCAGCGCCTGCGCCAGCGGCACCAGGATCCACGAGGTCCGCAGGTCCAGCGGCGGCTCGTCCAGGGTGATCAGGAACCCGAAGCCCACCGTCACGGCGGACACCCCGAGCGGAAGCATCAGCAGCGCGTCGAAACCGCGGACGAAGCGGCCGCCGCGCCGGGTCAGTGCCGCCGCGGCGAGCCCCCCGACGGCCAAGGCGATGGCGGTGGCGGCCAGCGCGTACTGGAGGGAGTTCCAGATCGCCTCCAGCGGCGGCACCAGAAACGTTCCGCCTCCCGAGCCCGCGTCCTGCAGCGCCCGGTAGAAGCCGAGTCCGTACCCGCCCGGGGCGTCGAAGGACCGCTCCACCAGCACCGCCAGCGGCGCCACCACCAGCAGCGCCACCGAGAGCAGCACCCCGCCCAGCAGCCCCCGCTGCGCCCAGCCGCGCGGCGGACGCGCGGTGCGCGCGGGGTCGACGAGCCGCAGCGCGGTCTCCCGCCGGCGCACGGTCCACGCGTGCACGGCGAGCACGCCGGCGATGGCCGCGAACTGCACCATCGTCAGCACGGCGGCGGTCGGCAGGTCCAGCAGCTGCGCCGTCTGCCGGTAGACCTCCACCTCCAGGGTGGCGTACGCGGGCCCGCCCAGGATCTGCACGACGCCGAAGGAGCTGAAGGTGAACAGGAACACCATCAGGGAGGCCGCGGCCACCGCCGGACCGAGGGCGGGCAGCACCACCCGCCGCCACGCCGCGAACCGCCCGGCGCCCAGCACCCGGGCGGCCTCCTCCTGGCGCGGGTCCAGCTGCGCCCAGAGGCCGCCGACGGTCCGCACCACGACGGCGTAGTTGAAGAAGACGTGGGCGAGCAGGATCGCCCACACGGTGGTGTCCAGCCGGACGCCCCACAGCTCGTCGAGCAGCCCGCCCCGCCCGACCAGCGCCAGGAAGGCACTGCCGACGACCACGGTCGGCAGTACGAAGGGCACGGTGACCAGCGCGCGCAGCAGCTGCTTGCCGGGGAACTCCAGGCGCGCGAAGACATAGGCGCCGGGCAGCGCGAGGAGCAGGGTGAGGGCGGTCGAGGCGAGCGCCTGCCAGGTGGTGAACCACAGCACGCCGCCGATGTCGGGCCGGGCGAGGACCTCGCCGATCCGGCCGAACTGCCAGCCCTCGTCCGTCTTGAGCCCGCGGCCGACGATCGCGGCGACGGGGTAGGCGAAGAACAGTCCGAAGAAGGCGAGCGGCACGGCCATCAGAGCGAGTCTGACGGCCGTGGCGCGCCCGCCCTCCGCGGGAAGGCGCTCTACTTCACGACGAGCGAGGACCACGTCTTGACCCACTGCTCACGGTTCTTGGCGATGGCCTCCGGAGCGACGTTCTCCGGCTTGTCGACCACGACGCCGTGCTTCGTGAACAGCTCCGGCAGCTTCGCGTCCTTGACGACCGGGTTGACGAACATCTGGAGCGGCATGTCCTCCTGGAACTTCTTGGAGACCAGGAAGTCGATGAGGGCCTTGCCGCCCTCCTCGTTCTTCGCGCCCTTGAGCAGGCCCGCGAACTCGACCTGGCGGAAGCAGGTGCCGGTGGCCACGCCCGTGGGCGCCTCGGCCGGCTGCGGCTCGCCGTAGAGGACCTCGACCGGCGGGCTGGAGGCGTAGGAGACGACCAGCGGGCGGTCGCCCTTGGCCTTCTTGCCGCCGGCGGAGCCGGAGAAGCGCTCGTTGTAGGCCTGCTCCCAGCCGTCGACGACCTCGACGCCGTTGGCCTTGAGCTTGCTCCAGTAGTCCTTCCAGCCCTCCTCGCCGTACTTGCCGACGGAGGCGAGGAGGAAGCCGAGACCGGGCGAGGAGGTCGCGGCGTTCTCGGTGACCAGCAGGTTCTTGTACTCCGGCTTGACCAGGTCGTCCAGCGTCTGCGGCGGGGCGATCTTCTTCTCGGCGAAGTACGCCTTGTCGTAGTTGACGCAGATGTCGCCGGAGTCGACCGGGGTGACGCGGTGCTGCTTGTCGAGCACGAACTCGGGCTTCACCGTGTCCAGGCCCTTGGCCTGGTAGGGGGTGAACACACCGTTGTCGAGGGCGCGCGAGAGCAGGGTGTTGTCGACGCCGAAGAAGACGTCGCCGCGCGGGGAGCCCTTGGTGAGGATCTCCTGGTTGAGGGCGGCGCCGGCGTCGCCGGACTTCAGCACCTTGACGGTGTAGCCGCTCTGCTGCTCGAACTCCTTGAGGACCGTGTCGGTCACGTTGAAGGAGTCGTGGGAGACGAGGGTGACCGTCTTGGACTTCGGGGCGTCGGTCGCGCCCGCGGACTTGTCCTTGGCGTCGCCGCCGCCACAGGCGCTGAGCGTGGTGACGCCGAGCGCGGCCGCGAGCGCGGCGCCCGCGATCTTCTTGGTGGTGCTCACTGGTGATTCCTCCTGGGATGACCAGGAGAAGACGCGGCCCTGCCCGGCGCTCTGTGGGAGCGGACGCCGGGCAGGGCGCAACAGCTTGAGTGGTGACCGAACTTCCTACCCCGAATGACCGGGGCGAGGTTCAGAGGGTCTGCGGATGACGGATACCGCACTCTCAGCGCTGTGGCGCTCCCCTGTCGGAATATGCAATTGGTTCGGCCACAGGGTACCCCGTGGCCGATTCCCGCAGGCCGGTGACCGGAATCTAGCGTTCCGAGGCGGCGAGCTGGCCGCACGCGCCGTCGATCTCCTGACCGCGGGTGTCGCGGACGGTCACGGGCACCCCGTGGCGGGCGATCGCCTCGACGAAGGCCTTCTCGTCCTCGGGGCGCGAGGCGGTCCACTTCGAGCCCGGCGTCGGGTTCAGCGGGATCAGGTTGACGTGCACGCGCTTGCCCTTGAGCAGGCGGCCGAGCAGGTCGCCGCGCCAGGCCTGGTCGTTGATGTCACGGATCAGGGCGTACTCGATGGAGATCCGGCGGCCGGACTTCTCCGCGTACTCCCAGGCGGCGTCGAGGACCTCGCGCACCTTCCAGCGGGTGTTCACCGGGACGAGGGTGTCGCGCAGCTCGTCGTCCGGGGCGTGCAGGGAGACCGCGAGGCGGCACTTGAAGCCCTCGTCGGCGAACCTCAGCATCGCCGGGACCAGGCCCACGGTGGAGACGGTGATGCCGCGCTGCGACAGGCCCAGGCCGTCGGGCTCCGGGTCGGTGAGGCGGCGGATGGCGCCCACGACGCGCTTGTAGTTGGCGAGCGGCTCGCCCATGCCCATGAAGACGATGTTGGAGAGCCGGGCCGGGCCCCCGGGGACCTCGCCGTCGCGCAGGGCGCGCATGCCGTCGACGATCTGGTGCACGATCTCGGCGGTGGAGAGGTTGCGGTCCAGGCCCGCCTGGCCGGTGGCGCAGAACGGGCAGTTCATGCCGCAGCCGGCCTGCGAGGAGATGCACATCGTGACCCGGTCGGGGTAGCGCATCAGCACGGACTCGACGAGCGTGCCGTCGTGCAGCTTCCACAGGGTCTTGCGGGTGGTGTCGTCGTCGCAGCTGATGTGCCGCACGACGTTCATGAGCTCCGGCAGCAGCTCCTGCTGGAGCTTCTCGCGCGAGGCCGCGGGGATGTCCGTCCACTCGGCCGGGTCGTGCGCGTAGCGGGCGAAGTAGTGCTGGGAGAGCTGCTTGGCCCGGAAGGGCTTCTCGCCGATCGCGGCCACCGCCTCGCGGCGCTCGGCCGGCGTGAGGTCGGCGAGGTGCCGCGGGGGCTTCTTCGCTCCGCGGGGCGCGACGAAGGTGAGCTCGCCCGGAACGGGACGGGGGGCCATGCTGTACTCCTCGGTACGACGGGGTGGGGGTCACCCCGCGCGTGCAGGGCCGGTCCGCGGCGACTCGGCCGCCGGACGGAAAAGGGGGGGGCGCGGGGGGGGGGGGGCCGGCCCGCGGGAAACGCCCCCCCCCCGGGCGGCCCCG
>NZ_JBNNPF010000029.1:0-13951 GCF_050275515.1 Streptomyces sp. NPDC004126 | reverse complement strand
CAGCGAGACGGCCTGCGCCCCGGGCCGGTTCAGCGGGTCGAAGGCGAGCGGGTACCACGTGGCGCGCCCTCCAGGATAACCCGGCCCGGACCGGTCAGCCCGTGCCCACGAACGCCGCCAGCAGCAGCCAGACCACCGGAGCCGTCGGCAGCAGCGAGTCCAGCCGGTCCATGATGCCCCCGTGGCCCGGGAGCAGCGTGCCCATGTCCTTGATGCCCAGGTCACGCTTGATCATCGACTCGCCGAGGTCGCCCAGGGTGGCGGAGACCGCCACCGCGAGGCCCAGCAGCAGGCCCTGCCACCAGGCGCCGCCGTCGATGAGGAACTCCATGCACAGGGCGCCGGCCGCCATCGCGAAGGCCACCGCTCCGAAGAGCCCCTCGCGGGTCTTGCCGGGGCTGATGCGCGGGGCCAGCTTGGTCTTGCCGAAGCGCCAGCCGACCGCGTACGCCCCGGTGTCGCTGACCACGGTCAGCAGCAGGAAGGTCACCACCCGCTGCGGACCGTCGTCGGGGGTCAGCAGCATCGCGACGAAGGTGGCCAGGAAGGGCACGTAGAACGCCGCGAAAACGCCGGCCGTGACGTCCTTGAGGTAGTCCTCGGGGGGCTCGGTCATCCGCCACACGAGGACCGCCAGCGCGGTGAGCGCCATCGCCACCCAGGCGCCCTCGGCCCCGCGGACGTACCCGGCGATGATCATCGCCGCGCCGCCGACCGCGAGCGGGACCAGCGGGGCCTTGATGCCCTTCTTCTCCTGGAGCCGGGAGGTGAGCTCCCACAGGCCGACCACGACCGCGACGACGACGACGCCGACGAAGACGGCCTTGACGATGAACAGCGAAGCGAAGATCACCGCACCGAGGCCGACGCCGACCCCTATGGCGGCACGCAGATCCCGCCCCGCGCGCTTCTTCTGCGGCGGGGGCGAGGCGTCCTGCGGGGCCTGCGGAGGCGGGGGCGGGGGGCTGGGCATGGGCTCCTGCAACGGCGTCTCGGCGCGGAACGGGGGGCCGCCGGCGAAGGCGGCCCCCCGATCGCGTGCTTCCCGGTCGTCGAAGGCACGGCCGGCGGCATCGGGCACGATGGGCATGGGCGCAGTCTGCGGGCCCACCAGCGCATCGTATGCGGGACCCGCCGGAACCGGCTCAGCGGCCCAGGGAGAGTCGTTCATCAGACCTCGAGGAGCTCGGATTCCTTGTGCTTGAGCAGCTCGTCCACCTGCGCGACGTACTTCGCGGTGGTGTCGTCGAGCTCCTTCTCGGCGCGGCGCACCTCGTCCTCGCCGGCCTCCTTGTCCTTGACCAGCTTGTCGAGGGCGTCCTTGGCCTTGCGGCGCACGGAGCGGATGGAGACCCGGGAGTCCTCGGCCTTGGTCTTGGCGACCTTGATGAACTCCTTGCGGCGGTCCTGCGTCAGCTCCGGGAAGGTCACCCGGATGATGCGGCCGTCGTTGCTCGGGTTGACACCGAGGTCGGAGTCGCGGATCGCCTGCTCGATGTTGCGCAGCGCGGAGGCGTCGAACGGCGTCACGATCGCCATGCGCGGCTCGGGCACGGCGAAGGAGGCGAGCTGGTTGATGGGCGTGATGGCGCCGTAGTAGTCCGCCACGATCTTGTTGAACATCGCCGGGTGCGCACGACCGGTGCGGATCGCGGCGAAGTCTTCCTTGGCGACGACGACGGCCTTCTCCATCTTCTCCTCGGCCTCGAGGAGGATTTCTTCGATCACCACGTGCTCCTGCATGTCAGATATGGATGGTTCAGGCGGACACGGGCGGTCCGGGCCGCCCGGACCGGACCCCTGCGGGTCCGGCTCGGTGGGCTCAGGCCCGGGTGCCCTGGTCGCTCACGAGCGTGCCGATCTTCTCACCCTTGACGGCACGGGCGATATTGCCTTCGGCGAGCAGCTCGAAGACCAGGATCGGCAGCTGGTTGTCACGGCACAGCGTGATGGCCGTGGCGTCGGCGACCTTGAGGTCCCGGGACAGCACCTCGCTGTACTCCAGCGCGTCGAACTTCACCGCGTCCGGGTTGGTCTTCGGGTCGGAGTCGTAGACCCCGTCGACACCGTTCTTGCCCATGAGGAGGGCTTCGGCGTCGATCTCCAGGGCGCGCTGGGCGGCCGTGGTGTCGGTGGAGAAGTAGGGCATGCCCATGCCCGCGCCGAAGATGACGACGCGGCCCTTCTCCAGGTGGCGGACGGCGCGCAGCGGGATGTACGGCTCCGCGACCTGCCCCATGGTGATGGCCGTCTGGACCCGGCTGTCGATGCCCTCCTTCTCCAGGAAGTCCTGGAGGGCGAGGCAGTTCATGACAGTCCCGAGCATGCCCATGTAGTCGGACCGGGCCCGGTCCATGCCGCGCTGCTGAAGCTCCGCGCCGCGGAAGAAGTTGCCGCCGCCGATGACGACCGCGATCTCGGCCCCGTCGCGGACCACGGCCGCGATCTCGCGGGCGATGGCGTGCACGACGTCGGGGTCGACACCCAGTCCGCCGCCGCCGGAGAAGGCTTCGCCGGACAGCTTCAGCATGAAGCGGCGACCCTTCTTCTCGTGGTCGCTCTTGTCGTCGGATGCGGTGTGGGGGTCCACGCCCTGATTCATGGAGATCTCCTCGTGCACATACGAAGAAGGCCATTGCCGGTGGGTCCTCGCGGTTCCCTCTGCGGCAATGGCCTCCTCGTCAGATCTGCGGTCGTCCTGCGCAAGCACGGACGACTGCTTCAGACCCTATAGGGGTCCGGTGTCCGTCGCGTACGGACGGACTCAGATGCCGACCTTGATGCGGGTGAACGCCTTCAGGGTGACACCGGCCTCGTCCAGAACCTTCTGGACGGACTTCTTGTTGTCCAGCGCGTACGGCTGGCCGAGCAGCGTGGCGTCCTTGTAGAAGCCGTTGACGCGACCCTCGACGATCTTGGCGATCGCGGCCTCGGGCTTGCCCTCGGCGCGGGTGGTCTCCTCGGCGACGCGGCGCTCGGACTCGACGATCTCGGCCGGCACGTCCTCCTTGGTGAGGTACTTCGGCGCGAAGGCGGCGATGTGCTGGGCGATGCCCTTGGCCAGGTCGGCGTCGGCCTTGTCCAGCTCGACCAGGACACCGATCTGCGGGGGCAGGTCGGGCATGGTGCGGTGCATGTAGGAGGCCACGAAGGCACCCTCGTACGCCGCGAAGCGGTCCAGGACGATCTTCTCGCCGAGGTTGGCGTTGGCCTCGTCCACGAACGCCTGGACGGTCTTGCCGGCCTCGATCTCGGACGCCAGCAGCGCCGCGATGTCGGCGGGCTTGGTGGCGGCCACGTGGGCGGCGAGCTGGTCGGCAACGGCCAGGAACTTCGGGCTCTTGGCCACGAAGTCCGTCTCGCACTTGAGCTCGACGAGCACGCCGGAGGTGGCGTCCTCGGAGATCAGGGAGGTGACGGCACCGTTCTCGGCGGAACGGCCCTCGCGCTTGGCGACGCCCTTCAGGCCCTTGACGCGCAGGATCTCGTTGGCCTTGGTGACGTCACCGTCGGCCTCGACGAGCGCGTTCTTGCAGTCCAGCATGCCGGCGCCGGTGAGCTCGCGGAGCTTCTTGACGTCAGCGGCGGTGTAGTTCGCCATGAGTCTGTGATTCTCTCTCGAAGTCGTAGATCTACGGGTGAACGGCGGAGGAGCGCGCTCGTGGCGCGGCTCCCCCGCCGTCATCGTCCGTGCTGCGAGTGCCCGGCGAGTGAACGCCGGGCGCTCTCAGTGGGTCAGGCCTGCTCGGCGTCGGCGGCCGGGGCCTCGACGACAGCCTCGGCGGCCGGGGCCTCGGCCGCGGGGGCCTCGGCGTCAGCCTTCTTCTCGCCCTCGAGCAGGTCGCGCTCCCACTCGGCGAGCGGCTCGGCGGCGGCCTTCTCGCCCGGCTTCGAGTCGCCGGTCGCGGCGCCGGAGCGGGCGATGAGGCCCTCGGCGACGGCGTCGGCGATCACGCGGGTGAGCAGGGTGACGGAGCGGATCGCGTCGTCGTTGCCCGGGATCTTGTAGTCGACCTCGTCGGGGTCGCAGTTGGTGTCGAGGATCGCGACGACCGGGATGTGCAGCTTGCGCGCCTCACCGACGGCGATGTGCTCCTTCTTGGTGTCGACGATCCAGACGGCGCTGGGAACCTTCGACATCTCGCGGATACCACCGAGGGTCTTCTCCAGCTTGGCCTTCTCGCGGGAGAGGACCAGGAGCTCCTTCTTGGTGAGACCCGAGGCGGCGACGTCCTCGAAGTCGATCGCCTCAAGCTCCTTCAGACGCTGGAGGCGCTTGTAGACGGTGGAGAAGTTGGTGAGCATGCCACCCAGCCAGCGCTGGTTGACGTACGGCATGCCGACGCGGGTCGCCTGCTCGGCGATGGCCTCCTGCGCCTGCTTCTTCGTACCGACGAACATGATGGAGCCGCCGTGCGCGACGGTCTCCTTCACGAACTCGTAGGCGCGGTCGATGTACGACAGCGACTGGAGCAGGTCGATGATGTAGATGCCGTTGCGCTCGGTGAAGATGAAGCGCTTCATCTTCGGGTTCCAGCGACGGGTCTGGTGACCGAAGTGGACGCCGCTCTCCAGCAGCTCCCGCATCGTTACGACGGCCATGGCCATCTCCTTGGTTTCTCGGTTTTGGTTCCTGACGCCCCGCCGCGCCCTGCCCCTTGAGGGACCGAGAGACGCTTTCACCTGACCGGAACCCGGTCGGCGCTGGGGCGTGCGAAGTCGACCCGGTGACCCGGATCGCCACAAGAAGTGTACGGGACCCGGCGGTATGCCGGGTGACGCCGTTGTCCACACCTCCTCGGCCGTCCACAGGGGCGGACCGGGCGGGCCGCCCGCGCGGGATGCTGCCTGGCATGACGAAACTGCTGCTCATCCTGCTTCTGGCACTGCCCGGTCCGCTGCCCGCGCCGCTGCCCGCCCCCGGGCCGGCGGCCCCGTATCCCGCCCCGTCCACGCCCGTCGCACCGGTGCGCGGCGGGGGCGCGGCGGGCGGGGTGCGGGGCGCACGTCCGCTGCCCGCGCCGCTGTCGGTGGCGCGCTGGTGGGACCCGCCGCCGACCCCGTACGCGGCCGGGCACCGCGGTGTGGACCTGGCGGCGCCGGCCGGGGCGCAGGTGCGGGCCGTGGGGCCCGGGCGGGTGCACTACGCGGGGCGGGTGGCGGGGCGCGGGGTGCTCTCGCTCACCCTGCCGGGCGGGCTGCGCACCACGTACGAGCCGGTGCGTCCGCTGGTGGCGCAGGGGGAGGCGGTCGAGGCGGGGCAGGTGGTGGCGGTGCTCACGGAGGGCTCCCACTGCCCGGGCCCCTGTCTGCACTGGGGCCTGCTGGCGGGCGAGGACGCCTATCTGAACCCGCTGGCCCTGCTGCCCGCGCCCACGCCCCGGCTGCTGCCGGACCCCTTCAGGCGGTGACGCCCCGCAGGGCCATGGAGACGGCGGTCTCGGTGATCACGGCCGGGTCCTCGGCGGCGCCGAGCTCGATCCGGCGGGCCGCGGCGTCCACCACGCCCTGGAGCAGCATCGCGGACAGCCTGGGCTCCGGCAGCCCGAGGGCGCCCAGGGCCTCGACGATCATCGCCACCAGGCCGCCGTGGGCGGCGCGGATCTTCTCCCGCGCGCCGGCGTCCAGCTCGCCGGCGGAGATCGCCACCACCGCGCGGTGGCGCCGGTCCCCGATCAGCCCCAGCTGGGTGCGCACGTAGGCCTCGATCTTCGTCTCCGGCGTGGTCGCACGCTCCATCGCCGCCTCGATCTCGGCGGCCCAGACGGGGAAGTCCACCGCGCACAGCTCTTCGACGACGGCCGCGCGGGACCGGAAGTACTCGTACACGGACGACCGGGCGAGCCCGGTCCGCTCCGCGAGGGCGGGGAAGGTCAGGGCTTCCGTCCCGCCTTCGGACAACAGGGCACGGGCGGCGTCCAACAGGGCGCCGCGCTGCATCGACCGGTGCTCGGCCACGGAGGCCGCTCGAATCCTGGGCACGTCACCACTGTACGGAGGTCCCGCAAGGGGTGTCGGCCCGCCGGCGGGGCCGCCGGCGGCTCAGCGGCCGACGTCGGCGAGCTTGGCCCGCAGCTGGAGCACGGATTTGGTGTGGATCTGGCTGACCCGGCTCTCGGTGACGCCCAGCACGTTGCCGATCTCGGCGAGGGTCAGGCCCTCGTAGTAGTAGAGGGTCACCACGGTCTTCTCCCGGTCCGGGAGGGTGTTGATGGCCCGCGCGAGCAGCCGGCGCAGCTCCCGGTCCTCGGCCACCTCGACCGGGTTGTCGGCGGCGGTGTCCTCCAGGGTGTCCATCAGGGAGAGGCGGTCGCCGCCCTCCCCGCCCACGTGCAGCAGCTCTTCCAGGGCGACCACGTTGGCCAGGGACAACTGACTGAACACCGTGTGGAGTTCCTCCACCGCGATGCCCATCTCCCCGGCCACCTCACCCTCCGTCGGGGTGCGCCGCAGCTGGGCCTCCAGCGTCGCGTAGGCGCGCTCGACGGCCCGCGCCTTCTGCCGCACGGAGCGCGGGATCCAGTCCAGCGCGCGCAGCTCGTCGATCATCGCGCCGCGGATCCGGGTGATGGCGTACGTCTCGAACTTGATGGAGCGTTCGATGTCGAACTTCTCGATCGCGTCGATCAGCCCGAAGACGCCGGAGGAGACGAAGTCGGCCTGCTCCACGTTGGGCGGCAGGCCCACGCTGACGCGGCCGGCGACGTACTTCACCAGGGGCGAGTAGTGCAGGATCAGCTGCTCCCGCAGCCGTTCGTCGCCCGAGTCCTTGTATGAGCGCCAGAGCACCTCCAGGGACGAGGGCGCGGTGGACCGCACACTGCCGCGGGCAGCGGGGGGCACCGCAGCGCGGTCGGACCCTGAGGTGTGCTGGGGCATGCTTCGCCTTTGCCGGAGCGGGATTCCTTGGGAGCGTAGCGTGACGGAAGTGTCGCGGTGCGCGAAGAGTACGGGATGGCGCAGGGGCCCAGGGGCGTCCGCCCTCGCGCGGGCGGCCCGGGACCGGCGCCTCGCGCACGGTCCCGGCGACTGCCACCGGGAGGACCGCGTCTGTCATCGCCGTCACTCTTTCACCGGAACGCCCCAGGTCAACGACCGCCTCGCCGGTCGGCTCCGGATTGCACCCCCTCTCGCGACGTCCGCGGGGTCAACCGCCAGCCGTCGCCCTGCCGTTCGACGAACCCCAGAGAGTGAAGTTCGTACAGTCTGCCGATGACTTCATCGGTGCCGGCGGCCGCGGCGAGGGCGATCTCGTCGAGGCCCGCCGGCCGTCCCGCGGGGAGCGCTTCCAGTACCCGCGCGGCGCCGGGGGCCAGCAGGTCGCGGGCGTGGACCGGGCCGCGCCGGGCGGGGGCCAGTTCGCCCATGTCGCCGACGAGTTCGACGATCTCGTCGGCGTCGGTGACGAGCGCCGCCTCGCCCCGCAGCAGCTCGTGCACCCCGGCCGAGAGGCCGCTGGTGGCGGGGCCGGGCACGCCCATGGTGAGGCGGCCCAGCTCCTGGGCCCGGCGGGCGGTGACGAGGGAGCCGCTGCGCAGGGCGGCCTCCACGACGACGGTCCCCCGGGTGAGGGCGGCGATGACCCGGTTGCGCAGCACGAACCGGCTCGGGGTGGGGTGACTGCCGGGCGGCAGTTCGCCCAGGACCAGCCCCTGGCCGGTGATCCGGCCCAGGAGTCCGGCGTGCCCGCGCGGGTAGACGGTGTCCACCCCGCAGGCCAGGACCGCCGCGGTGGCTCCGCCCGCGCCGAGGGCCCCGCGGTGGGCCGCGCCGTCGATCCCGTACGCCGCCCCGGAGACGACCACCCAGCCGCGCTCGGCGAGCCCGGCGGCCAGGGTCTGCGCCATGTGGGCCCCGTACGGGGTGCACGCCCGGGCCCCGACCACGGCGACCGAGCGCAGGGCCCAGGTCCGCAGGTGGGGGCGGCCCCGCAGCCAGAGGCCGACGGGCCGGGCGTCGCCGAGGTCGTCCAGCTGGCTCGGCCACTCCGCGGAGCCGGGGCACACGAAGCGGACGCCCGCGCCGGCGGCGCTCGCCAGGTCCCGCAGCGGCTCCGCGACGGCGGCCCGCCTGCGGTACCCGGCGAGCCGCTCGGGCCCCACGCCGGTCAGCGGGCCCGGCTCCGGGCCGGGGCCGGTCAGGAGCCGCATCACCGCGGCGGCCCCGAGTTCGCGGATCCAGCGTCCGCCGTGCTCGTCCCCGGGCTCCAGCACCCGGGTCAGCGCGGCCCGGGCCAGGAGCTCCGGGTCGGGCGGGGCCCCGGCGCTCACGGTCCCGCCCCCACGGCCTGGGCGGCGCCCCGGGCGATCCCGGTGCGCAGTTCCAGCGCGACGGCCGCGTCCAGCGCGTCGGGGCGGTCGCGGCCCCGCAGGTCGGCGACGGTCCAGGCGACCCGCAGCACCCGGTCCAGCCCCCGCGCGGTGAGCAGTCCGCGCTCCATGTCCCGCTCGGCCAGCGCCAGGGCGCCGGGGCCGGCGGGCCAGCGGGTGCGCAGCTCGTGCCCGGGCACCTCGGAGTTGAGCCGCCACGGGGTGCCGGCGAGCCGGGCGGCGGCCCGGTCGCGGGCCCCGCGGACCCGGTCGGCGACGGCGGCGGTGGACTCCCCCCGGCCGCCGCGGCCCAGCAGGTCGGAGCGGGTGACGGGCTCCACCTCGACCCGCAGGTCGACCCGGTCGAGCAGCGGCCCGGACAGCCGGGCCTGGTAGCGCCGGACCACCGAGGCGGGGCATTCACAGCCGGACCCGGTCAGGGTGTGGCGGCCGCAGGGGCAGGGGTTCGCGGCGAGGACCATCAGGAACCGGGCGGGCAGCCGTACCACCCCGGCGGCCCTGGCGATGACCACGTGTCCGGCTTCGAGGGGCTGCCGCAGGGCGTCCAGCACCTTGCCGCTGAACTCGGCGGCCTCGTCCAGGAAGAGCACCCCCCTGTGGGCCAGGGAGACCGCCCCGGGCCTGGGGATCCCGGCCCCGCCGCCGACCAGCGACTGCATGGTCGCGGAGTGGTGCGGGGCGCAGTACGGGGGCCTGCCGACCAGCGGTTCGCCGGGCGGCAGGATTCCCGCGACCGAGTGGACGGCCGTCACTTCCAGGGAGTCCTGTCGGGTGAGCGGCGGCAGCAGCCAGGGCAGCCGCTCGGCGAGCATCGTCTTGCCCGCGCCCGGGGGCCCGCTGAGGAAGAGGTGGTGGCCCCCCGAGGCGGCCACCTCCAGGGCCCTGCGGGCGCCCTGCTGCCCGGCGACGTCGGCGAGGTCGGGGAAGTCCGCGGCGTCTCCCCGGCCCGTCAGGCCCGTCCCGAGCGCGGCGCCGGGGACGACCAGCCCGGCGAGCATCGGGTCGGGGCGCCCGGCCTCCGGCGGGGGATCCTCCTCGGGCACCTCCCCGTCGGTCAGCACCGCGATCAGCTGCCGCAGGCTGCGCACGCCCAGCACCGAGACGTCCGGGACCAGGGCGGCCTCGGCGGCGCACTGCTGCGGCACCACCACCTGCCGGTACCCGGCCTCGGCGGCGGCGAGCACGGCCGGCAGGATCCCCCGCACCGGACGCACCCGGCCGTCGAGGCCCAGCTCCCCGATGAGCACGAGGTCGGCGATCCTGCCGGGGTCGACGGCCTCGGCGGCCCCCAGCACGGCCGCGGCGACGGCCAGGTCGAAATGGGCGCCGGACTTCGGCACGGAGGCCGGGCTGAGCCCGACCGTGAGCTTCTTCTGCGGCCAGGGGGCGCCCGAGTTCGCCACCGCCGCCCGGACCCGGTCGCGGCTCTCGACCAGGGTCTTGTCCGGCAGTCCCACCAGTGTGAAGGCCGCCACCCCGGGCTCCAGGTCGGCCTGCACCTCCACCAGTACGCCCTCGACGCCCACCAGGGCCACCGAGCAGGCCCGCGCGAACCCCATCAGGCCACCCCCCTGACGTGCTCCACCACGGGCGCGCCGCGCCGGGGCAGGAGGACTCCGACGAGGTCGATGCGCACCCCGCCCGGCGGCGGGCCCCCGTGGTCGGCGAGCCACCGCCCGGCGAGCCCGCGCAGCCGCTCGGCCTTGCCGGCCCGGACGGCGGCCATGGGATGTTCGAACGCGCCCATGCGGCGCGTCTTGACCTCGCACACGACGAGGGCGTCCCCGTCGCGGGCGACGATGTCGATCTCTCCGGCGCGGCACCGCCAGTTCCTGGCGATCACCGTCATCCCGGATTCGGTCAGCCTCCGCGCGGCGAGCTCCTCGCCGTAGCGCCCCAACGCCTGCCGTGCTGCGCTCGTCGCGTCCTTCGCGTTCATCCGGCACCACCTCCACCGCCGACGGTCCCGGTTCCGGGCGCAGCGAGTGGATCTTGGTGGACAACCGGCGCGTTGTGGACAACCGGCTCACCCCCGCGGGTGAACCGGTCCGCGGATCAGCCCGGGAGGTCGGCGCCCGGCAGTTCGAGGTCGCTCTTGTTGAGCTCCTCGATGTTCACGTCCTTGAAGGTCAGCACGCGGACCTGCTTGACGAAGCGGGCCGGCCGGTACATGTCCCAGACCCACGCGTCGGCCATGGAGACCTCGAAGAAGACCTCGCCCTGGACCGAGTGCACCTGCATCTCGTAGTCGTTGGTGAGGTAGAAACGTCGTTCGGTCTCGATCACGTACTTGAACAGCCCGACGACGTCGCGGTACTCGCGATAGAGCTTCAGCTCCATCTCGGTCTCGTACTTCTCGAGGTCCTCGGCGCTCATGGCATGTTCCCCTTCAGCCGTGCGTCCCCCTATTGTGCGCCAGCGCCGTACGCCCCTAAACGATTTCCGGGGCGAGGACCACCGGAGCGCCCGGAGGACCGTCGTCGAGCAGCGTCCGGAGCAGCTCGGCCAGTCTGGTCGGGTACACCGTCTCACGGGCCGCGAGGAGTTCCTCGGAGGTCCACCACCTGGCCCCGGTGACGCTGCGCCGCTCCAGCTCCGTCAGGCCGCCCGGCACCGTGTCGGTCTGGGCGGTACGGGCCAGGAAGTACCACTCGTCCTGCTCCCAGCGCCTGCCGTCGAAGGGGAAGGAGCAGTACCGGTGCCACAACACGGGCCCCAGTTCCACCTCTGTGATCCCGGTCTCCTCGGCGAGTTCCCGCAGTGCGGCCTGTTCCCGGCTCTCGGCGCCCTCCAGGCCCCCGCCGGGCGTGAACCACCAGTCGTCGGCGGGATCGTCCGGCTCGAAGCCGTGCAGCAGCAGGATCCGGTCCTCGGGGTCGAGCAGGACCAGCCGCGAGACCTTCCGCGGCGCTCCGGACGACTCAGCGGCCATCGGAGCCCGCCCTCCCGCGCCCGCGCCCCAGGAGCCGCGCCAGCGGCCCGTAGGCGCCGCCGAGCACCACCAGGGCCGCGCCGGCCAGCACCGCCGTCACCTGGAGCCGCAGCGGGCCGGGTGCGGAGACACCGCCGGGCAGGGCGGCGAAGACCTGCGGCCGCTCCAGCATCCCCGCGGACGGCCACGCGAGGGCGTCGACCCGGGCGGAGACCGCGGACCGGGGCACCGTCCCCTGGCCGGCGTCCTGGAGGTGCGCCCGGGAGTCCAGGGAGCCGCCGCGCCGGTCACCCATCAGGAAGAGGTTGCCCTCGGGCACCTTCACCTCGAACGTGGTCGTCCCCGCGGCCGCCGCGCCGTCGCCCTCGCGGTCCACGTACGGCTCGTCGAGCGGCCGGCCGTTCACGGTCACCCGGCCGCCCTGGCCGCAGCAGGAGACGGTGTCGCCGCCGACGCCCACGACCCGCTTGACCATGGGCGAGTTGCTCCACACGGTGTCGGTGAAGACGACCACGTCACCGCGCCGCACCTGGCCGCCGTCGATGCGCTGCGCCAGCACCCGGTCGCCCGGCCGCACCGTCGGCACCATCGAGTCCGTCGGCACCGTGTACGGCTGGTACACCACGGCGCCCCAGATGAAGCCGCCGAGGAAGAGCACGAAGCCGATGGCCACGGCGATCCCCGACAACGTGTTGCCGAGGCCGCCGCGGCCATCCCTGCGCGCGCGTATTGCCTGCGTTCTTGCCTGCGTTCCGCCCATTGCAGCGCCCCCATGCCTCGGAGATCGTCGACCTGGGCGGCACCCTACCGGGCGGTACGCCCCTTGGTCAGCCTCCGCCTGCGCCACATGACCAGCGGAACCGCCCCGACGAGCCCCAGCGCGGCCGGGGTGACCCCCGCCGTGCCCGCGCCGCTCGCCTGCGGCGAGTGCAGCGGTGCCGGGGGCTGCTTGCCGATGCCCGGCTGGTCGAAGGTGTCCGGGACGGGGAGGGTGGACCAGCGGGTGATGGGCCACGCCACCACCACGGCCCGCCCGACGACGTCCTTGACCGGGACGAAGCCCTGGGTGGAGTCCTGCTGGTGGTAGCGGGAGTCCTGGGAGTTCTGCCGGTGGTCGCCCATCACCCAGATCTTGCCCTTGGGCACGGTGATCGGGCCGAAGGGGAAGTCGTCGCAGGCGCTGTTGCCAGGGAAGATGTACGGCTCGTCCAGCGCCTTGCCGTTGACGACGACCGGGCCGCCCTTCTTGCACTCCACGGTGTCCCCGCCGATGGCGATGGTCCGCTTGATCAGGTCCTTCTCGTCGGCGGACGGCATCAGGCCGATCTTGCTCAGGATCGTCTGCGCGAAGTTGGGCTCCGGGGTGGGCTCCCCCGCCAGCCAGTTCGCCGGGTCGTGGAAGACCACGACCTCGCCGCGCTCGGGCTCCGAACCGAACCACGGGGTGAGCTTGTCCACCAGCACCCGGTCACCGCGCTGCAGGGTGTTCTGCATCGAGTCGGACGGGATCGAGAACGCCTGCACCAGGAAGGTCTTGATCAGCAGGGCCAGCAGCAGGGCGATACCGATGAGGAGCGGGAGCTCCTTCCAGAAGGAACGCTGCGGCTTCTCCGCCTCGGCGCCCTCCTCCTCGGTCTCGTGCCCGACGGCGTCGTCCGGCCGCTCCTCGCCCTCATCGCGTCCGGATCGTGCGCCTACCGCCACGTCCCCCACATCCACTCCTCACTCGGAAAACCGCTGCCCGGACCGGAACAGGAACGGGCCCTCCCCTCCCCTAACGAGCGGGAGTTCCCTTAGGCGCGGGAGACCAGGGCCACACTATGCGAAGGGCGTGCCCCGACGGCGCCGACGGGGCCCGCGCCGCCGTCCGCCCCGCACGGGATCCGGCACCTGCAGGAAGGTCGCCGGCTGGTCGAGTCCGCGCCAGTGGTCGAAGGGCCAGGCGATCACCACCGCCCGCCCGACCACGTTCTTCTCGTCGATGGTGCCCTCGAAGGCCTCGTCGAGGTGGTAGCGGGAGTCGGCCGAATTGGCGCGGTGGTCGCCCATGACGAAGATCCGCCCGGCCGGTACGCGGACCTCGAATCGGATCTCGGAGGGGGCGTTGCCGGGTGACACGTAAGGCTCGTCGAGCGGCGTCCCGTTGACGGTCACCCGTCCCCGGGCGTCGCAGCACTTGACCGTGTCGCCGCCGACGCCGATGACCCGCTTGATCAGATCCTGCTCGTCCGCCGAGGGCAGCAGGCCGATGAAGGTCAGGGCCTGCTTGATCTGCCTGACGCCCGCCGGGTCCGGTTCGGGCTGCGCGGCCTCGCCCTTGAGCCAGCCGCCCGGGTCCTTGAACACGACGACGTCGCCCCGCTGGACCTTCGAGCCGAACCACGGGGTCAGCTTGTCCACCAGCACCCGGTCCCCGATCCGGATCGTCTGCTCCATGGAGCCGGAGGGGATGAAGAAGGCCTGCACCAGGAAGGTCTTGAGCACCAGGGCTATGCACAGCGCCACCGCCACCAGCAGCGGCAGCTCGCCCACGCGGCGGGTGCGCCTGCGGCGGCGTACCTTGCGCGCCAGCCGGCGCCGCTCGGCCCGCCCGCCGGGCTCCACGGACTCCTCGCCCGCGGCAGCCCCGGCGTCCTCGGCATGATCCTCGCCGCCGGCCTCGGCCCGATCGGCTACGTCTTCGCGATCA
>NZ_JBNNPF010000028.1:0-110722 GCF_050275515.1 Streptomyces sp. NPDC004126 | reverse complement strand
CAGATGTGGAAGCCCGGTAACGGGTGGAGCTGACTGGTACTAATAGGCCGAGGGCTTGTCCTCAGTTGCTCGCGTCCACTGTGTTAGTTCTGAAGTAACGAACTCGCCTTGCCGGCTTGAGTTCAACTTCATAGTGTTTCGGTGGTCATAGCGTTAGGGAAACGCCCGGTTACATTCCGAACCCGGAAGCTAAGCCTTTCAGCGCCGATGGTACTGCAGGGGGGACCCTGTGGGAGAGTAGGACGCCGCCGAACAATCATTGTGGGAAAGCCCCGCACCTTCTGGTGCGGGGCTTTTCTGCGTTTAGGGGTCCGTAGGGCCCGTTCGGGCGCGTTCAGCCGTTTACCGGCACGGGGTTGCCGTCAACCTGAGCTGACTGCTCGTATGGTGGGCCGATGGGCTATGAGCTGGTCATCTTCGACAACGACGGCGTCCTCGTGGACAGTGAGCCGCTCGCCAACACGATCCTCTCCGAGTACCTGACGGAGCTCGGGCACCCCACCACGTACGAGGAGTCCCTGCGGGACTACATGGGGTCCGCCGTGCACCGGGTGCACGACCTCGTCCAGGAGCGGACCGGGCAGCGGCTGCCGGCGGACTTCGAGCGGGTCCTCAACGAGCGCGTCTTCGCCGCCTTCGAGCGGGAACTGCGCCCCGTCCCCGGCGTGGCCGAACTCCTCGGGGAGCTGTCCGCGACCGGCATGCCCTACTGCGTGGCCTCGTCCTCCAGCCACGAGCGGATCCGGGTCGGGCACCGGGTGTCCGGGATGGACGAGTGGTTCGAGGAGGAGTGGATCTTCAGCGCGGAGGAGGTCGGGAAGGGCAAGCCGGCACCGGACCTGTTCCTGCACGCCGCCGACATGATGGGCGTCCACCCCTCGCGGTGCGTCGTGGTCGAGGACAGCCCCCTCGGGGTGGAGGCCGCACGGGCCGCCGGGATGGACGTCCTCGGCTTCACCTCGATGATGCCCGCCGACCGGCTCGCCGGGGCCACCGCCTGCTTCGGGGAGATGAAGGAGCTGTCCGCCCTGCTCGGACTGGGCGGCTGATTGGGTGTGTGATCTCTCTACCCACGAGTAGTCGCGGGGCCTACGCTGTGCCGCCATGACGGTTGACGTACGGCTTCGCCGTGGGCGCGGGGCGCTCGGGTTCAGCTTCTTCGTGCAGGGCGTCGCCTTCGCCCTGCTGGTGACGCGGATCCCGGCCATCCAGGACCAGTACGGGATATCCGACGGGCTGCTGCCCGCGTTCCTCGCCGCCGTGCCGGTCCTCGCCGGGGTCTCCAGCGTCGCGACCGAGCACCTGGTGAAGCGCGTACCGCCCGGCGTGGTGCTGCGGTGGGCGCAGCCCGTCGTGCTGCTGGCCCTGCTCGGTGTGGGGGCCGGCAGCGGGATGTGGCAGGTGGCGGTGGCCCTGGGGGTGTTCGGGCTGGCGGTGGGCGCGCTGGACGCCTCGATGAACATGCTCGGGGTGAGCCTGCAGCGGGCGTACGGGCGCTCCATCATGCTGGGGTTCCACGCCTCGTACAGCCTCGGCGGGATCCTGGGGGCGTCGGCGGCCTGGGCGGGGGCGCACTGGCACCTGTCGCTGTTCTCGGGCTACCTGCCGGCCGTGGCGGTGCTGCTGCCGCTGGCGTTCGCCGGGAGCCGGTTCTACGCGGACGCGCCGACCGGGGACGGGAAGGCGGAGCAGGGGTGGCCGGCGGGCGGGGGGAAGCTGCTGCTGCCGCTGTGCCTGGTGATGGCCTGCGCGTACATCGGGGATTCGACGGTGGCGAACTGGAGTGCCAAGTACCTCCAGGACGTGCTGGGGAGCTCGGAGCAGCTGGCGACGGTCCCGTACAACGTGTACATGGTGACGACGCTCGCCGGGCGGGCGGTCGGGGACCTGGGGGTGCGCCGGTTCGGGGCGGTGGCGGTGGTGCGGGCCGGCACGGTGGTGGCGGCCGCCGGGTTCGGGGTGGTCGCGGTGGCGCCGGGGGCCTGGGTGGGGATGCTGGGCTTCACGCTGCTGGGGATCGGGCTGTGCGTGATCGTGCCGCAGACCTTCGCGGCGGCGGGGCGGTTGTTCCCGGGTGCGTCCGACACGGCGGTGGCGCGGCTGAACATCTTCAACTACGTGGGCTTCCTGATCGGTTCGCCGCTGGTGGGCGGGATCGGGGACGCCTGGAACTACCGGGGCGCGATGGTGGTGCCGATGGTGCTGGTGTTGGTGACCTTGTTCTACGCCCGTTCATTCGGCGTCGGCCGGGCCCGATACGGTGTCGGGCATGACTGGCGAGCCGGTGACCGGGCTGTTGATGTGGGACGAGGCGGTAACGGGGTATGACTTCGGACCGAGCCATCCGATGGACCCGGTGCGCCTGGCGCTGACCATGGGCCTGGTGCGTGCCTTCGGGCTGGACCGGGCGATGGAGGTGCGGGCGGCTCCGGCGGCCGGGGACTCGACGCTGCGGCTGGTGCACCGGGAGGACTACGTGGCCGCGGTGCGGGAGGTGTCGGCGGATCCGGGGCTGGCGGACGGTTCGTACGGTCTGGGGACCCTCGACGATCCGGCGTTCCACGGGATCCACGAGGCGTCCGCGCTGATCGCGGGGCAGTCGGTGGCGGCGGCGGAGGCCCTGTGGCGGGGGGAGGCCCGGCACGCGGTGAACTTCGCGGGCGGGCTGCACCACGCGATGCCGGGCGGGGCGGCCGGGTTCTGCGTGTACAACGACGCGGCGGTGGCGATCGCGCGGCTGCTGGAGCTGGGCGCGGAGCGGGTCGCGTACGTGGACGTGGACGTGCACCACGGGGACGGGGTGCAGGCGGCGTTCTGGGACGACCCCCGGGTGCTGACGGTGTCGCTGCACGAGCACCCGCGGACGCTGTTCCCGCAGACGGGCTGGCCGGAGGAGACGGGCGGTCCGGCGGCCGAGGGCAGCGCGGTGAACGTGGCGCTGCCGGCCGGGACTGGGGACGAGGGGTGGCTGCGGGCCTTCCACGCGACGGTGCCGGAGCTGCTGGCGGACTTCCGGCCGCAGGTGCTGGTGACGCAGCACGGTGCGGACACGCACTTCGAGGACCCGCTCGCCCACCTGGCGGTGTCGCTGGACGCGCAGCGGGCGGTGCAGGAGGCGTGCCACGCGCTGGCGCACGAGTACGCGGGCGGGCGGTGGCTGGCGCTGGGCGGCGGCGGGTACGCGGTGGTGGACGTCGTACCGCGGTCGTGGACGCACCTGGTGGGGATCGCGGCGCACCGGCCGGTGGATCCGGCGGCGATGGTGCCGCAGTCGTGGCGGGACGAGGCGTACGCGCGGACGCGGCAGGGCGGGCCGGCCCGGATGACGGACGGGCGGACCCCGGGGTGGCGGGACTGGGACGCCGGCTACGACCCGGCGGACCGTACGGATCAGGCCGTTCTGGCGACGCGGAGGGCGGTGTTCCCGCTGCGCGGGATGCTGGTGTGACGCAGGGTCAGCCCTTGGCGTGGTTACGCCAACTGTGGGGCGGTTCGGCGGAATTGATGAACCGGCAGGTCCGGTGCGGCAGCATCGGAGGGTGTTGAGCACCGGCGCGTTGCGTGCGCATCTGCTGGCCGCCCGGTTGGCCGGGTCCGTCGCCACGACGCGGGAGGAGAGCCTTCGCAGCTACCGGTTGTTCGCGGCGGGGGACCCGCGGGTGTTGCTGGGGTTGGAGCCGGAGCGCCGGTGGGGTGTGGGTGAGCTGCTGGGGCTGATGTCGGCCAAGTGCGGGGTGTCGGCCGACCCGGCGGACGTCAGGGGGCCGGACGTGATCGATCCGGAGCGGACGGTGGCGGCGCTGGAGGCGTTCGCGGTGCGGCTGGGGGCGGCGGCGGGGGCGCGGTCGCCGGTGTTGTTCGGGACGGGGCACCCGCATCGGCTCCTGCCCTTCTACGCCGCTTTGGCCCGGGCGCTGTCGGCGGCGGGATGTGTTGTCCTCACTCCGGCGCAGGGGGTGCATGTCGACATGGCGACCCGGTTCGGCGTACGGCCGCACCGGATCGATTACGTACGGGGGGTCGCGCTGGTGCGGGAGTCCGGCGCGCGGGGCGCCGCGAGTGTCACCGGCGCACACTCCCATTCGCCGCTGCCGGTTCGGGTCGCGCTGGGGGCGCTGGCGGCGGCCGGGGGGCCGTTGCCGGAACTGGTGGTGGGTGACCACGGGTGGGTCTGCGGTGCAGGTCAGCTGGGTGTGGAGGCGATCGGGCTGGGCGATACGGATGATCCGGCGCTGTTCGTCGGGGAGGCCGAGGGGCGGGTGGTGGTGACCGTTCCGCTTGATGACGGGGTGCGCTCGGACTACTACGGTCCGCTCATCCGGCACGTGCTGCACCGGGCCGGCCTGTCGGGGCGTCAGGAGTGGCCGTAGCTCCTCTTCCCCACTCGTATCACCCGCCCCTACTCTGGGGAGTGAGCGTGCGACGACGAGGAGTAACCGGAGGGGAAGCCGGTGCCCGTCATGCGCGGAAGGTCAGGTGGGTGTCATGGCTGCTGGCGAGAGGCCTCTCAGTGAGGTTCAGTTCCTGACCGTGGCGGAGGTCGCCTCGGTGATGCGAGTGTCGAAGATGACCGTGTACCGGCTGGTGCACAACCGTCATCTGCCCGCGATCCGGGTGGGCCGGTCCTTCCGGGTCCCCGAGAACGCGGTCCACGAGTACCTCCAGGAGTCCTTCGTGGGGGTGGAGTCGGCCTGAGATCCGGGCCTCCTGCCGAGGCTTGGTAACTCCTGCGGAGGGCTCGGATTACAAGCTCTGAGTTTGGGCGGGTAGGCTAGGCCGACGTAGGTCGTGTGGGCCCAGACGCCCCGCACCAGTGAAGAGAAGTGAGCGAGGGTAGTCGTGGGCTCTGTTATCAAGAAGCGGCGCAAGCGGATGGCTAAGAAGAAGCACCGCAAGCTGCTCAAGCGCACCCGCGTCCAGCGCCGTAACAAGAAGTAAACGGCAGCTGTACGTGTTCTCCGCAGCCCCTCCACCATCCTGGTGGAGGGGCTGCGGTGCAGCCGGGGGTACTTCTTCGAGGGAGGCGCTGAGCTCGTGGGGAAGGTCGTGCTCGTCACCGGGGCAGCCCGGCAGCTGGGGGGCCGCTTCGTGCGCCGCATCCAGCGCGACCCGGAGGTGGAGAGGGTCATCGCGGTCGACGCGGTGAGCCCGCCGCACCGGCTCGGCTCGGCCGAGTTCGTGCGTACGGACATCAGACAGTCGGCCATCGCCCGGGTGCTCGCGGAGCACGCCGTGGACACGGTGGTCCATCTCGCGGTCACCGGGGGCGCCGCGGCGGGGGCGCCGGGCGGGCGCAGCACCGTCAAGGAGACGAACGTCATCGGGACGATGCAGCTCCTGGGGGCCTGCCAGAAGTCCCCGACGGTGCGGCGGCTCGTGGTGAAGTCGAGCACCAGCGTGTACGGGGGCACGTCGCGGGACCCGGCCGTGTTCACGGAGACCACGCAGCCGAAGTCGCTGCCGGCGGGTGGCTTCGCGAAGGACGCCGCCGAGGTCGAGGGGTACGTACGCGGTTTCGCGCGGCGGCGGCCGGACGTGGCGGTGTGCGTGCTGCGCTTCGCGAACATCCTGGGGCCGTTCGCGGACTCGGCGCTGGCGGAGTACTTCTCGATGCCGGTGATGCCGACGGTGCTGGGGTACGACCCGCGGCTGCAGTTCGTCCACGAGGACGACGTGGTGGACGTGCTGAGGCTGGCGGCGGGGGAGCCGGAGCGGGGGACGCTGAACAGCGGGACCTTCAACATCGCGGGCGACGGGGTGCTGCTGCTGTCCCAGTGCGCGCGGCGGCTGGGCCGGCCGACGGTGCCGTTCCTGCTGCCGGCGGTGACGTGGGTGGGGCAGGCGCTGCGGGCGGTGGGGGCGACGGACTTCTCGCCGGAGCAGATCCGGCTGCTGACGCACGGCCGGGTCGTGGAGACCACGCAGATGCGGGAGACGCTGGGGTTCCGGCCGATGTACACGACCGCGGAGACCTTCGCGGACTTCGCGCGGAGCCGGGGGAGCGGGCTGCTGCCGCCGGAGCGGGTGGCGCGGGCCGTGGGGCGGGTCGCGGAGCTGTTGGATGTTGCCGAGGTTGACGAGGTTGCCGAGGGAGTGGAGCGATAGTGGCCGACGCCAAGGTCATCCCGTTCGACGAGGACCGGCCGCGCCGCCGGGCGGGCGCGGCCCGGAAGGTGCGGGCGGTCCCGGACCGGCCGGAGGTGGTGGAGCCGGTCGAGCCGGCCGCGGAGGCCCCGGTGCGGGCCGGCGGCGGGGGCGGCTGGGACCGGCGGATCGCGGGCGGGCTGGCCTTCCTGCGGCGGCGGATCACGGGTGAGTACGAGGTCGACGAGTTCGGCTACGACAAGGAGCTCACGGACCAGGTCCTGATGTCCTTGATGCGGCCGCTGTTCGAGAAGTACTTCCGGGTGGAGGTCCGGGGCGTCGAGAACATCCCGAAGGAGGGCGGCGCGCTGATCGTGGCGAACCACTCGGGGACGCTCCCGCTGGACGGCCTGATGCTCCAGGTGGCCGTCCACGACCACCACCCGGCGCAGCGGCACCTGCGGCTGCTGGCGGCGGACCTGGTGTTCATGCTGCCGGTGGTGAACGAGCTGGCGCGGAAGGCCGGGCACACGCTGGCGTGCGCGGAGGACGCGCAGCGGCTGCTGGAGGCCGGGGAGCTGGTCGGGGTGATGCCGGAGGGCTTCAAGGGGATAGGGAAGCCGTTCGGGGACCGGTACAAGCTCCAGCGGTTCGGCCGGGGCGGCTTCGTCTCGACGGCGCTGCGGGCGGGCACGCCGATCGTGCCGTGCTCGATCGTGGGGGCGGAGGAGATCTACCCGATGATCGGCAACGCGAAGACGCTGGCGCGGCTGCTGGGGCTGCCGTACTTCCCGGTGACGCCGACGTTCCCGTGGCTGGGGCCGTTGGGGGCGGTGCCGCTGCCGACGAAGTGGACGATCCAGTTCGGGGAGCCGATCTCGACGGGCGGGTACGCGCCGGAGGCGGCGGAGGATCCGATGCTGATGTTCAACCTGACGGATCAGGTGAGGGAGCAGATCCAGCACGCCTTGTACAAGATGCTGGTGCAGCGGCGGTCCGTGTTCTTCTGACGGTGCGGCGGGGGTGGGGGTGCCGCTGCGCGGGCTGCTCCCCGACCCGCCCTTCGCCCGTTCCCCGGGGCTCCGCCCCGGACCCCGCGCCTCAAACGCCGGCGGGGCTGTGTGTAGCCCCGCCGGCGTTCGTTTTACTCGGCGTCCTCCGCCTGGATGCCCAGGCCCGGGAGTAGGCCCGGGAGGAGCGGGGGGAGGGTGATGTCCGGCTGGGGTTGGGCCGGGGGTGCCGAGGGCGGTGGGGCGGACTGGCCGTGCGCCGGCGGGTTGAGCAGGTTGCCGGTGCCGCCGAGGAGGCCGCTGCCGGGAGCCGGTGCGTGGCTGCCGGAGGGGCTGGGGGCGGCCGGGGTCTGCGCCGCGGCGGGGGAGTCCGGTGCCGGTGCGGGCTGCTGCTTGCCCGTCGCCGGGGTGCTGGGCCTGGCGGGGCTTCCGCCGGGGCCGCTGCGCTGCTGCTCCGGCGGCTTGGGCAGCAGGCCCTGGAGCGGCGCCACCTCATCGTCTATGGCCTGGAAGACCGAGGTCACCTGGTCGCCCACGTCCGTCAGCTGCGGCGGCAGGTTGGACCGGAGCCGGCCCCACGCGTCGCGGTGGGAGTTGGAGAAGGAGGACAGGGTCTGGATCGGGCCGAGCGAGCCGTCCCGCTTGTAGGCCGCCTGGAGCAGCCGGTGCCCCTCGGCCGCGTCGTGCTGCATGCCTGCCAGGGCCCGCCGGATCTCGCCGAGGACCTCGTGGTCCAGGGGGCCGGAACGGCCGCGTTCCATCAGCCGGCGCGCTTCCGACAGGCGGTTCGAGGCCCGGTCGAGGTAGACCTCGCCCCGGTCCGCGCCGTCGTCGGCCATGCCCAGCTTGAGGTCCTCCATACCCAGCTTGACCGGGTAGAGCGGATCACCGGGCAGGGCGTCGGTGCTGGCAGCGGCCACTCCGCTGAAGGCCCCTGCGGCCACACCCACGGTGAGGCCCCCCGCTGCGATGCCCTTGGACCAGCGGGAGCGGGGCCGCAATTTCCGGAGCGAGGTCGCCCGGTGGGCGCCGCGGCCGGTCCGCTGCTCGGGCACCAGAGGGTCCTCGGCGCTACCGCCCCCGGCCCTCTCCTCCATCACCATGGCCTCCATGGCTGCGACGAGCTGTGCTCGTTGCACCACTTTGACCTCGGGGTCCAGCACCGGGCGCGGCATTTCGCCGAGCACGCTCGCCAGGGCCAACAACCGGTCGTGGTCGGCGGATTCGGCAGGTGCCTCGGACTGCTCGGCCGCCGGGTCCGGTTCCGAAAGAGCGGACGGGGTCCGATCCTCCAGGGCCTGGGCGAAGGCGTTCGCCCGCCGGTGCGGAGTCACGTTCGCGATCACTGGCGGCACCTCCTCTCGTCATGACGATCGACTCCCCAAGGTGTCCGGAAGGTTGCCTTCCTTGAGCACATCCACACTTTCGGGTGAGCGGCTTCGGGCAGGGCGTGTCCACAGGGAGCCTGCATTCCGCACAACGAGCGGCGCGGCACTTGGGTTACGGACGAAGGATGATCGGACCACAGCGTCATCGAGGGGTCACCGGTCGTGAGGTTGTGTAGTCGTATGCGGGAGCGGGCCGGGTCAGCGGGCGTCGTCCGGCAGCAGGCGGGCCAGGGTGCGGACCGCCCGGTACTGGAGCGTCTTGATGGCCCCTTCGTTCTTGCCCATCACCCGGGCGGTCTCGGCGACCGAGAGGCCCTGGAGGAAGCGCAAGGTGACGCACTCCTGCTGCTGGGGGTTCAGTTTCCGCACGGCTTCGAGCAGGGCCGCGTTGGAGAGGGACTCCAGGACGGAGTCCTCGGGGCTGCGCTCCACCTCGTTGGCGTCGAGCATCTCGCCGGTGGTGACCTCCAGCCGGAAGCGGCTGGACTTGAAGTGGTCCGCCACCAGGTTCCGCGCGATGGTCACGAGCCAGGCGCCGAAGTCGCGGCCCTGCCAGGTGAAGGTGGAGATGCGGCGCAGCGCGCGCAGGAAGGTCTCGCTGGTGAGATCCTCCGCGGTCGCCTTGCCGCCGACGCGGTAGTAGATGTAGCGGTACACCGTGTCGCTGTACTGGTCGTAGAGGCGGCCGAAGGCCTCCGCCTCGCCGGCCTGGGCGCGTTCGACCAGGTCCATCATGCGGGCCTGGTCGCTGTCCGCCGTGGGGCGGCGGGCGGCGGTCGTGCTGGTGCCGCCGGCGGCGGAGCCCGCGCGACCGCGTCTGCCCACGGTCGCCCCGCCGTCCGTCAGGGCGTAGCAGGGGCCGGCCGGGCCGAGGCCGGCAGGGACCGCGGCGGCGAAGGCGGGGACGGCGTACGCGGTGGGGACGAAGCCGCGCAGGTGGTCGAGGACCGTCGCGCGCAGCGTAGCCAGGCCCGAGGCGTCAACCCCGACAGGTGGGTACACGGGACTCCCAGAGGCAGAGCTTCCATCACGTGCAGTGCGGGACCGTTCACCCGTCGTGGGGACGGATGGGCGGTGGCATGCGTTTGAGGAGAATAACGCTTCGTACAGGCAGCGCTACACCCAGTTGCCTAAATCACCGGTTCCGACACTTCTGTTGCGTGTCCAGGGCATATTCAGGCCTGGTTGGTGATCGATTCCTGATCGCTTGGATGCGCGGAATGGACGCTTCCACGGTGGCTCGCGACCGAGTCGGGCAGGCCGGAGTGCCGCGCCGACGGCGCGGGTAGAGGGGAGCGAATGACCGCCGGGCGGCCCGCGGGAGGGCGGGGGCCCGGCGTTGCTACTTGCGGCGCCGGTGCAGGGCGATGGCGGCGGCCGCGCCGCCCGCGATCGCGCCGACTCCGGCGGCGGCCGGGACGCCGACCTTCACGGCCTTGCGGCCGGTCCGATAGTCGCGCAGCCGCCAGTCGTTGGCCCGGGCATGCTTGCGCAGTTTTGTGTCGGGATTGATCGCGTACGGATGTCCGACCAGGGACAGCATCGGGATGTCGTTGTGCGAATCGCTGTAGGCGGCGCAGCGTTCGAGGTCGAGGTCCTCGGCGGCGGCCAGCGCGCGCACCGCCTCCGCCTTCGCGGGGCCGTGCAGCGGTTCGCCGACGAGGCGCCCGGTGTAGACCCCGTCCACGGACTCGGCGACGGTGCCCAGGGCGCCGGTCAGGCCGAGGCGGCGGGCGATGATCGTGGCGGTCTCGACGGGGGCGGCGGTGACCAGCCACACCTTCTGGCCGGCGTCGAGGTGGGCCTGGGCCAGGGCGCGGGTGCCCGGCCAGATCCGCTCCGCCATGTACTCGTCGTAGATCTCCTCGCCGATGGCCATGAGTTCGGAGACCTTGTGGCCCTTGACGATGGACAGGGCGCTGTCGCGGGCGTCCTGCATGTGCTCGGGGTCCTCGACCCCGGCGAGCCGGAACCAGGCCTGCTGCCAGGCGAAGCGGGCCAGTTCGCGGCGGCGGAAGAACTCGCGCTTGTAGAGGCCGCGGCCGAAGTGGAAGATCGCGGCGCCCTGCATGACGGTGTTGTCGAGGTCGAAGAAGGCGGCGGCGAGGTCGTCGCCGTGGACCGGGAACTCCGGCTCGGCGGCCTCGGTCTCCGCTGCTTCGGTCTCCGCGGCTTCGGCTTCGGCTTCGGCTTCGGCGGCGGCAGCGGTGTCGGGGGCTGCGGCCTTGGCGGCTGGTGCTTCCCCGGGGGCGGGCGCAGGCCCGGTCTCCGGTGCGCCGGCCGCCTCGGGGGCGTGTGGCGCACCGGCCTGCGCGGTCTTGCGGGCGGCCTCGGCCGAGGCCTCGCCTGCCAGCACGCTCCGCGCCGTCGCGGAGCGCCTACGGGGGGTGAGCCATCCCAGAGCGGCCATGACGCGAGCATAGCCATTGTGTTCGGGAGTTCCCGAACCGCCGGGAAACGGAGCGGTTAACTCTTCGGGCATGCCGGACAGGCGCGGGACAATGGCGGCATGAGCCCTTTGCTGCGCCGTAAGGAAAAGAAGCGTCCCGCAGAGCGGATGGTGACGCTCATCGGGAAGCCGGGGTGCCATCTCTGCGACGACGCCCAGGAAGTGATCGAGAAGGTGTGCGCGGAGACGGGCGCACAGTGGGAGAAGAAGGACATCTCGCAGGACGAGGAGCTCTACCGGCGGCACTGGGAGCAGATCCCGGTGGTGCTGGTCGACGGTGAACAGCACACCTTCTGGAGGGTGAACCCTGACCGGCTGCGCCGGGCATTGGGAGCCTGACCGTTTCGCCCGTTACCATCATGGGCGATTTATGGGGACTCGGGGGCGTATCGATGAGGAGTGTGTACCGTTTTGCCCCCCTCGGGATTTGAACGGGTTCGGCCCGTTCCCGGCCCGGGCCCCATCTGGCCGGCCCGCGTGACCCCGGTCACTTTGGTCGGACAAAGCGGACACAATCTTTGTGCACGCGTTCACAAAGACATAGCCTGCATTCGACGGGGCGGTCCTGGGACAAGAGGCCGCCTGCAGCCCCGCTCATCCCGCAGGAGCATCGTGGCAACTGGCCGAACTCACCGACCGGCGACCCGCAGCCGAGGTATTCCCGAGGCCACTGTCGCCCGGCTTCCGCTGTACTTGCGCGCACTCACCGCGCTCTCCGAGCGATCGGTGCCCACGGTGTCCTCCGAGGAGCTCGCGGCCGCCGCCGGAGTCAACTCCGCGAAGCTGCGCAAGGACTTCTCCTACCTCGGCTCCTACGGCACGCGCGGCGTCGGCTACGACGTCGAGTACCTCGTCTACCAGATCTCCCGCGAACTCGGCCTCACCCAGGACTGGCCGGTCGTCATCGTCGGCATCGGCAACCTCGGCGCCGCCCTGGCCAACTACGGCGGTTTCGCGTCGCGCGGCTTCCGCGTGGCCGCGCTGATCGACGCCGACCCGGCCATGGCCGGCAAGCCGGTGGCCGGCATGCCCGTGCAGCACACCGATGATCTGGAGAAGATCATCGAGGAGAACGGCGTCTCCATCGGCGTCATCGCCACGCCCGCGGGCGCGGCCCAGCAGGTCAGCGAGCGGCTGATCGCCGCCGGCGTGACCTCCATCCTGAACTTCGCGCCGACCGTGCTGTCCGTGCCCGAGGGCGTCGACGTGCGCAAGGTCGACCTGTCCATCGAGCTCCAGATCCTGGCGTTCCACGAGCAGCGCAAGGCCGGCGAGGGCTCCGGCGGCGGCGCCGGTGCGGACGCGGACACCGAGCCCGGCGGTGACGCCGCCGCGGGCGCCGCGCCCGTCGCCGCCGTCGAGCCGCCGGCCGGCCGGGCCGCCGCGGCCGCCGCCACGCGCAAGGGCGGTCCCGAGGGCGACGTGCCGGCGGTGATGCCGGCATGAGTCTGCTCGTCGTAGGCCTGAGCCACCGCAGCGCGCCGGTGAGCGTGCTGGAGCGGGCCTCGCTGTCCGCCGACGCCAAGGTCAAGCTGCTGCACGACACCCTGGCCGCCGAGCCGGCGGCCGAGGCGACCGTGCTGGCCACGTGCAACCGCATCGAGCTCTACGCCGACGTGGAGAAGTTCCACGCCGGCGTCGCCGAGCTGTCCACGCTGCTGGCCCAGCACAGCGGGGTCGCGCTGGAGGAGCTCACCCCCTACCTGTACGTGCACTACGAGGACCGGGCGGTGCACCACCTGTTCTCGGTGGCGTGCGGGCTGGACTCGATGGTCGTGGGCGAGGGCCAGATCCTCGGCCAGATCAAGGACGCGCTGGCGCTGGGGCAGGAGCTCCACACGGCGGGCCGGCTGATCAACGACCTGTTCCAGCAGGCGCTGCGGGTCGGCAAGCGGGCGCACTCCGAGACCGGGATCGACCGGGCCGGGCAGTCGCTGGTCACCTTCGGCCTGGAGCAGCTCGCGGTGCACCAGCCGGTGGGGGAGTGGGCCGCCGGGAAGCGGGCGCTGGTGATCGGCGCCGGGTCGATGTCCTCGCTGGCTGCGGCGACGCTCGCGCGGGTGGGTGTCGCCGAGGTGGTCGTGGCGAACCGGACCGCGGAGCGGGCGGAGCGTCTTGCGGAGATTTTGGTTGCCTCGGGCACTGGTGTCGCGGCGCGGGCCGTGCCGATGTCGGCTGTCGCCGGTGAGCTCGCGCGGGTGGACGTGGTCGTGTCCTGTACCGGGGCCACCGGGCTGGTGCTGACCGGGGACGACGTCGCCGCCGCCCTGGCCGCCGGCGCCGGCGCGGTGGGCCCTGCGGGGCTCTCCCCCACCCCGCCCCTTCCCGAAACCGGGGCTGCGCCCCGGACCCCCGCGCCTCAAACTCCGGCGGGGCTGGATGTGGCCCCCCAGGCCCGGACAGGGCTGGGAACCGTCGACGCCGAGGTCGTGGCGCGGCTCGCCGCCGCTTCGCAGGGCGGGCGGCGGATCGCCGATGCCGGGGCCGTGCGGACCATCGCGGCGCCCGCCGCCGTCGACGGCGACGGGTGTCCCGTCGGGCTCGACGCGCCGGCCGGCGGCGGCCGCTCGGCGCTCGCCGGGGTCGACGCCGGGTCGCTCGAACTGCACGGGGCCTGGGCCGACCAGGGCGAGGCCGCCGCGCAGCGGCAGCCTCGGCGGGCGGCGCGGGCGCTGGCCGACGGGGCCGTTCCCGTACGGCTGGCGCTGCTGGACCTGGCCATGCCCCGCGACATCGACGCGGCCGCGCACCGGCTCCCCGGCGTGCGGCTCGTCGACATCGAGAGCCTCGCGGAGGCGTCCGCGGACGCGCCGATGGCGGCCGACGTCGACGCCGTGCGCGGGATAGTGGCCGGGGAAGTGGCCGCGTTCGGCGCCGCGCAGCGGGCCGCGCACATCACGCCCACCGTCGTCGCCCTGCGGGCGATGGCCGCCGAGGTCGTCGCCATGGAGGTGGCACGGCTCGACGGACGGGTACCCGATCTCGACGACCGGCAGCGCGCGGAGGTCACCCAGACCGTGCGCCGCGTGGTCGACAAGCTCCTCCACGCGCCGACCGTGCGCGTCAAGCAGCTCGCGAGCGAGCCCGGCGGCGCCGGGTACGCCGAAGCGCTGCGTGAACTCTTCGACCTCGACCCTCAGACGGTGGCTTCCGTCAGCCGGGCGGACGCGGCCGATCCGAAGAACGACGACCCAGGACGGGCATCATGAACACACGTCCCGACCAGCCCCTCAGGCTCGGCACGCGGCGCAGCAAGCTGGCCATGTCCCAGTCCGGGCACGTCGCCGAGGCGGTACGGGCGATCACCGGCCGGCCCGTCGAGCTCGTGGAGATCACGACCTACGGTGACGTGTCCCGCGAGAACCTCGCGCAGATCGGCGGCACCGGCGTGTTCGTCACGGCGCTGCGCGACGCGCTGGTGCGCGGCGAGGTCGACTTCGCCGTGCACTCGCTGAAGGACCTGCCGACGTCGCAGCCCGACGAGCTGGTCATCGCGGCCATGCCGAAGCGCGAGGACCCGCGCGACGCGCTGGTGGCCCGCGACGGCCTGACCTTCGAGCAGCTGCCCGACGGGGCCCGCGTGGGTACCGGTTCGCCGCGCCGCATGGCGCAGCTGAACGCGTACGCCCGCAGCCTGGGCAAGTCCATCGAGACCGTCGCGATCCGCGGCAACGTCGACACCCGGATCGGCTTCGTGCGCGCCGGCGAGCTCGACGCGGTCGTGCTGGCCGCGGCCGGCCTGAACCGGATCGGGCGTGCCGACGAGGCGACCGACCTGCTGTCGGTCGACAACGTCCTGCCCGCCCCCGGCCAGGGTGCCCTGGCCGTGGAGTGCCTCGCCTCCGACGCGGACCTCATCTCCGCGCTCGGACGGCTCGACGACCCGCACACGCGGGCCGCCGTGACCGCGGAGCGTGCGCTCCTCGCCGCCCTGGAGGCCGGGTGCAGCGCACCCGTGGGCGCGCTCGCCGACCTTTTGGCCGACGGGCAGATTGTCAATGAAATGCGCCTGCGTGGTGTCGTCGGGACCCTCGACGGTTCGACGCTGGTGCAGCTGTCCACCACCGGTCCCGTGCCCCAGTCGTACGACGAGGCCATGGCGCTCGGCCGCGAACTCGCGGACGAGATGCTGGCCAAGGGCGCGGCCGGTCTGATGGGGGAGCGATCCCTTTGAACCCCTCAAGCCCCACCACCTCCCCCTTCGCGGGCGTAGCCGCCCCCGGGCTCGTCACCTTCCTCGGTGCGGGTCCGGGCGACCCGGGTCTGCTCACGCTGCGCGCCGTGGAGGCGCTAGCCGCCGCGGACGTACTGATCGCGGAGCCCGAGGTGCTAGAGGTCGTACGGACCCATGCGCGGGCGGGCGTCGACACGCCGCAGCTGACGGTCGCTGACGAGATGTCAGCCGCCGCCGGTGTCCCGGCGATCCGTACTCCGTCGACCGCCGCGGACGTTGCCAATCTTGTCATGGAGGCCGCGCGCTCCGGCAGGCGGGTCGTCCGTGCGGTGACGGGTGACCCCGGACTGGAGGGGAACGCGGCCGAGGAGATGCTCGCCTGCGCCCACCAGGGGATCCCCTTCGAGGTGGTGCCCGGTGTGGCGACCGCCGTCGGCGTGCCCGCGTACGCGGGTGTTCCGCTGCGCGGGGAGCAGGGCGCCGACGTGCGCTTCGTGGACGCCCGGCACGCCTCGGCGCGCTGCTGGAGCGAGGTCGGCACGAGCGACTGCGGCGTGGTGGTCTCGGCGACGCTGGAGACGGTCGCGAGCGCGGCCGCCGAGCTGGTCGCGGCCGGCCGCAAGCCGGAGACCCCGCTGACGGTGACCGTGGGCGGTACGACGACCCGGCAGCGGACCTGGAGCGCGACGCTGGGCACGATCGCCCAGGTGTTCAAGCAGGGGAAGGTGCTCCCCTCGCCCGAGGGCTCGCGGCCGGTGATAGCCGTGGTCGGTGAGCAGGGTGCCGCGGCGCGGCGCGAGGAGCTGGCCTGGTTCGAGTCGAAGCCGCTGTTCGGCTGGCGGGTCCTCGTACCGCGTACGAAGGAGCAGGCCGCTTCGCTCTCCGACCAGCTGCGTTCGTACGGCGCGGTGCCGCACGAGGTGCCGACCATCGCCGTGGAGCCGCCGCGCACCCCGCAGCAGATGGAGCGGGCGGTCAAGGGCCTGGTGACGGGTCGCTACGAGTGGATCGCCTTCACCTCGGTGAACGCCGTCAAGGCGGTGCGGGAGAAGTTCGAGGAGTACGGGCTCGACGCGCGTGCCTTCGCGGGCATCAAGGTCGCTGCGGTGGGCGAGCAGACCGCGGCCGCGTTGGTGGAGTTCGGTGTGAAGCCGGACCTGGTGCCGAGCGGTGAGCAGTCGGCCGCCGGTCTGCTGGAGGACTGGCCGCCGTACGACCCGGTCTTCGATCCGATCGACCGCGTCTTCCTGCCGCGCGCCGACATCGCGACGGAGACGCTGGTGGCCGGGCTGATAGAGCTGGGCTGGGAGGTCGACGACGTCACGGCCTACCGGACCGTGCGGGCGTCGCCGCCGCCGGCGGACACCCGTGAGGCCATCAAGGGCGGCGGTTTCGACGCCGTTCTGTTCACGTCGTCGTCCACCGTGCGGAACCTGGTCGGCATCGCCGGCAAGCCGCACAACGTGACCGTCATCGCCTGTATCGGGCCGGCGACGGCCAAGACGGCGGAGGAGCACGGCCTGCGCGTGGACGTGCTGTCGCCGGAGCCGAGCGTGGGCAAGCTGGCGGAGGCGCTGGCCGCGTACGGGGAGGCGCGCCGGGAGGCGGCCAAGGCGGCCGGTGAGCCGGTGGCCCGCCCGAGCGAGCGGCGGCCGGGCGCGCGCCGGCGTCGCGCGACGTGAGCGGCTTAGGCGGCCGGACGCGGTCCGGAGCAGTGGTCGAGGGGCCCGGGTGCACACGCACCCGGGCCCCTCGCGCTTGAGTAATCCCGTTGTGCGGCGGGCCCCCGCCCGGAAAGGATCACCGCCGGACGGAACGGGGACGCGGGGGAGCGGATGGCGGACGGGGACGCACGCCTGGTGGCGGCGGTACGGGCGGGCAGCCTCCGGGAGGTCCACGCCCTGCTGGGGCCGGGGAGCAACCCCGACGCGGCCGACGAGGACGGGCTGCCGGTGCTGTGCACGGCGGTGGCCGCACGCGAGGAGGAGATCGCCGAGGCCCTGCTGGGGGCCGGCGCCGATCCCGGCGCGGTGGCCGCGGACGGCGCGCCCGTCCTGTGCACGGCGGTGGCCGCGTTCGCCCACAGGACCGTCGCGGCCCTCGTGAGGGCGGGGGCCGATCCCGACCAAACGCTGCCGGACGGCACGACCCCCCTGCTGCGGGCCGTCGAGGGCGGCTCCCCGGCGACGGTCACCGCGCTGCTGTGGTCCCAGCACCTCCGGGCGCCGGAACTGCGCCTGGCGCGGCCGGTGCGCGAGCGGCTGCTCGCCACGGCCCGCCGCTGGTACGGGACCGGCCCGGAGGCCGGGCTGCGCGCCCGCACCGGAGCGACGGCCCCGGCGCGGACGGCCACGGCCGAGGACGAGTGGGGCGAGGTCGAACAGGTCACGCTCGGCGGTCTGACCGTCCGCGCCGGGCACGGCGCCGTGCTGACCACCCTGGAGTCGGTGTTCGGCGTCCCCGCCCCGCCGGCGGAACTGGTCGCCCGTGCCGTCCGGCATCCCGACCCCCTCCACGTGGACTGGGCCGCCGCACGCTCCGACCTGCGCGACCGTCCCGGCGACGAGGCCCGTGACACGGTCACGGCCCTGCGCCACCACCCGTCACCCCACCACCGCCGGTTCGCCGCCGACTGGCTGGGCTGTCGGCTGCTGCTCGCGGACGCCGACGCGTACCCGCACCACGAGGAGGACCTCGACCTGCTCGCCGCCTGGGCGGAGACCGAGACGGACGCCGTGGTGCTCGCCGAAGTGCTCCGGGCCCTCTGCGCATACGAGGAGGAACACCCCCGGCTGGAGGCCGTCGGCCTCCGCTGCGCCGGCCATCCCGACCCGCGGGTGCGCCGCAGGGTGCCGGACTGCCTCGGGTGGTCCGACCGGCCGCTGACCGCCGGGGCCGCCCGCGCACTCCGGACCCTGGCACGGGACGCGGACGACGAGGTGCGCCTCGGAGCCGCCCTGACCCTGCTCGGGGACGCACGCGAAGACCGGGACGGGCCCCGGGCCGTCGTACGCGACCTGGTCCGCGACCCGCACAGCCCGGTGCGCGGCGGGGCCGCGGAGTTCCTGGCCGACTCCGACGACCGCACGCCGGACGCCACGGAGGTCCTGCTGGCCCTCCTGGAGGCCGACGACCGCATCCTGCGCCTGGTCGGCGCCTACGGCCTGGCCCGGCGGGACCACCCGTACACGCCGGGCGCGTACGCGCGGGTGGAGGAGCTCGGCCCGATCCGCCTGCCCGACCACCGGGCGCACGCGCTCGCGGACTGGCGCGGCCGCAACGGGGCGGTGACGGGGCAGTGACGGGCGCGGCCGGCGGGCCCGGGCACGGGCTCTAGGCTTGGTGCGACTGCTGTCGATGCTCGAAGAGGCGACTGGAACATGAGCGCGTACGGATCCTTCCCCGGCTCGCGGCCCCGCCGGCTGCGCACCACCCCGGCGATGCGGCGGATGGTCGCGGAGTACCGGCTGCACCCCTCGGACCTGATCCTGCCGGCGTTCGTCCGGGAGGGCATCAGCGAGCCGCTGCCGATCTCGGCGATGCCGGGCGTGGTGCAGCACACCCGGGACACGCTGCGGAAGGCCGCCGTGGAGGCGGTCGAGGCGGGCGTCGCGGGGATCATGCTCTTCGGTGTCCCGGCGGACGAGAACAAGGACGCGCTGGGCACGGCGGGCACGGAGCCGGACGGCATCCTCCAGGTCGCGATCCGCGACGTGAAGGCCGAGGTCGGCGACGACCTGGTGATCATGTCCGACCTGTGCCTGGACGAGTACACCGACCACGGCCACTGCGGGGTCCTCGACGAGCACGGCCGCGTCGACAACGACGCGACGCTGGAGCGGTACGCGGAGATGGCGCAGGTCCAGGCCGACGCGGGCGTCCACGTGGTGGGCCCGAGCGGGATGATGGACGGCCAGGTCGGCGTGATCCGCGACGCGCTGGACGAGACGGGCCACGAGGACGTGGCGGTCCTCGCCTACACGGCGAAGTACTCCTCTGCCTTCTACGGGCCCTTCCGCGAGGCCGTCGCCTCCTCCCTCCAGGGCGACCGCAAGACCTACCAGCAGGACCCGGCGAACGCGCGCGAGTCGCTGCGGGAACTGGCCCTGGACCTGGAGGAGGGCGCCGACATGGTGATGGTGAAGCCGGCCGGCCCCTACCTGGACATCCTGCACCGGGTCGCCGAGGCCGTGGACGTGCCGGTGGCGGCGTACCAGATCAGCGGCGAGTACGCGATGGTCGAGGCGGCCGCGGAGAAGGGCTGGATCGAGCGCGACCGGGCGATCATGGAGACGCTGCTCGGCATCAAGCGGGCGGGCGCGGACACGATCCTGACGTACTGGGCGACCGAGGTCGCGGGCTGGCTGCGCGCGGAGCGCTAGACGGTTCGGGTTCGGCGAGCGGGCCGGGCGGGGCGGGCGCACCCTGGAGGGGTAGTCCGACCGTGGAGGTGATCCCGCATGGCCACGCTCGCCGGATGGCACGTGGAGCTGGAGTTCACCGAGGACGGCCACCGCACCAATGCGGCGGCCCTTCTCAGGCTCGGTGACGGCTCCGAACTGAGGGCGCGCGGCTATGCCATGCGCCACCCCTCCGACCCGGATCAGCTGCGGGTCGGTGAGGAGATCGCGGGCTCGCGGGCCCTCATGGACCTCGCGTCCCAGCTCTTGCAGAAGGCGCACGCGGAGATCGACGAGGTCTCGGGCAGGCACTCCTACCCGCTGACCCACTGACCGGACGGCGCGCGCCCCCGGCGGTCCTAGCGGGTCCGCGTCCGGAACAGGGTCACCGCCAGGGTGAGGGCCAGGGCGGTGATGCCCGCGCACCAGGCCAGCGCCGTCCACGGGGTGTCGCCGGCGGGCTGGTCCAGGAGCAGGGCCCGCAGCGATTCGATGACCGGGGTCAGCGGCTGGTGCCCGGCGAAGCCGTGCAGCCAGGACGGCATGGTGTCGATCGGGACGAAGGCGCTGGACGGGTAGGGCAGGAACATCATCAGGAACGTGAACCCGCCCGCCGCCTCGGGGGTCTTGGCGAGCAGCCCCAGAGCCGCCGCGAGCCAGGAGATCGCGGTGATGTACGCGACGAGCAGCCCGGCGGCGGCGAGCAGGGCGAGCGGCCCGCCCGAGGGCCGGAAGCCGATGGCGAGGGCGACCAGCAGCACCAGGGTGGTGGAGAGCAGGTTGCGTACGACGGAGGCGGCGACGTGTCCGGCCAGGATGGGCACGCCCCCGACGTCGAGGGAGCGCAGGCGGTCCACGATGCCCTTGCTCATGTCGTCGGCGACGCTCACGGCGGTGCTCGCCGCGCCGAAGCCGGCGCACAGCAGCATCGCCCCCGGGACCACGTAGGTCACGTACTCGGTGCCGGTGTCGATGGCCCCGCCGAAGAAGTAGACGAAGATCAGCATCAGCATGACCGGCAGCATCAGGGCGGCGATCAGCGCGTCCGGGCTGCGTCGGCTGATGCGCAGGCTGCGCCCGGCCATGGTGAGGGCGGTGGCGGTCATCGGGCTGCTCCCGTCAGGGCGAGGAAGACGTCGTCGAGGCTCGTGCTGCGCACGGTGAAGCGGCCGACGGCGGTCCGGTCGGGGTCGAGTTCGTCGAGCAGGGCCCGCACGTGGGTGGCGGAGCCGTCGGTGGCCAGGCCCAGCGTCAGTTCGTCGGGTTCGTGGTGCACGGCGCGGGCGGCGAGGGCCTCGTAGGCGCGGCGGCTGGTGAGGGTGAGGTCGAGGCGGTGCCCGGCGACCTTCGTCTTCAGCTCGGCGGGGGTGCCCTCGGCGGCGATCCGCCCCGCGTCGAGGACGGCGACCCGGTCGGCGAGCCGGTCGGCCTCCTCCAGGTACTGGGTGGTGAGCAGGACGGTGGTGCCGTCGGCGCGCATCTCCCGTACGACGTCCCAGAGTTCGAGGCGGCTGCGCGGGTCGAGCCCGGTGGTGGGCTCGTCCAGGAAGAGCACCTCGGGCCGGCCGACGAGGCTGGCGGCGAGGTCCAGGCGGCGCCGCATCCCGCCGGAGTAGGTCTTGGTGAGCCGTCCGGCGGCCTCGGTCAGCCCGAAGCGCTCCAGCAGCTCGTCGGCGCGGTTGCGGGCGTCGCGGGCGGAGAGCCCGGTGAGCCGGCCGGTCATGCGCAGGGTCTCGGTCCCGGTCTGGAGGTCGTCCAGGGCGGCGAACTGCCCGGTGAGGGCGATGCGTTCGCGTACGAGGGCCCGCGCGCCGGCGATGTCGTGCCCGGCGACGCGCGCGGTCCCGGAGTCGGGTGCGGTGAGGGTGGCGAGGATGCGGACGGTGGTGGTCTTGCCCGCCCCGTTGGGCCCGAGGAGGGCAAGGACGGAGCCCCGGGGGACGGCCAGGTCGAGGCCGTCGAGGACACGGGTGCCGTCGTAGGACTTGGTCAGGGCGCTGGCGTACAGGGCGTGGTCGTTCACGGGTCATCCTTTCTGCGTATGGGTTACGCGCTTCTGTGTAAGTAATACACAGAACTAGGATGTGGGTCAACGAGACGAGAAGGGAGGGGTGGCCGTGGCGAAGGACGAACCGGATGAAACCGGGCTCCCGGTGAGCCTGCAAATGGCCTGGGGCCTGCGGGAACGTCCCGGCAAGGGCCCCCGTCCGACCCTTACGCTCCCCAAGATCGTCGACGCGGCCGTCGCCCTGGCCGCGAGCGAGGGCATGGACGCCGTCTCCATGGGCCGCGTGGCCAAGGAGCTGGGCGTCTCCACGATGTCCCTCTACCGCTACGTCACGGCGAAGGAAGAGCTGTACATCCTGATGTCCGAGGCGGGCGTCGGCACCCCGCCGCCACTGCCGCCCGAGGCGGAGGGCTGGGACTGGCGGGCCCTGCTCACGGACTGGGCCTACGCCCAGCGCACCCTGCTGATGACGAAGCCGTGGATCCTGCGCATCCCGCTCACGGCCCCGCCGGCCTCACCGAACCAGCTGGCCTGGATGGAACGCGGCCTCGCCTCCATGGCCGGCACGGTCCTGAAGGAGGGCGAGAAGCTCTCGGCGATCATCCTGATCGGGGGCCTCGTGCGGAACGAGGCGACGATGGCCGCCGACATGATGGACGCCATCATCAAGGGCGGCCTCCCCCCGGACCAGGTCATGGGCCGCTACGTGAACTCCCTGCGCCTGCTGACGGCCCCCGACACGCACCCGGCCCTCACCCGCCTGCTGTCCTCGGACGCCTTCACGGGCGCCGGCGAACCCGACTTCCAGTTCCGCTTCGGCCTGGACCGCATCCTCGACGGCCTCGCCCGCCTGATCGCGGAACGCGAGGCCCCGCCGAGCGCTTAGCCGCGTACGGGTGCACGCTGGAATCCAGCGGCCACGGAGGTGATCGCCATGAAGGATGCCGTCGGATGGCATGTCGACGTGAAGTTCGACGAAGACAGCGAACGCACCCGCGCCGCCGCCCTCGTCCGGCTGCCGGACGGGAGCGAGCTGCGCTCACACGGCTACGCCAGCCGCCACCCCAGTGACGGCAATCAGCCCAGGGTGGGCGAGGAGCTCGCGGCGGCGCGCGCGCTCAACGATCTGAAGGAGCAGTTGCTGACCAAGGCGCACGACGAGATCGACGGAGCGTCGGGACGCACGTCGTACCCGATCACGCGCTGACCCAGCCGGTGAGCGCCGCCCAGCTGGCGGGCCCGAGGTCGAGGACGGGACCGTCCTCGACCTTGGAGTCCCGGACGTGGACGGTGGCGGGGGTGGTGGCGACCTCTACGCAGTTGCCGCCGTTGCTTCCGCTGTAGCTGGACTTGATCCACTTCAGTGCGGTGCTCATGACTCTCCTAGCAGGCGGTCAAACTCGGCCCTCGTCTCATCGGGGTTGAGGGCCTGTGTCCGCAGCATGGCATAGATGCGTTCCACGCTGCTCACCTCATTTGGCTCGGAGGTGAGGTGGCTGCCGCGCTGGGTTTCCATGTAGGCGAGCCGCTGGTGATTGGGGGTTTCGAGCAGGACGAAGGGACCGTCGAGCGCCGGGTGCCGAGAGTGCTTCAGGGGGTAGATCTGGAGGGAGACCCCCGGTAGTTCCGAGCAGGCGCGGAGGTGGGCCAGCTGGTCCCGGTGGACCTCCCGGTCGCCCAGTCGCAGCAGGAGTACGGGCTCCCAGATCACGAAGCTGAGCATGACGGGCTCCTTGCGCCTGAGGATCTCCCGCCGCCCGACGCGCACCGCGGTGCGACCGGCGATCTCCTCATCGCCCAGGACCGGAACGCAGCTACGGAAGACCGCTTCGGCGTAGGCGTCGGTCTGGAGCAGGCCGGGAACGACCTGGTTCTCGTACGAGGAGACGGCAACGGCCTCGCGCTCGTGCTCGAGGAATTCCTCCGCCCATGGCGGGATCACGTCCGCGTCCGGCATCTCATGGGCCGCGACGGAGAGCAGGCCCGGCAGGCCCAGGTGGAAATCCAGCAGCTCGGCAACGTTCGGCATCAGCCGACGGCGGCCCTGTTCGATCGACCCGATGGTCTCCTCGTCCAGCCGGACCAAGGCGGCGAGTTGCTTCTGGGTCAGGCCCTTGGCAACGCGAGCGGCCGCTACCTGCCGGCCGATCATCTTCAGGGACGTCGCGTTGGCGCGCGGGCGCTTCTTCGGTGGCATGGCGATGGACTCCCCACCTCTGTATGTGGATTACCCGGTGCCGACCCGTACTCATCAAGGAGTACGGGTTGGCGCAGGGTCACAGGCTAGTCACGGCAAGCCACCATCGTCCCGTGAACCTAAATACTCAACCCGGCCTGATGCGCGAGCGGTCGTTCCCCCGGGCCTTCCACACAGTGGCAGCGGCAAGGGCGTTCGCCCGCGAGACGCTCACCGCCTGGGACGTCACCGACCGCCCGGCGGACATCGTGCTCTGCGTCAGCGAGCTGGCCACCAACGCCCTCCGCCACGGCGTCCCGCGCGGCCGCACCTACCGCCTGCGCCTCCTGAACTTCGGCTGCTGCCTGCGCGTCGAGGTGCACGACAGCGGGCCCGGGCGGTCGCGGATCCTCGGGCGGCCGCACGGGAACGGGCTGCGGATCGTCGAGGCCGTCTCCGACCTGTGGGGGGTGCTGCCGCGCTCGCCCGGGAAGGTCGTATGGGCCGAATTCCGGTCCGGGGAATGCTAGTTTCGGCTGATCGGAAGATATGGCCGTAGGGGGAGCAATGCCGCGTCCGTGGCGCTGGGTTGTGGTCGTGGCGGCCACCGGGATCGGGTTCCTGATCGCCTTCAAGGTCGGGCAGTGGGACCCCTTCGGGCTGTTCCCCGAGAAGGACTCCGACCGGGTCTCCGCCGCCGCCGGATTCGGCGGGGCCGTGGCGGCCGTACTCGCCCTCGTGGGCGGCGTGTGGGCCGGTGGCTCCGGCGGCGGCTCCCTCAACCAGCGCGCCCGCGCCTCCGGCACCTCGCAGATCACCCAGCACGGCGGCGGCGCCGCCCCCGGCGGGGTCAACCAGAACGCCCGCGCGGACGGCGACTCCCGCATCGACCAGCGCGGCGGCGGCGAGGCCGAGGAGCCGTCCTCGTGACGTCGGAGCAGCACGCCAGGGCGAGCGGCAACGCCCGCATCACCCAGATCGCCGGCGACCAGGTCAACTACGCCCCCGGGGCCGGACCCGTGCCCCGGGCCGGGCTCGGCCTGCCCGAGGCGCCCCCCGTCCTCGTCGGAAGGGACGGGCCGGCCGAGGAGCTGCTGTCCCTCCTCGCCGACGGCGGGCCCACCGTGGCCGTGGTGGCGGGCCTGGCCGGGGTCGGGAAGAGCGCGCTCGCGGTGGCGGCGGCCCACCGGGCGGCGGAGCTGGACTGGTTCGGGGACCGGGTGTTCTTCCTGCGCCTGCGCGGCTACGCGGCCGGCGGCGGGGTGAGCGGGCCCGACGCGGTGCGGGAGATGCTGGGGCAGCTCGGGATCCGCGAGGCGGACATGCCGCAGTCCGAGGACGGCCGGGCGGCGCTGTACCGGGGGCTGCTGGCGGAGTGCGCGCGGGCCGGACAGCGGGTGCTGATCGTCGCCGACGACGCGGGCGAGGTGGCCCAGGTGCGGGACCTCGTACCGGCGAACCCCGGACACCGGCTGCTGATCACCTCCCGGCACCGGCTCGTGCACCGGGACTTCTCCGTGCGGGTGGTGGCCCTGGACGAGCTGGCGCCCGACCCGGCCGCCGAACTCCTCGCCAGGGCGGTGCTGCGGACCTGGCCGCAGGACCCCCGCCCGGCGGCGGAACCGGAAGCCTTCACGGAGGTCGCCGAGCAGTGCGGCCGGCTGCCGCTGGCCCTCACGGTGGCGGGCGCGCTCCTGGCGGGCGATCCGGGACTCCCCGTAACGCGGCTCGCGGCCCAACTGGCCGACGCCCGGACCCGGCTGGCCAAACTGGACTCGGAGCTGGACGACGGGGTCCGGGCGGCGTTCGACCTCTCGTACGGGCGGCTCCCGGCGGACCAGGCCCGCGTCTTCCGGCTGCTGACGGTGAACCCGGGCCCGGACTGCGCCATGGCCTACGCGGCGCTGCTCACGGGCGAGGAGGCCGCCGACCTGCGCCCGAAGCTGGCAGCCCTCGTACGGGCCTCCCTGCTCGCGGAGGAGCCGGTCGGCTCGGGACGCTGGCGGATGCACGACCTGGTCCGGCTGTACGCGCGGGAGCGCGGCGAGGAGTGCGCGGCGGAGGACGGCCGGGAGGAGGCGGTGGACGCACTGCTGGGCAGCCTGGTCCTGGACGTGGGCAAGGCGACAGGGGCCGTGGGCGTGAACGGGGCCCCCGTGGCCCCGGGGCCGGGCCTGCCGTCGGTGGCGCAGGCGCTGGACTGGCTGGACGGGGAACGGGCCATGCTGGTCGCGGCCGTGGGCTTCGCCGGGGACGCGGGGCGGCCGGCGGTGGCCATGGAGCTCGGCACCACGCTGATCCCGTACCTCCAGATCTACCGGTACCGGCAGGACGCGGTGCTGGTGGCGCAGAGGATGCTCGCGGCCGCGGAGCGGACGGGGCACCCGGAGGACATCGGTGCACGGCTGTACGACCTCGCGCTCGCGTACGCCGGTGCCGAGCAGCTGGACGGGGCGACGGCATCGCTGGTCCGGGCGCTGGAGGTGTTCCGGGTGAACTCCCTGAGGATGGGGGAGGGGAAGGCCCTCAACACGCTGGGCACCGTGCACATGCGGCGGGAGCAGTGGGCCGAGGCGGAGCGGTGTCTCAGGGAGGCGCTGAAGATCTTCCGCGAGCTCGGCATCCGCCACGGGAAGGGCACCGTCCTGGCCAGTCTGGCCGAGGTCTTCGAGCGGACGGGGCGGCTGGAGGAGGCCGTCTCCCTGCACCGGCAGGCGGTGTCGATCATGGGCGGGCTCGGCGACTTCCACCGTGAGGCGGCTGCGCTGAACTCCCTGGCCGACGCGCTCTGGCTGACCGGACGGCACGAGGAGTCCCTGGCCGCCAGGGAACAGGCCCTCGCCACGCAGCGGGAGTTCGGGAACCGCAGACAGGCGGCGGGCACCCTGAAACGGCTCGCCGACGCGCTGCGGGCGCTGGACCGGGACCAAGAGGCCGAGGCGCGCTACGAAGAGGCCCTCGTCGTCTTCGAGGAGACGACGGAGCTCTATCCGCAAGCGCAGATCCTGAACGACCTGGCGCTGGTCCGGGGTCGAGGGGGACGGTGGGAAGAGGCGCGGGAGGGGCACGAGCGCGCGGGCCTCCTCTTCGCCGCCTGCGGGGACCGGGCCGAGGAGGAGGCGGCCGCGCTGGTGGGCCTGGGCTTCGCGCTGTACGCCCTGGACCGCCCCGCGGAGGCCGCCGATGCCCTTGAGCGGGGTGCGGATCTGTACGCGGCGATCGGAGACACCGCTCAGGAGACGACGGCGCGGGGGGCTGCCGCCGAGCTGCGGGGACAGCCGGACCCGCCCCGCCGCCGGTGGCGGCGCGGCGGGGGTGGTTACCCACAGGCTGGGGATGAACCCTAGGCCGGGTTCTCCTGCATCGATGCCGTGATGATCGAGAACGCCCCGCCCTGCGGGTCGGCCAGGACCGCCATGCGGCCCGCGACCATGTCGAAGGCCGGGGCCAGGACGGTGGCGCCCGCGCGGACGGCGGCGGCCTGGACGTCGTCCACGCTGTCCACGTGGAAGTACGGCTGCCAGTGCGGCGGCACGCCCGGCGGCATCTTGCTCATGTCCATCATCCCGCCGACCGCACGCCCGGCGACCTGGAACTCGACGTACCCCTCGGCGCCTTCCATCTCCGACTCCGTCGTCGTCACCGGCAGGATGGAGGAGTAGAACGCCGACGCCCCCGCCAGGTCGGGCGTGGTCAGCTCGTTCCAGATCAGCGCGCCGTGCTCGTTGACGATGCCCGCGCCGTCGAACGTGCCGGGCTGCCACAGCCCGACGACCGCGCCGGCCGGGTCGGAGACCACGGCCATCCGGCCGAGGTCCATGACGTCCATCGGGCCCATCATGACCGTGCCGCCCGCGTCGGTGACGGACTTGACCGTCGAGTCGATGCTGTCCGTCGACAGGTACGTCGTCCACACCGTCGGCGGCAGCGGGTCCGGCACCGTCCCGTCCGGGTTCATCGCCTTCATGATCCCGGCGACCGGCTTCCCCTTCAGGGTGCAGACGGAATACCCGCCCGTCTCCGCCGGGCCGACCTCGCCCTGCCAGCCGAAGAGGTCGCAGTAGAAGTCGAGCGCCGCCTGCTGGTCGGGGACCATCAGGTCGATCCAGCACGGGGTGCCGGGCTTGTAGGGGCCGTTCATGTCGGGCACGGATGCCTCCGTCGGTGCTGCTGGGGTACTGGGGCTGGACGGGCCATCCCCTACCCGGTCCCGGCGGCCGGAATCGGTCCGTACGGGTGACTCCCGGGCCTGGGCGCGGCCCGACGGCGGTGCCATCGTGGAGGGCATGGCGAGTTCGGAGCAGTGGGCCCGGGCCGAAGGGGACGCCCGGATCCAGCAGTTCGTCGTGAGCGGGGACTACTACGCCGGTGCGGGCCGCGGGCAGGTTTCGCCGCGCGCCCTGCCGCAGGCGCCCGAGGCGCTGGTCGGGCGGGAGGACGAGCTCGGGGAGGTGCTGGCCGCGCTGGAGCCCGGCAGCGGGCAGCGGGCCGTGGTGGTGGCAGGCCTCGCCGGGGTCGGCAAGAGCGCGCTCGCCGTCACCGCCGCGGAACGGGCCCTGGGGCTCGGCTGGTTCACGGGCGGGGTGCTGTTCCTGTCGCTGCGCGGCTACGACCCGTCCGGCGCGGTCGGCTCCGGGCAGGCCGTCGGGACCCTGCTGGAGGGGCTGGGCGTGCCGGCCGCCGAGCTGCCGGCCACCCCCGACGGGCAGCTCGCCCGGTACCGGTCGGAGCTGGCGGCCCGGGCGGGGGAGGGGTGCCGGGTGCTGGTGGTCGCCGACGACGCGGGTGACGCCGCCCAGGTACGGGACCTCGTACCGCCCGGCGGGGACGTCCACCGGCTGCTCGTCACCTCCCGGGACCGGCTCGTCGCCCCGGACTTCGGGGCGCGGGTGCTGGACCTGGAGGTGCTCGGGGCGGACGCCGCCGGGGAGCTGATCGCCGACGTGCTGCGCCGGGTCCGGCCGGACGACCCGAGACCGGGTGCGGAGCCGTCGGCCCTCGCGGAGGTCGCCGGACACTGCGGGTGGCTGCCGCTGGCACTCGGCGTGGCGGCGGCGGTCCTGGCGGGCGACCCGGGGCTGAGGGCGGCGGAGCTGGCCCGCCGGCTCGCGGACGCCCGCACCCGGCTGGAGGCCCTGAGCCCCCGCGACCGCGCCGGCCTCCCGACGGGGGTGCGGGCCGCGTTCGGACTGTCGTACGCCCGGCTGCCGGAGGAACAGCAGCGGATGCTGAGGCTGCTTACGGTGGTACCGGGGCCGGACTGCCATACGGCCGTCGCTGCCGTCGCCCGGGAGCACGGCGGCGAGGACGAAGACCTGTCCGAGGTGATCGCCCGCACCCGGGTCTCCCTGGCGGGCCTGGCCGGTGCGGGGTTCCTCACGGAGCAGCCCACGGGCTCGGAACGCTGGCGCATGCACGACTTGGTCCGGCTGTACGCCGATGAACTCGCCGCCGCGTGCGCGGAATCCGACGCGCGTCAGTCGGCCGTGGACCGGGTCCTTGGGTTCTACTCACGGATGACGCGGGGCGCCTACGCCCACATCCACCCCCAGCCGGACATACCCGAGGCGGAGTACTTCGAGGACGAGGAGGAAGCTCTGCACTGGCTGGACGGGGAGCGCGCCAGCCTCCTGGCCCTCGTGCCCGCCTGCGCCGCGCTCGGCTGGGCCGAGGGGACCATCGGCTTCGCCGCTCACCTGTGCGCGTACCTGACCAGGCGGCGGTTGCTCGACGAGGCGGTCCACGTCATGCGTATCGCGGTCGACGAGGCCCGCCGGATCGGACGCCGGGACGTCGAACACCGTCTGATGAGCGGGCTCAGCGTCGTGCTGTGGCAGAGCTCGGGGTCATCGGAGGCGATCGAGCTGGCCGACCGCGTCGCCGCCTTTTACGACGGCCAGGGCGACGGCCCGGACAAGGCAGCGGCCCTGGTGAACCTGGCGCACCTCAGGCTGAACGCCGGGCAGCTGGAAGAAGCCCATGACACGAGCCTCCGGGCCATCGAGCTCCTGCGCACGCTGGGCAGACGGGAGGACGCGGCGGAAGCGCTGGGCAACCTTGGCCGCCTCTTTGCCGGGCTGGGCCGGGCGGAGGAGGCGGTCGCGGCGCTGGAGGAGAGCGTGGCCGCTCTGTCGGTGGACGGTCAGAGCCTGCGGAGGGCACGTGCGTTGGCCCATCTGGGCGCGGCCCTCAGGACAGCAGGGCGGACAACCGACGCGGCCTCCCGCTACCGGGAAGCCGTTGCGATGTTCCGGTGCATTGGCGAGTGGCGCGAGGAGGGCGATGCCGCCCATCGGCTCGGCCTGCTGCTCCGTGAGCAGGGACGCGACGTTGAAGCGGCAACGGTGCTGCGGGAGGCCGGCCGGGCCGCCGGTGCGGCGGGGGACCACGACTGGCAGGGAATACGGCTGACGTCGGCGGGGCAGCTCTTGCTGGAGTCGTCAGACCTGCCCGGTGCGGTGGAGGCGTTCGAGGAAGCCCTCCAGTGGCGCCGGTACGGACGCCGACTCGTGTGGCCGGCGGAGGCGCTGTACGGGCTCGGCACCGCGTACCACCGGATGGGGGACTTCTTTCGGGCCATGGGCGCTCACTTGGACGCGTCGCTCGTGTTCCAGCGGCTATCTCTGCCGGACCGCGAAGCACTCGCCGACCAGGCGTTCTACGAGGCCCTGCGGGAATCCAGGCGCCGCCGGGGCCTGCGCGGCTGGTGGCGGCGGTTGCGGGGACCGTTCCGGCGGCGCTGACCGTCACCGCTCCCGCGCCAGCCGGGCCGCCGCCCAGCCGAAGGCCAGGCAGGCCGGGGTGTACACCGCGAGGTTGAGGGCGTGGAAGGGGCTGTCCGGCGGGCTGGGGAGGAGGCCGGCGGCCCAGCCCAGGCCCGCGAGGCCGCGTACGGCCAGGCCCGCGGCCACCGCGCCCGTCACGGCCCGGGTCAGGCGGCCGCCGCGGCCGTGCCCGTGCGCGAGGACGGCCGCCCCGGCGGTCAGCGTCAGCGCGGCCAGCGGGAGGACGACGGGCGGGCCGAAGGAGGTCTCCAGGCCGAGTACGGCCAGGGACAGGGCCCGTTCGTCCGGGGCGGGCCAGGTGGCGCCGGTGGCCCAGTAGAGGTGGACGAGGCCGTCGGCCCCCAACAGTCCCGCCACCGCGAGTGCGGTCCGCCGCCGTGCCGTGAGGTTCATGTGTGTGCTCCCTTCGCGTGTCGCGCCCTGACACACCGAAGAGGAGCCGCCCCGGCGGAACGTTTCCTGTGTTCCGCCTCACATGTCCCTTGGCGGGGCTACTCGTTGACGAGGACCGGGATCGTCAGGACCGCGCTCGCGGGGGTGCCCGTGAGGCGGTCGGCGGGGACGGTGAAGTCGATGCCCTCCCCGGCCGCGCGCGGGCCCCCGGCGTGCTGGGCGTGGGCTTCCTCGCCCTCCTCTTCGTGGTGGAAGGATCCCGTGCCCAGCAGGCGGCCGTCCGCGTCGTAGTAGGCGGCGGTGATCTCCAGGGCCAGGGTGTCGCTGATGTCGGAGCTGATCGCGACGTGACCGGTGACCGAGGACGAGGACGGGGAGGCGGCGGTCAGGCGCAGGGCGGTGAGCTGGACGCGGTCCGTGAACGGGCCCTGCTGGACGCGGACCTCGCCCGCCGCGGGGGCCGGGGTGAGCACGGCGTCGGGGGAGGGTGCGGTGCGCGGCGCCGGCAGGGCCACCGGCGAGGCGGCCGGGACGGCGTCCTGGGCCGCCGCGGGCCGGGCTCCGGCGTCCGAGCAGCCCGTGGCGAGCGCGAGCAGGGCGGCGACGGCCGTGGCGGCGGCCGCGACACGGGGGAGGTGGGTCAGCGTCATCGGGGGTGCTCCTGGAAGGCCGGGGAAAGACGGCGGCCGGGGCCCGGGGGAGTGCGCCCCCGGGCCCCGGCCGCCGGGTATCAGTGCTGCTGCGGGGAGCGGCCGAACAGCGAGCGGTACATCTTGCCGTACAGCTCGGTGTTGTTCTGGCTCGCGGCGAACGCGCTGCCGTTCGGGCCGTAGGCGTAGATCGGGACGTCGGCGCCGGTGTGGTTGCCCGACAGGTAGGTCAGCCACAGGCTGGCGTCGGGGCTGCCGTCCTTGACGCCCGCCGGGTCGTCGGGCGTACGGAAGGTGGCCGGGCCGAAGTTCTTCGTGTCACCGGAGCCCGCGCCGTTCACGATGCCGCTGGAGCGGACCGGGTCCTTGGCGCCCGAGGAGGAACGCGACGGGACGCTGTTGTTGGCGGGGTTGCCGCCGTCCGTGTTGGACGGGGGCGCGACGGCCTCGGCGTTGGTGTAGGTGCCCTTCTCGATGATGTTGAAGCCGGCGCACTCGTGGTCCGCCGTGACGATCACCAGGGTGTGGCCGTCCTTCTTCGCGAACTCGTACGCGGCCTTGACCGCGTCGTCGAACGCCTTGATCTCGTCGAGGGCCTGCGAGGCGTCGTTCGCGTGCGAGCGCTTGTCGATCTGGGCGCCCTCGACCTGCAGGAAGAAGCCCTTCTTCGACTTGTTGCGGTCGTACGAGCCGCCCTGCTTGCGGTCGGTCAGCAGCTGGATCGACTTGCGGGTCATGTCCGCGAGCGTCGGCTCCTGCTTCTGCGGGGCGTCGGCCGGCAGGGCCGCCTTGTTGTGCTCGACGGTCAGGTTGCCGCGGTTGAACAGGCCGATGACCTTCTTGCCGTTCGCCTTGTCGAGGTCGGCCTTGGTGGCGACCTTCTGGCTGGCGGCGGTCTGCGCGGGCAGCTTCGGGTCGCCGAAGTTGCCGAGGACCTGGTAGCCCTGGGCCTGGAGGGCCTTCTGGTCCTCGGGCTCGAAGCGGGCCAGGCCGCCGCCGAGGATGACGTCGGCGGTGCCGTTGCGGGCGATCTGTTCGGCGATCGGCGTGACCAGCGTCTTGTCGGCCGGGGCCTGCTCGTAGCTGCCGTCCTCCTTCTTCGGGAGGCAGGCGGCGTCCGAGTAGGTCGGGCCCTGGCAGCCGCGCAGCAGGGCGTGGCTGAACTGGGCGGCCGGGGTGGCGTCGGTGATCTCGGCGGTGGAGACGTTGCCCGTGGCGAAGCCGGCCGCGTGGGCCTGCTCCATCAGCGTGGCGACCTTCTTCTCGTACGAGTCCACGCCGATGGCCGCGTTGTAGGTCTTCACGCCGGAGGCCCAGGCGGTGGCGGAGCTGGCCGAGTCGGTGACCAGGGCGGGCTTCGCGCTGTTCTTCTCGACGGCGTACGTGGCGACCGCGCCCGTGTGGGGGAGGGTCTCCATGGTGAGCTTGCCGCCGGGGCCCATGAACCGGTCGCGGGCGGCCGTCACGTGGGTGCGGCCCATGCCGTCACCGAGCAGGTAGATGACGTTCCGGACGTCCTGGCGCGAGTCGCTCTGCTGCGGCGCGGAGTTCGCCGTGGCGGCGGTACCGGCGGCCACGGAGGCGGCTATGGAGAGGACGGTGAGCGTCTTCAACGGTCTGCGGCGCATGTGCGGGAGATGTCCCCTCGGGTGTTCGGCACGGTCGGACCGAACGTAGGGGGGCCGGGTGAACGGAAAGCTACCGATCGGTATTGCGCGGTCGAACGGGGAGGGCATGACGGGACACCGTCATCCCGGACAATGGGTCCGGCCGGGGCGGCGTCGGGTCGGCTACTGCCAGAAGACCTCCTCCACCACGATCTGAGGCTCGGCCACGCGGGGCAGGAAGGTGAACCGGATCCATCCGCGGCCGCCGTCGAAGTACGCGATGTGCGGGCCTCGGGGGATGGTGGACCGCGCCGGTTCCGCGTTCTCCCCGCGGTACGGGTGGCGCGCGGTCAGCAACTCGAAGAGGGCCTCACGACACGCCTCCCGGGGCTCGTCGGGCAGGCCGATCCGGTACTTCTCGGCATCCTGCGTGTAGTCCACCGCCCACGGCGGCCCGGTGAACTCCTCGCTCACTCGCCCGGCTCCAGGGCACGCAGCCGGTGGCGGATGCGGGAAGCCGCGTCCAGGAGGGCGCGAGCCGTGTCGGCTTCAGTGGCTTCGGCGGCACGCTCTTCCAGGTCGGCCACGTGCCGGTCGAGCCCGGGGTCGCGTGCGAGGGCGTACTCGCCCCACCAGCGGGCCATGAAGGCCGGGACCGGACCGATGTCGTAGGCGTCGCAGATCTGCCGCTGCCAGGCGGAGTCGAAATCCGGCAGCAGGGCCGGTGCGTGAGCGGCTATGGCGGCGCGCAGGGCCTTCGGCGTGTACTCGGGCATGGGCGGGACGGATCCACCCGGCGCAGGCGTCGCGGTCGTCATTTCCGGCTCCTCCTCGGATCGGACGCCTTACACGATAGAACGCGACGGCCCCCGGCGCGGGGTGGTTGCGCCGGGGGCCGTCGCCGGACGGTGCGTCAGAGCTTCTCGGGGGTCCGGATCCCGAGGAGGCCCATGCCCTTGGTCAGTGTGCGGGCGGTCAGCTCGCACAGGAACAGGCGGTTCTCGGCGATGACGAGCTCCGGCTCCGGCTTGATGACCGGGCAGTGCTCGTAGAACGCCGAGAACAGCGTCGACAGCTGGTACAGGTACGCCGCCAGCTTGTGCGGGGCGTACTCGGCGGCGGCCTCCTCGATCAGCGTTCCGAAGCCGTCCAGGTGCAGGCCCAGCGCGCGTTCGGCCGGGGCCAGCTCCAGCTCCGGGTGCGCGACCGGCTTCCGGTCGCCCGCCTTGCGCAGGATGGACCGGATACGGGCGTACGCGTACTGGAGGTAGACGGAGGTGTCGCCGTTGAGCGAGACCATCTGGTCCAGGTCGAACTTGTAGTCGCGGGCCGCGGACGTCGACAGGTCGGCGTACTTCACCGCGCCGATGCCCACGTACTGGCCGTTCTCGACGATCTCGGCCTCGGTCAGGCCCACCTTCTCGGCCTTCTCGCGGACCACGGCAGTGGCGCGGTCCACCGCCTCGTCCAGCAGGTCGACCAGCCGGACGGTCTCGCCCTCACGGGTCTTGAACGGCTTGCCGTCCTTGCCGAGGACCGTGCCGAAGGCCAGCTGCACGGCCTTGACCCCGTCGTTCAGCCAGCCGGCCCGGCGGGCCGTCTCGAACACCATCTTGAAGTGCAGGGACTGCCGCGCGTCCACCACGTAGATCAGGCTGGTGGCCGCCAGGTCGGTGACGCGGTTGCGGATCGCCGAGAGGTCGGTGGCGGCGTAGCCGAAGCCGCCGTCGGACTTCTGCACGATCAGCGGGGTCGGGTTGCCGTCCGGGCCCTTGTACTCGTCGAAGAACACGCACAGCGCGCCGTTGGAGCGGACGGCGACGCCCGACTCCTCCAGCAGCTTGCAGGTCTCGACCAGCATGTCGTTGTAGCCGGACTCGCCGACGACGTCCGGGTCCTGGATGTCCATGTCCAGCTTGTTGAAGACCGAGTAGAAGTAGATCTTCGACTCGTCGACGAACCGCTGCCACAGCTCCAGCGTCTGCGGGTCGCCCGCCTGGAGGTCCACCACCCGGGCCCGGGCACGCGTCTTGAACTCCTCGTCGGAGTCGAACAGGGCGCGCGAGGCCTTGTAGAGGCGGTTGAGGTTGGACATGGCCTCCTCGCCGGAGGCCTCCTCGTCCCCGCCCTTGTGGTCCAGCTCGTGCGGGTGCTCCAGCAGGTACTGGATGAGCATGCCGAACTGGGTGCCCCAGTCGCCGATGTGGTGGCGGCGGACGACCTTCTCGCCCGTGAACTCCAGGATCTCCACCATCGCCGCGCCGATCACGGCGGACCGCAGGTGGCCGACGTGCATCTCCTTGGCCACGTTGGGCTGCGCGTAGTCGATCACCGTGGTGCCCGCGGACTCGTTCAGCGGCACGCCGAGCCGGTCGTCGGCGGCGCGGGCGGCCAGCGTCCGGATGATCGCCTCGTCGGAGACGGTGATGTTGAGGAAGCCGGGGCCGGAGACCTCGACGTCCTTGATCACGCCGCCCTTGTCCAGGCCCTCCAGGACGGTCGCGGCCAGCTCGCGCGGGTTGGCCTTGGCCTTCTTCGCGAGCGCCAGGATGCCGTTGGCCTGGAAGTCGGCCCGGTCGCTACGTCGCAGCAGCGGGTCGGCGGCACCGGCCTCCGGCAGGGCGGAGGCGAGGGCGTCCGAGACGCGCTGTTCGACGGAAGAAGCGAGGGAAGGGACCGAGGCCATGAGCTGCCGTTCCTGTGAGGTTGCACGTGCGCGTGCACTTGGTTGTTCCGACAAGTGCCGAGTATCCCACGCGGAGGGTGCCCCTTTCCCGGTATATGGCGGCGCGTATCAGTGGGCGGAAGCAACCCCGGAGCGGCCCCTTCCGTCTGGGAGAATGGCCATAGCCAGCATTCGAGATAGAAGGACGTGTCGTGGCTCAGAGCGCGCAGAGCAGCAGCACAGAGACCGACTGGGTCTCCCGTTTCGCGGACGAGGTCATCGCCGAGGCGGAGCGCCGAGCACCCGGCAAAACGATCGTCGTCGCGTCCGGACTCTCTCCCTCCGGCCCGATCCACCTGGGCAACCTGCGCGAGGTCATGACCCCGCACCTGGTCGCGGACGAGATCCGCCGCCGGGGCCACGAGGTCCGCCACCTCATCTCCTGGGACGACTACGACCGCTACCGCAAGGTCCCCAAGGGCATCCCGGGTGTCTCCGAGGAGTCCCACGCCCAGCACATCGGCCGCCCGCTGACCGCCGTGCCCGCGCCCGAGGGCTCCTCGTACGCGAACTGGGCCGAGCACTTCAAGGCCGCCATGGTCGCCTCCCTGGCCGAGCTGGGCGTCGAGTACGACCCCATCAGCCAGACCGAGCAGTACACCTCCGGCGCCTACCGCGAGCAGGTGCTGTTCGCGATGAAGCACCGCGGCGACATCGACGCGATCCTCGCCCAGTACCGCACCAAGCAGAAGCCGGGCGGCAAGAAGCCCCAGCAGAAGCAGGTCGACGAGGCCGAGCTGGAGGCCGCCGAGGGCTCCGGCGCCGCCGGCGAGGACGACGGCAGCGCCGAGGGCGCGGAGTACTTCCCGTACAAGCCGTACTGCGGCGAGTGCAACAAGGACTTCACCAAGGTCACCGCGTACGACGACGCGACCACCGAGCTGACCTACGTCTGCACGGAGGACGAGTTCACCGAGACCGTCAAGCTGTCGGAGTTCAACCGCGGCAAGCTGGTCTGGAAGGTCGACTGGCCGATGCGCTGGGCCTACGAGGGCGTCGTCTTCGAGCCGTCGGGCGTGGACCACTCCTCCCCGGGTTCGTCGTTCCAGGTCGGCGGGCAGGTCGTCGGCCTCTTCGGCGGCGAGCAGCCCATCGGCCCGATGTACGCCTTCGTCGGCATCTCCGGCATGGCCAAGATGTCCTCCAGCAAGGGCGGCGTCCCCACCCCGGCCGACGCGCTGAAGATCATGGAGCCGCAGCTGCTGCGCTGGCTGTACGCCCGCCGCCGCCCGAACCAGTCCTTCAAGATCGCGTTCGACCAGGAGATCCAGCGCCTGTACGACGAGTGGGACAAGCTGGAGGCCAAGGTCGCCGACGGCTCCGTGCTGCCGGCCGACGCCGCCGCGCACGCCCGCGCCGTACGCGTCGCCTCCCACGAGCTGCCCCGCACCCCGCGCCCGATGCCGTACCGCACCCTCGCGTCGGTCGTCGACATCACCGCCGGGCACGACGAGCAGACCCTGCGCATCCTCTCCGACCTGGACCCGTCGCAGCCGCTCACCACCCTCGACGACGTACGGCCGCGCCTGGACCGCGCCGAGAACTGGATCACCACCCAGGTCCCGGCCGACCAGCGCACCCTGGTCCGCGAGGACGCCGACACCGAGCTGCTGTCCTCCCTGGACGACGCCGGACGCGAGTCCCTGCGGCTGCTGCTGGAGGGCCTCGACTCGCACTGGTCCCTGGACGGGCTCACCACCCTCGTCTACGGCGTGCCGAAGGTCATGGCCGGCCTGGAGCCCGACGCCAAGCCGACCCCCGAGCTGAAGGTCGCCCAGCGCGAGTTCTTCGCCCTGCTCTACCGCCTGCTCGTGACCCGGGAGACCGGCCCGCGCCTGCCCACGCTGCTCCTCGCCGTCGGCGCCGAGCGGGTGCGCAAGCTGCTCGCCGCCTGATCGCGCGTACGCGGCCCCAGCATGCGGAAGGGCCCGCACCCCTCGGGGTGCGGGCCCTTCCGCATGCACGGTGTCCTGACGGCTACGCGATGTGCTCGCTCTCCAGGTCGCGCTGGTAACGCTGCTTGAGCGCGGGCATCAGCCGCTTGAGCTCGGCCTCGCTGCGCGGGTGCGTCTGCCCGAGGTGTGCGGAGAGGCGCTTGTCCAGCTCGTCCGTCTCCGGGAAGTGGGAGTACCGGTCGATGTACGCCCGGAAGACCTCGTACGCGGCCTCCGCGAACTTCTCCTCCTCGGCGTCCTCCGCCTCGGGCTGCTCCGGCTGCTCCAGCTCCAGCTGCTCCGGCAGCGGCTCCTCCCCGGGGCCGGCCGGGGCCATGACCGGAGTCGGCTCCAGGCCTTCGACGTACTGGGGGTTGTAGTCGCCCTCGTACGTGGCCTGCGGCGCCCGCGGCCCCGCGAACCAGGCACTGTCGTGCGCGGCCGGCATGGCCTTCGGGTCCACCGCGAAGGGCGCGGGGGCGAGGGGCTGGCGGGACCGCGGGGCCCCGTCCTGGCCCTCCCGCTGCTCGGGCACCTCCGGCGCCGCGTCGCCGCCGGACCCGTCGGAACCGTCGGCCCTGGCAGCGGCCGCCAGGGCGGGAGCGGGCGCCGCCTGGGCCGGTACCGCGGCCGAGGCGCCTCCCGCGGCCACCGGCGCCGCCGGCAGGGCGGCGGCGGGGGCGTCCGGGCCCGTCACCGCCGGCCCTGCGGCGACGACCGGACCCTTCGCGACCGCCGGGGGCAGCAGCACCGGGTCGATGCCCGCCGCCGCCAGCCCCTCGGGGGCCGTCTGCGACAGCGGCACGCCGATCCGCGCCAGCCGCAGCGGCATCAGCGCCTCCACCGGCGCCTTGCGCCGCCACGCCCGCCCGTACCGGGCCTGCAGCCGCGCCTGGTAGATCAGCCGGTCCTGCTCCATGCCCACGGCCTGCTCGTAGGAGCGCAGCTCCCACAGCTTCATCCGGCGCCACAGCTTGAAGGTGGGCACCGGGGACAGCAGCCAGCGGGTGATCCGCACGCCCTCCATGTGCCGGTCCGCGGTGATGTCCGCGATCCGGCCCACGGCGTGCCGCGCCGCCTCGACCGTCACCACGAACAGCACCGGGATCACCGCGTGCATGCCCACGCCCAGCGGGTCGGGCCAGGCCGCCGCGCCGTTGAACGCGATCGTCGCCGCCGTCAGCAGCCACGCCGTCTGGCGCAGCAGGGGGAACGGGATGCGGATCCACGTCAGCAGCAGGTCCAGCGCCAGCAGGACGCAGATGCCCGCGTCGATGCCGATCGGGAACACCAGCGAGAAGCTGCCGAAGCCTTTCTTCAGGGCCAGTGCGCGGACCGCGGCGTAAGAGCCCGCGAAACCGATGGCCGCGATGACCACGGCTCCGGCGACCACGACACCGATGAGTATCCGGTGTGTACGAGTCAGCTGCATCGCGGCCACCCGCGGTCCCCCTCCGTTGTCGAGCCACAGCAGGCACAGCGTACGGGTGACTGCGCGTCACCCGTTCCCTAGGCCCCCTCTTGTCGGAGGGATTGTCCCTACGACTGCGCCGACGGGGAAGCGGAAGCCGAAGCGGAACCCGACGGAGCAGCCCCCTCACCGGTGTTGGCGGCGCCGATCGCGGCCACCGTCTCCTTGGCCGCGGTGATCGCGTCCTGGAGCAGCTTGCCCTGGTCGGGGGCGCCGGCGCCCTCGTAGGCGGCACCGTTGTAGTCGACGGTGACGACCACGTTCTGGGCGCGGACGACGACCGAGTTGTTGAGGAACTCGACGTCCTTCTTCACGCCGAAGACCACGGAGGTGGCCGCGTCGCCGACTCCGGAGGCGGGCTCGGCCTTGACGTCGTGCGCGCCCTCGGTGGTCTTCGCCAGCTCGATCTGCTTGTTGTACTGCTCCTCGGCGCGCTTGTTGCCGCTGCCGAGCGAGGCGTGCGAGTCGTAGCGGACCAGGGAGACGGAGAGCCAGCGGTACTGCGAGCCCTTCACGCCGTCCGTCTTGAGGCCGTTCCAGGAGCAGCTGGCGCGGTTGCCCAGGTCGTTCGACTTGGCCGCCGTCCCGCTCTTCTCCTTCGCCTCCGGCACGAGCGAGTCGACGCTCTTGCCGGTCACGGCCTTGCACGGGTCGGGCAGCTTCGCGAAGGCCACCTTCTCCAGCGGGGCCGCGGACTTCGACCCGGGCTTGGCGGGCGAGGAGGCTTCGGTCTTCTTGCCGGAGTCCTTGGCACCCGAGGACTTGTCCGAGTCGGAGGAGCAACCGGCGACGGTGAGGATCACCGGGACGGCTGCGCAGGCGAGAACGCGGGTGAGGCGCGAGGCTGATCGGTGCATGGTTCCTTCAGACGTTGGGGTCTTCTTCGGGGCGCGTTGCGGGCGCTGGACCCGAGCAACGGTAGCCCGATCGGGCGCCCGGCTGCTGTGCGCGCCGTCACGCGGGGCGTGCGCGCCCCCTCGGGGCGGCGCCGTCACTCGCTGAAACGCTCGGCCAGGGCCTGCGCCAACTGGCGCGCCTTGTCCTGCGTTTCCGCGCTCGGGGGGACCGAGCCCGGTCCGGACGGCTGGACGCTGTACTCGACGGTGACGAGGACGTTCGAGGTGCGGAACACGATCCGCACCGTCCGCGCCTGGGCGGCGGTGGCACCGGCCGCGCTGAGCTTGTCGTCGAGGAACGCCTCGCTGCCGAGCCCCTCCAGGACCCGCGAGCCGAGCTCGGGCGAAGCGCTCGGGGAGGCCGGCGAGGCGGGCGCGGACGGCGAAGCGGAACCAGGAGCGGAGGCGGCCGGCGGGGGTGCGGTGCTGCCGCTGGGAGCGGGGGCGGGGGGCGCGCTGGGGCCGGCACTCGTATTCGTACCGTTACCGTTGCCGGCGCCGGGCGCGGCGCCGGGGGTCGGGCTCCCCGAGGGCCCGGGGAAGGGCAGCTTCGCGGCGGTCAGCAGGCGCACGTACACCTGGCGGGCCTTGTCGTCGTCGCTCGTCGTGGCGCGGTCGTACGAGACCACGCGCTCGAAGGTGACCGACAGCAGCAGGTTCCCCTCGGGGGTCTGCGCGTTCCAGCGGCAGCCGACGTGCCGGTCCCCGTCGTAGGAGGGGTCCGCGGTCCCGGCGTAGAGCCGTTCGCGCTGCTCGGTGGTGAGGGAGTCGGCGGCCGGGAGCATGGCCTTGAGCCGCTTGGCGTCGGCGGCCTTGCAGGGCTGCGGCAGGCTGCGGTACTTGCCGGGCTGCGCGGGCGCGGCACTGCTCCCGCCGCCCTTGGGGTCGCTGGTCCCGATGCCGTTGCCATCGGTGCACCCGGTCGCGCCCGCGACGAGCGCGGTGAGCATCGCGATGCCCGGCAGGACTCGGCGGCGCCGCACCGGCGTCCGGTGTGCCGGCATTGGGTCCACGTCCACTGGCTCCCCTTGGCTCCCTCGGGAAAATCCGTTGCCGCGACTTGGGCACGGATGGACACAATGTCTATCGCACACGCACGTGCCGGCGCCGGTTCCCTGTCTGCTTTGGGGTGATGAGCGCGGCTTTTCGCGTATTCATACTTTTCTGCTGATGTCGGGGGATTGTTGTCTTATGTCGTATGTAGAGGTACCCGGGGCGAAAGTCCCGATCCGGATGTGGACGGATCCGGCGTCGGTCGAGGACAGCGCGATGCGGCAGCTCCAGAACACGGCCGGACTGCCGTGGATCAAGGGCCTGGCCGTGATGCCGGACGTGCACTACGGCAAGGGCGCCACGGTCGGCTCGGTCATCGCGATGAAGGACGCGGTCTGCCCGGCGGCGGTCGGCGTCGACATCGGCTGCGGCATGTCGGCGGTCAAGACGTCCCTGACGGCGAACGACCTCCCGGGCGACCTGTCGAAGCTGCGCTCGCGCATCGAGCAGGCCATCCCGGTGGGCGCGGGCATGCACCGCGAGGCGGTGGACCCGGGGCGGCTGTACGGATTCTCGGAGGCGGGGTTCGGGGACTTGTGGGAGCGCTTCGACTACATCGCGGACGCGGTGAAGTTTCGTCGTGACAGAGCGTTGCGGCAAATGGGAAGCCTTGGCCAAGGGAATCACTTCGTTGAGGTTTCAACCGATGGCTCCGGGGGCGTTTGGCTCATGCTGCACTCGGGATCCCGGAACATCGGCAACGAACTGGCGGACTTCCACATCAACGTGGCCCGTGGGCTCTCGCACAACCAGGGCCTCGTGGACCGGGACCTCGCGGTGTTCCTCGCGGCCACGCCCGAGATGGAGGCGTACCGCAGCGACCTCTTCTGGGCGCAGGAATACGCGAAGTACAACCGGGCCGTGATGATGAGCCTGCTCAAGGAGGTCTTCCGGAAGGAGTTCCGGAAGGCGAAGGTCTCCTTCGACCGAGAGATCAGCTGCCACCACAACTACGTGGCGGAGGAGCGGTACGACGGCATGGACCTGCTGGTCACCCGGAAGGGCGCGATCCGCGCCGGCAGCGGTGAGTACGGCATCATCCCGGGCTCGATGGGCACGGGCTCGTACATCGTGAAGGGGCTCGGGAACGAGAAGTCCTTCAACTCCGCCTCGCACGGAGCGGGCCGGAAGATGAGCCGTACGGCGGCGAAGAAGCGGTTCACCGCGCGCGACCTGGCGGAGCAGACGCAGGGCGTGGAGTGCCGGAAGGACTCGGGCGTGGTGGACGAGATCCCGGGCGCGTACAAGTCGATCGAGCAGGTCATCGACCAGCAGACCGACCTCGTGCAGGTCGTGGCCAAGCTCAAGGCCGTCGTCTGCGTGAAGGGCTGAACGCGAGAGGGGCACCGTGCGTACGGTGCCCCTCTTGTGCTGCCGGGTCTTCTACTGCGGCGGGACGATGACTCGCCCGCTGCGGATCCGCCAGAGGCGCATCGCGCAGCTCTGCTCGGTCCGGTTCAGGGCTGTCGCTGCTGCGGCCGGGTCGTCGAGGCCGAGCAGTTCCCGGTCGTCCTGTGCGGTCCACCGGCGTCGTGGCGGGGCGACCTTCATGTGCGCGGGGCGCACCCAGGATTGGATCGCGTCGGCGTTCGCCTGCTTGTGGGCGAGAGCGAGGCAGTCGTCGTAGTAGAAGTGCGCGGCGAGTTGTTGTGCCGCCTCTTTGTAGTAGCAGACGTTGTAGACGCCGTCGCGGGTGTTGCGGGAGGTCGTCCGCCCCGTTCCCGTGATCTTCTTTCCGTAGTGACACAGGTACGCGGCGATCGCCGTGCTGGCCGATGTCAGTGAGAGGAAGGGGAATCCCTGGGCGGTCCAGCCGAGGGAGCCGTCTGCGTCAATCATTCCGCGGAGGTAGTCGCGGCGCGAGAAGTCGGTCCGGGGCGGCTTGATGCTGAAGGACTTCTTGCCGTAGGGGATTCCGAGCTCGTTGACGATCGTCCTCGCTTCGAGTGAGCAGACGGACCAGGTCGCCGAGTGGTGCGTCTCGGCGAAGTTCGTGCGCGGACCCGTTCGGTGATGGAGCTGTAGTACGGGGTGAGCTGCTGGAATTCGCGGAGGATGTGGATGTCCCGCACGTTGATCTCGGCGGTGAGCTTGCCCTTTTGTCCCGTGCCCTGCGCCAGGTGTCCGTCGGCCTGGAGGAAGCCGAACATGTAGGCGTAGCGGGGGTCTTGGAGGTCCATGAAGCGCACGGGGGCGCTAGGGTCCTGTTCAGCCATGGGGAAGTGCCTCTTCCTCGTCGGTGAGGCCCTCGGCTGGGACTGCCATCCCGGTCGAGGGCCGCTTGTGTTGTCACCGAACGTAGGCGCGACTCCGTCGGCCTCCGGCCCTTTCGCTTGGCTGTCACTCGAACGTGTGGCGGAATACTTTGTTCCAGCACCGTGCCGTGCCCGGAGGGATCCGGGCACGGCACACGTGTGTTGCTCAGGGGGTCTGACCTACTTGGCCACGAACGGGCCGTTGTTCACTGTAGTGAAGTTCACTGGGACCCACGGCCGCGGGGCAGCGAGGGTGCCGCAGTTGAGGTCGCCCCCGGGGGCGTTGGAGTTGCAGTTGAGCTCGTACACGGTCCCCAGCGTGGTCTGGACCTTGAAGTTCGCGATCTGTCCCTGCACCGAAAGGGTTGCAGAGCAGACCGTGTTTGCGGGGGGATAGTTGGGGTTCTGCGTGGGGGTGCTGAGGTTCTGGCGGTTGTAGATCCCGGTGCGGGCGTCGTGCCGGTGGCCGCCGTAGGTGATCCCGTCGACCAGGAAGACGGCGAACTCCTCGGTTGCGTTCGTGAGGAAGGCGTCGATGTCGTTGCCGCACGCGCTGGCTCCTGCGGGTCCGGGCGGGCCTGCGGCACCGGGCTGGCCCGGGGCGCCGTTCGCGCCTGGGGCTCCGTTCGCGCCGGGAGCGCCCGGGGTGCCGGGCTGGCCGTCTCGGCCGTCGCGGCCGTTCAGGCCGGGGGCACCGGGGGCGCCGGGGGCTCCCGGAGGTCCGGGCGGGCCGGGCTTCCCTTCGCACTTGTCCTTGTGGCCGCTTCTGGCCTCGGGCTCGTAGTCGTCGTTGTCCTTCTCCTTGCCCTTGCCCTTGCAGTCGCCGCTCGGCTGCGCGGCGGCCACCGTGGCCGACGTCGGCGCGGTGTCCGCCTGGGCGGGGGTGGCGAGGCCCAGCGTCGCGATGGCCATCGCGGCCACCGCACCGCCGGCGAGCCACTTGCTCTGCCCGGGCAGCGGGCCCATGCGGGACGGTGTCCTTGTCTCAGGACTCATGTGTGGTGCTCCTCGTGGGAACCGGGGGTCTGACGTCGAGGCGTTGGCGGCCTCTGTCCCGCATGGTTCGCCCGCCGCGGCCCGTGCGGCGTGAGGCGCGAGGTCCGATCATCAGATAGGTGTCACAAATGGCGCCGATCGGCCGAGCTGCGCGTCAGTCTTCGTCCCCGTCCAGGAGGCGGTCAACGGACAGTTCGAGGCTGATGCCGATGGACTCGGGGAGGGGGACCGACGTGCCGCGCTTGAAGTGCTTGCGGGACCGGTACTCGCCGCCGCGCGGGTCGGTGTGGAGGACGACCTCGCCGTGGCGGCGGTCGGCGACCAGGTAGACCGGGATGCCGGCCTGCCCGTAGCAGTCGGCCTTGGTGCCGAGGACGTCGGACCAGTCGGTGTCGGTCACCTCCGCCACCAGCCGGAAGGCGTGCGGGGCGTAGCAGTTCCTCGCGACGTGGGTGTCGAGGAAGCCGTATTCGACGAGCGAGAAGTCGGGAACGGCGTAGTCGTCCGGCCCGGACGGCAGCCAGAGACCGATGGCCTGGAGGGGTTCGAGCCCCGCTTGCCGCGCCCCGGCCTTCGAGCACTCGACGGTGAGCCAGGTCAGTGTTTCGGCGTGGGCCCCGTCGGGGTGGGGGGTTGCGGTGATCCTTCCCTGGAGGATCTCCACCCGGTACCCCCGGAGCTCGTCCCAGAGTCGGTCGGCGGCGGCGGTGACTGCGGTGTCGTGCCTCATGGGCGGGAGCGTATCGGGGCCCGCCGACAATGCGTGCGCATTCACCCATGCGGGCTCTGAGGGGGCTTGCGGGGCGGCAACTTCCGCTTATGGGAGGGGGATTGACGGCGGGAGATGGTCTAGACCAAGGTGGGCGGCATGTGGAGAACTCGCGTGCTTGTCGCCGCCCTCGCGTCGTTGTCGCTCGCCCTCGGGGCCGCCGGGTCCGCTCAGGCGGGGGTGGGGCTGCCGCCCGTCGTGTCGCACGTGCCGACCCAGGAGAAGGTCGTCTTCATCACCATCGACGACGGCTGGAACCACGACCCCGAGGCCGCCCGGATCCTGTCCGAGAAGCGGGTGCCGGTGTCCATGTTCCTGCTGCCCGGGGCGACCTCGTACGACACCGCCTACTTCACCGGCCTGGTCGACCAGGGCCGGGCCACCGTCGAGAACCACACCGTCAACCACCCCGACCTGACCACCCTCGACGCCGCCGGGAAGGACGCCGAGGTGTGCGGGGCCGGGGAGCAGCTGGAGGCGACGTTCGGGAGGGCGCCGAAGCTGCTGCGTCCGCCGTACGGGGCGGTCAACGACGACGTGCGGCTCGCGGCGAAGGCGTGCGGGGTGAAGGCGCTGGTCACCTGGACGCACGACTTCACCACCTGGGGCCAGACCCCGCCCACCCCGCAGCTGAAGGCCGGGGACATCGTGCTGCTGCACTTCACGCCGACGCTGGCGGCGGACCTCCGGCGGGCCCTGGACGCGGCGAAGGCCGCCGGGCTGAAGCCGGCGGCCCTGATGCCGCACCTGAGGAGCGCCGGGCTCGTCCCGTAAGGGCTAGAGCTCGCGGTGGACCTTCGTGTTCGAGGCCTGGGCGCGGGGGCGGACCACCAGCAGGTCGATGTTGACGTGGCTGGGGCGCGTCACCGCCCAGGTGATCGTGTCGGCCACGTCGTCGGCGGAGAGGGGCTCCGCGACGCCCTCGTAGACCTTCTCCGCCTTGGCGGCGTCGCCGCGGAAGCGGGTCTTGGCGAACTCCTCGGTCTTGACCATGCCGGGCGCGATCTCGATGACGCGGACGGGCTGGCCGACGATCTCCAGGCGGAGGGTCTCGGCGAGGACGCGGGCGCCGTTCTTGGCGGCGACGTAGCCCGCGCCGCCCTCGTAGGTGGAGTGGCCGGCGGTGGAGGAGAGCACGACGACCGTGCCGTCGCCGGAGGCGGTGAGGGCGGGCAGCAGGGCCTGGGTGAGGTTGAGGGTGCCGATGACGTTGACCTCGTACATCGTGCGCCAGTCGGCCGGGTCGCCGGTGGCGACGGGCTCGGCGCCGATGGCTCCGCCGGCGTTGTTGACGAGCACGTCGCAGCGGGAGAGGGAGGCGGCGAAGGCGTCGACGGCGGGGCGGTCGGTGACGTCGAGGGCGTGGGCGGTGGCCTCGTGGCCGGCCTCGGTGATCTCGGCGGCGAGGGCCTCGATGCGGTCCTTGCGGCGGGCGGTGAGGACGACGTGGTAGCCGGCGGCGGCGAGCTGCCGGGCGGTGGCCGCGCCGATTCCGCTGCTCGCGCCGGTGACTACGGCGGTTCGGGTGGCCGGGCGCGTGCTCATGGGCGGGGCTCCTCGTGGGGTCGCGGGGCTCGCCCGCCGGTTCGGTCGTTCGTACGGGCGAATCTCCGCCAGCATAGGCCGGGTCAGCGGCGCGGCGCGTACATGATCAAGGCCATCCCGGCGAGGCAGACGAGGGCGCCGGTCACGTCCCAGCGGTCGGGCCGGTAGCCGTCGGCGACCACGCCCCACAGCAGGGACCCGGCGACGAAGACCCCGCCGTAGGCCGCGAGGACACGGGCGAAGTCGCCCTGCGGCTGGAGGGTGGCGACGAATCCGTACAGGCCGAGGGCGATCACCCCGGCACCGATCCAGGCCCAGCCCTTGTGTTCCCGTACGCCCTGCCAGACGAGCCAGGCGCCCCCGATCTCCAGGAGGGCGGCGAGGGCGAACAGGGCGGCGGAGCGGGCGATCAGCATGGCTCGAAGCCTACGCACGGGGCGGGGCGGGGCCGCCGGGCGAATGGCGGACGGCTCGCCCTCGTTCGTGTGATGGTCCGATCGTCGGGTGGGCGGGGTGGCTACGTTCCGCGCGAGGAGGTGGTGGCGGTGCGCCGTGGTGCCGTACGCAGTGTGGTGGTGGCGGGCTTGCTGGTGCTGTGCGGGGCGGGTCCGGTGGGTCCGGCGGGTGCCTGGACGGGGGCGGACGAGGAGGCCGACGTGGCCTACCACGGCCGGGTCCAGATGGCCCGCGGGCAGCTGAAGGTGTGGATGGTGCCGCAGAACGAGGGTCCGGCGGAGGTGCCGAACGCGACCGTGCGGGTGCGGCTGTCGGCGGACCTCGCCGACCGGCACGAGCTGTCCGAGGGGTGTGCGCGGGTCGGCCGGCGCGAGGTGGTGTGCGAGACGGGTGCGCTGCCGCGGCACGGGCGGGGGCGTCACATCGCGCTGGTGCTCGGGCTGCGGGAGCGGCCGGCCGAGGTCGCGGTGCGGATCGACACCCTGTGGGACGGCGGCGCGACCGACCGCAACCACGCCAACAACGAGCACCTGGTGCTGGCGCTGGACACGGGCGATCCGTACGCCTTCTGACCCCGTACGCCCTGGTCAGACGGTGGCGCCGTCGCCGAATTCGGCCAGGGCGTCGAGGACGATCCGCTCCAGGCGGGAGTGGTGGGCGCCGCGCCAGTAGACGCGCTCGCAGTCGGTGCACTGCGCGAACACGTCGTACGAGCGCTGCGTGCCGTGCTCCAGGCGGTCGCCCACGCTGTCCTTGTCGGCTTCGCGGAGCGGCCCGTTGCAGGCGGTGCAGCGGGTCCAGGGCGCGAGTTCGGGGGCGAACCGGCCGAGGACGTCGCGCAGTTGGTCGTCCGGGTTGTCGCTGTAGATGTACGCGCCGGCGAAGATCTCGCGGCGGCGCAGCAGGCCGCGGTCGCGGGAGAGCAGTACGCGCTGCTCGGCGGCGGAGCGGGTGGCGAGGGCGGGGTCGCCGATGTCCTCGTTCTCGTAGGCCGCGTCGACGCCGAGGAGGCGCAGCCGGCGGGCGAGGGTGCCGAGGTGGACGTCGAGGAGGAAGCGCAGCGGGGCGCCGTCGACCTGTTGGGGCCGGTCCACGCCGAACACCTCGACGGATTCGCCGGCTTGGGGCACGTGGGAGACGGTGACCTCCTGCCCGTCCACGAGCAGCCGGCCCACCTCGGTGAGGGGTACGCCGGCGGATTCGACGACGTGTCCGAGGCTGGAGGCGCCGTCGGTGGCGGTCGGTACGCGGTCGACGCGCCGGCTGGGCGGGGCGAAGAGGCGCAGTTCGGGGGCGAGGGTGAGGTGGATGCCGGGACCGTTCACGGTCCCAGCATGCCATCGGGGCGTGTGGTGGCGCGGCCGAATTATGGAGTGCGGTCAGGCGGTGGCGGCGGCCTCGTCGTAGGCCTCGCGGTGGGCGCTGACCTCGTCGAAGTGGTTCTCGGCCCACTGCTTGACGGAGGAGAGGAGGCAGCCGAGGCTGCCGCCGAGTTCGGTGAGGCGGTAGTCGACGCGGACGGGGACGGTCGCGGTGACGCTGCGGGTGACGATGCCGTCGCGTTCGAGGGAGCGGAGGGTCTGGGTCAGCATCTTCTGGCTGACGCCGGGGATCTTGCGGCCGAGCTCGCTGTAGCGCATGGAGCCCTGTTCGGCTTCGCCGAGGGCGCTGAGGACGAGGCCGACCCACTTGTCGCTGATGCGGGCCAGGAGCTGGCTGGTGGGGCACTCCTTGACGAAGGCGTCGTAGGCGGCGCGGGCCTCTTCGCGGAGGGAGGCGGCGGTGCGGGTGGCCATGGGTGCCCACTTCCGGGTCGGGTACGCACTCCGGAGTGCGTACTTACGAAAAGAGAGTACCTCTCCATAAGTTAGTGCTCATCGGGAACGACACGAACGGGGAGAGAAAGATGAGCGAGCAGCAGCAGACCCGGACCATGCGGGTGGCAGTCGTCAGCACCTTCGGCGGGCCGGAGCGGGTGGAGCTGGCCGAGGTCGCGCTCCCGGAGCCGGGGGCCGGGCAGGTGCGGATCCGGGTCCGGGCCGCCGGGGTGAACCCGGTCGACGGCGCCGTCCGCGAGGGCGTCTTCGGCGGGGCCGGGCAGCGGCTCGGGCTCGGCTGGGACGTGGCGGGGGAGATCGACGCGGTCGGCGCCGGCGTGGACGGCTGGACGGAGGGCCGCCGGGTGGTCGGGCTGCACTACGGGCCGGTGAAGCCGCTCGGCACGCACGCCGAGTACGCGGTGCTCGACGCCTCGGCGGTGGCGGCGGCCCCGGAGTCGGTGGACGACGCGGCCGCGGCGGCGCTTCCGCTGAGCGGGCTGACGGCGGCCCGGGCGGTGGACCTCCTGGGGCTCGCCCCGGGCGACTCGGTACTGATCACCGGCGCGGCCGGGGTGGTCGGCGGCCTGGCGGTGCAGCTGGCCGCGCGGGCGGGGCTGGTGGTGACGGCGCTGGCGGGCGCGGGGGACGAGGAGTTCGTGCGCGCGCTCGGCGCGGCGGAGTTCGTGGCCCGGGGCGGGGCGCCCGCCGGGCCGGTGGACGGGGTGCTGGACACGGCCGTGATCGGCGCGGAGGCGCTGGGCTTCGTCCGCGACGGCGGCGCGTACGTCGGCCTCATCCCCGGCGCGGCGCCGGCCGCGGAGCGGGGGATCCGGGTGGCGGAACAGGAGGTCGCCCCGGACGGCGCGCTGCTGGCCCGGCTGTCCGCCCTGGTCGACGCGGGCGCGCTGACGCTCCGCGTGGCGGCCTCCTTCCCCCTCGCGGAGGCGGCGAAGGCCCACGAGGCCCTTGCCGTCCCCGGGACCCGGGGACGCGTGGTCGTGACCCCCTGACCCCGCGCAGCGGCAGCGGCAGCGGACCCGTACGCGCCCACCGGCGTCAAGAAGAGGTGGCGGGCGGGCGCAGGAGCCAGTGGCGGGTGAGGGACGCCATTTCGGCCGGGGTGCGGCCGCCGTGGTCGACGGCGATGAACTGGCCGCCGATCCGCAGCGAGAACATCATCAGGCAGCGGACCTCGACGTCGTCCGGGTCGGGGCAGAACGCCCCGAACAGCCCGCGCAGGTAGTCCATCCGGCGGTTGTCGACGCGGCGCAGCCGTGCCGCGACGGCCGGGTCGCGGCGGGCCCAGTCGCGGACCGCCAGGTCGACGGCGGTGCCCCGCACCGGGCCGTCGGCCGACTCGGTGACGAAGGTGAACAGCCGGTCCAGCCTGGTGCGGGCGTCGCCGCCGCCGCTCTCGATCCGTTCGATCACGGCGTCCGCGACCTCGTGCTCCCAGGTGTCGAGCATCTCCTCCAGCAGGGCGTCCCGGTTGCGGAAGTACCCGTAGAAGCCGCCCTTGCTGACGCCGAGGGCCTGTGCGAGCACCTCGACGCGCACGGCGTCCGGGCCGCCGGCGGCGAGGGCGCGCAGGCCCTCTTCGATCCACTTGCCGCGGGGCGTGCGGGCGGTGGCCATGGTGTGTCTCCCGTCACGTGCCGGTGATGATCTGTACGCCTCCGTATAGACGGGGCTAGCCTCATCTATACGGCATCGTATAGATGAGGGGCACACACATGAAACTCCCCAGTACCGCCCACACCTCCCGGCCCTGGCGCATCCACGAGATCGCCGGCGACTTCCAGCTGGAGGACGTCTGGGCGCTGCCGACGCCGGGCGGCCCGGACGACCTCGCGTGGCTGGTGGCCCAGTTCGCCGAGGACCGGGACGAGGCGTCCGGCATCTCCTCCCCGCTCTACCGGATCCTCTTCGCCATCCGCTGGAAGCTCGGCGCGCTGCTGGGCTGGGACAAGCCGGGTGACGGCGTCGGGGGCCGGGTGGACTCGCTGCGCGAGCGGCTGCCCGCCGACCTCGCCGAGGGCCTGCGGGGTCCCGACCTGGAGGGGCTCCCCTTCACCTCCGTCTACCTGACGCACGACGAGTGGGTCGCGGAGATGGGCAACAAGACGGTGCACGGGGTGATGCACATCGGCTGGGTCCCGGACGGCCTCGGCGGCTACCGCGGCCAGATGGCCGTCCTGGTCAAGCCCAACGGCCTGCTCGGCGCCGCGTACATGGCGGCGATCAAGCCCTTCCGGTACGTGGGCGTGTACCCGGCGCTGATCAGGGCGATCGGCCGCGAGTGGCGGGCGGGCGCCGCCGGGCGCGCGGCCGCGTGACGGCGTGACCGGGCGCGGGCCGGCCCCCGGGCGCGGGCCCCGCCCCGGGTCCGGCGCGTCAAGAAGGGGTCACGGCCAGACGAGGCAGTAGGCCTGGTGGCCGTTCTCGTGGAGGCGGTGGGAGAAGTCCTGCCACTCGTGCAGCAGCTGGTAGACGTTGAAGGCGTCGCGCGGGCCGCCGCGGTCGGGGACCGTCGACCAGATGAACGCGGCCGCGCCCACCGACTCCTCGCCCACCCCGCGCAGCGGGTCCACCACCGTCATGGGCAGCTTGACCACCGCGTAGTCGGGGTGCAGGACGACGAGCTCCAGCGGGGGCACCTTGTGCAGGGGTATGCCCTCGATGCCGGTCAGGACCATCGCGGCCATGGTCTCCGGCTTGATCTTGGTGAACATGCCGCCCATGCCGAGCTCGTCGCCGCCCAGCTCCTCCGGCCGCATCGTCTGCGGCACCCGCGCGGCCGTGGCCCCGTCGGGGGCGCCGAAGTACTTGTACGTCACTCCCATGCCGCGGCCCTTGGGCAGGCCGCCGGTGTCCTCCGCGTCGTCCGCCTCGTCCTCGGCGCCGGACGGCCGGCCCGGGCCCTGGCCCGGTGCGGGATCGGCGGCCTCGGCGGCCTCCGTCGCGCGCCGCCGGTGCTTGCCGCGTCGACGGGCTTCGCGGGCTTCACGGGCGCGCTGCGGGTCCAGGCCGTCCGTACCCTCGCCCGGTCCACCACCGCGTTGCATATCTCCACCCGACACGTATTGCCTGCCCCGGCCCCGCGGCCCCCGCCACGCAGCCTGATCATCATGGCAGTGACCTCCCCCGCGGCGGCGCGGTGAAACGCCCCTCCGCAAGTCTGTCGCGGCCTCTGAGACCATGGCTGGTGTGAGCTACCCGTACCCGTATGAAGCCCCAGTTTCGCAGACGCTCTTCGAGCGCGCGTCCCTCGTGACCCCCGGCGGCGTGAACTCTCCCGTGCGCGCCTTCCGCGCCGTGGGCGGTACGCCCCGGTTCATGGTGTCCGGTACCGGTCCCTACCTGACCGATGCCGACGGGCGCGAGTACGTCGACCTGGTCTGCTCGTGGGGGCCGATGATCCTCGGCCACTCCCACCCCGAGGTGATCGAGGCGGTGCAGGCGGCGGTCGCCCGCGGCACCTCCTTCGGCACGCCCGGTGAGGGCGAGGTCTCCCTCGCCGAGGAGATCGTGGCCCGTATCGAGCCCGTCGAGCAGGTGCGCCTGGTGTCCTCCGGCACCGAGGCGACCATGTCGGCGATCCGGCTGGCCCGCGGCTTCACCGGCCGCGCCAAGGTCGTCAAGTTCGCCGGCTGCTACCACGGACACGTGGACGCGCTGCTGGCGGCCGCCGGTTCCGGGCTGGCCACCTTCGCCCTGCCCGACACCCCCGGTGTCACGGGCGCCCAGGCCGGCGACACCATCGTGCTCCCCTACAACGACCTCGAAGCGGTGCGGGCGGCGTTCGCCGCGCACCCCGGCGAGATCGCCTGCGTGATCACCGAGGCGGCGCCCGGCAACATGGGCGTCGTCACCCCGGCCGAGGGCTTCAACCAGGGCCTCGCCGACCTGTGCCGCGAGAACGGCGCGCTGTACATCTCCGACGAGGTGATGACCGGTTTCCGCACCTCCCGCGCCGGCTGGTACGGGGTGGACGGGGTCAAGCCCGACCTGATGACCTTCGGCAAGGTCATGGGCGGCGGCTTCCCGGCGGCGGCGTTCGGCGGCCGCGCGGACGTCATGGGGCACCTGGCCCCGGCCGGCCCGGTCTACCAGGCGGGCACGCTCTCCGGTAACCCGATCGCCACCGCGGCGGGCCTGGCGCAGCTGCGGCTGCTGGACGACGCGGCGTACGCGAAGGTCGACGCGGTCTCGAAGGAGATCCAGGGCCTGGTGACCGCGGCGCTGAGCAAGGAGGGCGTGGTGCACCGGCTGCAGACCGCGTCCAACATGTTCTCGGTGTTCTTCACCGGGGAGCAGGTGCGCAACTACGACGACGCGAAGAAGCAGGAAGGGTTCCGCTTCAACGCGTTCTTCCACTCGATGCTGGCGCAGGGCGTGTACCTGCCGCCGTCGGCGTTCGAGTCCTGGTTCGTGTCCACGGCCCACGACGAGCGGGCGGTCGAGCGGATCGCGGCCGCGCTGCCGGCCGCCGCGCGGGCCGCCGCGGAGGCGACGGCATGAGCGACATCACCGTCGTCCACGTGATGCGGCACGGCGAGGTGCACAACCCGGAGGGCGTCCTGTACGGGCGCCGGGCCGGCTACCACCTCTCCGAGCTGGGCCGGCAGATGGCCGACCGGGTCGCCGAGCACCTCCAGGACCGGGACGTCACCTACGTGGTGGCCTCGCCGCTGGAACGGGCGCAGGAGACGGCCGCGCCGATCGCGAAGGTGCACGGCCTGGAGCTGGCCACCGACGGCCGCCTCATCGAGGCGGGCAACGTCTTCGAGGGCAAGACCTTCGGCGTCGGCGACGGGGCGCTGCGCAAGCCGGGCAACTGGAAGCACCTGACGAACCCGTTCAAGCCGTCGTGGGGCGAGCCGTACGTCGAGCAGGTCGTGCGGATGATGAGCGCGATCGAGGCGGCGCGGGACGCGGCGCGCGGGCACGAGGCGGTGGCGGTCAGCCACCAGCTGCCGATCTGGATCGTGCGGAGCTTCGCGGAGCGGCGGCGGCTGTGGCACGACCCGCGGCGGCGGCAGTGCACGCTCGCTTCGCTCACGTCGTTCACGTACCAGGACGACAAGCTGGTGTCGGTGGGGTACAGCGAGCCGGCGCGGGATCTCGTCCCCGCGCATCTCCTCGCGGGGGCGAAGCCGGTGAAGGGCAAGTCCAAGGCCTTCGGCGCCTAGCCCTGCCGGGGGCCTCGGGGGCCGGTGCGCCGCTGCTTCGGGCCGCTGCGCGGGGCCGGCCCCTCCCCGCCCTTCGCCCGTTCCCCGGGCTGCGCCCGGACCCCTTCCGGGGGCTCCGCCCCCAGACCCCCGCGCCTCAAACGCCGGCGGGGCTGAGATGTGCTGCGCACATCCAGCCCGCGCGGCGTTTGAGCGCACCGGGCGCGCAGCGCCCGGCCCTTCAGCCCGTCCGGCGTTTGAGGACCGGGGTCAGGGGCAGCGCCCCTGGGAACGGTGGAAGGGTGGGTAGGGGACCAGCCCCGCAGGGTGCCGGCCGCCGCCCCCGGGCCGGGCCAAGCGTCATGGTTTGACCTATTTTCGTAAAAGTTCCGCACCGTGCGTCGTGTCGGCATCTCGGCAACCATCGAATGTCCGTTTATATGACGTTTCATGAGCGATGCGCGCGCCATCACCCGAAGGGCACTGCTCGGCCTCGGAATCGGGGCCGCCGCGGCCGCCGCAGGCGGGATCGCGGGGTGCGGGGCCGACGGGCCCCGGTACGGGGACGGGCCCGGGACCGGGGCCGGATCCGGTGGCGGGGCGATAGCCTCGCCGAAGGCCATCGGCGACGGGTCCACCGCCGACACCGGACCGCAGCCGCACCAGCCACCCCGCCCCACCCCCCTCCAGCCCGGGGAGACCCCGCCGCAGTTCGTCGTCTTCAGCTGGGACGGCGCCGGCGAGATCGGCAACGGCCTCTTCCCCCGCTTCCTCGGGCTCGCCAAGGACCACGGCGCCGCCATGACCTTCTTCCTCTCCGGCCTCTACCTCCTCCCCGAGTCGAAGAAGGACCTCTACCACCCCCCGAACAACCCCGCCGGCGCCTCCGACATCGGCTACCTCAAGGACGAGAACGTCCGCAGCACCCTGCGCCACGTCCGCCAGGCCTGGCTCGACGGCCACGAGATCGGCACCCACTTCAACGGCCACTTCTGCTCCGGCGCCGGCTCCGTCGCCCACTGGACCCCCGACGACTGGCGCAGCGAGATCGAGCAGGCGACGGCGTTCGTCACCGGCTGGCGCACCAACACCGGCTTCACCGACCTCGAACCGCTCCCCTTCGACTACCGCGAGGAGCTGACCGGCGCCCGCACCCCCTGCCTCCTCGGGCAGGACGCGCTGCTCCCGACCGCCCGCGCGCTCGGCTGGCGCTACGACTCCAGCTCGCCCGGCGGGCTCCAGCGCTGGCCGGTGAAGAGGGAGGGGGTGTGGGACCTGCCGTTGCAGTCGCTGCCCTTCCCCGGGCACTCCTTCGAGGTGCTGTCGATGGACTACAACATCCTCGCCAACCAGTCGCGGAACACCACGAGGGGCGTGGCGGCCAACTACCCGGGCTGGCGGGCCCAGGCCACCGCCACCTACCTCGGCGGTTTCCGGCGGGCGTACGAGACCAACCGCGCGCCCCTCTTCATCGGCAACCACTTCGAGGAGTGGAACGGCGGCATCTACATGGACGCCGTCGAGGAGGCGCTGAAAACCATGGCGGACAAAAAGGACGTACGCCTCGTATCCTTCCGGCAGTTCACCGACTGGTTGGACGTCCAGGACCCGAAAGTGCTGGCCGGCCTGCGCACGCTGGCCCCCGGGCAGGCCCCGTCGGGCGGCTGGCGGAACCTTTCCGCCACCCCCTGACGGCCCCTGACCAGGGCTTTGAGAGTCGACCGGCAGGCCGTCGGGGGGTGCGGAAGATCCGCAAATCGGTCATGCGAAACTTTTCACATGAGCCTTAGCCGCGCGCGTTCACCTCGAACCAGCCGCCGCTCGACCAGCGGCCGCGCCGTCCTGCTGACCGCGATCACCCTCGCGAGCGCCCTGACCCTGTCCGCGTGCGGCGATTCGGGCAGTGGCGGCAAGCCGGCCGGTGCCGCCGGCGGCAACTACGTGACCGGCCCCAGCGGCATCTCCACCGTCGCCAAGGCCGACCGCGTCGACGCCCCCAAGCTCGACGGGGACACCGTCGAGGGCAAGACGCTCGACACCACCACCCTCAAGGGCAAGGTCGTCGTCCTCAACGTCTGGGGCTCCTGGTGCCCGCCCTGCCGCGCCGAGGCCCCGTACTTCGCGAAGGTCTCCAAGGAGATGACCGACGGCGGCAAGGACGTCGCGTTCGTCGGCATCAACACCCGCGACAACAGCAAGCAGAACGCCGCCGCCTTCGAGGAGAACTTCGGGATCGCCTACCCGAGCCTCTACGACCCGGACGGCAAGCTGATGCTCCGCTTCCCCAAGGGAACGCTCAACGCGCAGTCCATCCCCTCGACGATCGTCCTCGACAAGCAGGGCAAGATCGCCGCCCGCACCCTCGTCGCGGTCAACGAGGAGCAGCTGCGCTCGATGATCGACCCGCTCCTCGCGGAGCAGTGACCTGGTGGACCCGTACCTCCCGCTGGCCGCCGAGCTCGGCGCCAACACCACGGTCCTGAACGGCGCGCTGCTGCTGGCCCTGCCGATCGCCCTGTTCGCCGGGCTGGTCTCGTTCTTCTCCCCGTGCGTGCTCCCGCTCGTCCCCGGCTACCTCTCCTACGTCACCGGCGTCAGCGGTGCCGACCTCGCCGAGGCCCGGCGCGGCCGGATGCTGGCCGGCGCGAGCCTGTTCGTCCTCGGCTTCACCGCCGTGTTCGTCTCGACGGGCGCGCTGTTCGGGCAGTTCGGCGATGTCTTCCAGGGCGAACACAAGGAGGTCATCACCCGGGTGATGGGCGGCCTGGTGATCGTCCTCGGCCTCTTCTTCATGGGCGCGATCCCGGGCCTGACCATGCGGGAGTTCCGCTTCCACAAGAAGCCGACGGCGGGCCTGGTCGGCGCGCCCCTGCTGGGCGTGCTCTTCGGCGTCGGCTGGACGCCGTGCATGGGCCCCACCCTCGCGGCCGTCCAGACGCTCTCCATCGACCAGGCCACCGCCGGGCGCGGCGCGCTGCTGACCGCCGTCTACTGCCTGGGCCTCGGCCTGCCGTTCATCCTCGCCGCGATCGCGTTCCGCAAGGCGCTCGGTGCTTTCGGCTGGGTGAAGAAGCACTATGCATGGGTGATGCGGATCGGCGGCGGCATGCTGATCCTGACCGGCCTGCTGCTCGTCACCGGCCTGTGGACCGGCATCGTGAACGAGATGCAGAGCTGGACACAGACCTTCACGGTGGGGATCTGAGGACTACACGGACATGAGTACGACCGACAAGGCACCCGTCGAGGTGCCCACGGACAACGAAGCGGACGTCGACGTCGACGCCGCCGCCGGAGCGCAGCTTTCCACGGCCCCCGCCGAGGAGAGCGCGGCCGCCCCCGTCGGCATCGGGGTGGTCGGCTGGGCCCGCTGGTTCTGGCGCCAGCTCACCTCCATGCGCGTGGCGCTGATCCTGCTGTTCCTGCTCTCCCTCGGCTCCATCCCGGGCTCCCTCGTCCCCCAGACGCAGGTGGACCCGATGAAGGTCGCCGAGTGGAAGAAGACGCACGAGTTCTGGGTGCCGGTCGCCGAGAAGCTCCAGCTCTTCGACGTCTACAGCTCGGTGTGGTTCTCCGCGATCTACATCTTGCTGTTCGTGTCGCTGATCGGCTGCATCGTCCCGCGCACCTGGCAGTTCGTCGGCCAGCTCACCGGCCGTCCGCCGGGCGCGCCGCGCCACCTGAAGCGGCTGCCGGCGTACGCGACGTGGCGTACGGAGGCCCCTCCGGAGGAGGTCCTCGCCGGGGGCAAGGCGCTGCTGCGCAAGCGGGGCTTCCGTACGGAGTCCGGCGGTGACGCCGTCGCCGCGGAGAAGGGCTACCTCCGCGAGGCCGGGAACCTGGCCTTCCACATCGCCCTGATCGTGATGCTGGTGGCCTTCGCGTGCGGCCAGCTCTTCAAGTCCGAGGGCGGCAAGCTCGTCCTGCGCGGCAAGGGCTTCGCGAACACGCTCACCCAGTACGACGACTTCAAGTCCGGCAGCCTCTTCTCCTCCGACGACCTGCCGCCGTTCTCGTTCACCCTGGACAAGTTCGACGCGAGCTACGAGAAGACCGGCCCGCAGAAGGGCACCCCGCGCGACTTCAAGGCGTACGTCACCTACAGCGAGGGCGCGCACGGGGAGCCGAGGAAGGCCGAGATCGAGGTCAACAAGCCGCTGGAGATCGACGGCTCCAAGATCTTCCTGCTGGGCCACGGCTACGCGCCGGTCATCTCGGTGACGGATCCCACCGGCAAGGTGATCTACAAGGACGCCGTGCCGATGCTGCCCTTCGACGCGAACCTGAGCTCCTCGGGCGCGGTCAAGGTCCCGGACGGCTACCGCAACAAGAACGGCGACAAGGAGCAGCTCGGCTTCAACGCCATGTTCGTGCCGACCTTCGCGGGTGAGGGCAAGGGCACGATGCTCTCGCAGTTCCCGGCCCTGGACTTCCCCGTCCTCGCCCTCAGCGCCTACCACGGCAGCCTGGGCGTCGACGCGGGCCTGCCGCAGAACGTGTACCAGCTGAACACCTCCAAGATGCAGGAGTTCAAGAACCCGGAGGGGCAGCTGTTCAAGCAGCGGCTGCTGCCGGGCGAGACGATGACCCTGCCGGACGGCGCGGGCACCGTGAAGTTCGAGGGCATCGAGCGCTGGGCCACCTTCTCGGTGACCCAGCAGCCCGCCAACGGGCTGGCCCTGGCCGGCGCCCTCGTCGCCATCGGCGGTCTCGCCGCGTCCCTGTTCATCCAGCGCCGCCGGATCTGGGTCCGCGCGGTCCGGGACGAGGACGGCCTGACGGTCGTGGAACTGGCGGGCCTGGGCCGCAGCGAGTCGGCGAAGCTGCCGGAGGAGCTGTCGGTGCTCTGCGCCGCCCTGTACGAACGGGCGCCGAGCCCGGCGCAACCGGCGGAAGCCGGAAACACCGAGGAAGAAGAAGGGGAGCGCGCATGACGACGCTGCTCGCGGCGGCGACGAACGAGAGCCTCGCCGATCTCAGCAACAAGCTGGTGTACGCGTCGATGGCGGTCTACACGCTCGCCTTCCTCGCGCACATCACGGAGTGGGTCTTCGGCAGCCGCAGCAAGGTGGGCCGTACGGCCGCCGCGCTGACGGCGTCGAAGGCGGCGGCGGCCGGCGCGGCCCCCGCCGTGCAGGTCCGCGGCAAGGGCGGCGGTACGGCCGTCCTCGACAAGCCGGAGGTGATCACCCGCTCCGCTTCGGGCAGCCGGGACGTCCCGGACGGCCCGGGCGCGGCCGGCGGCACCGAGCAGGGCGACCTGTACGGGCGGATCGCGGTCTCGCTGACCGTGCTCGGCTTCCTCATCGAGGCGGCCGGCGTGGTCTCCCGCGCGATGTCGGTGGAGCGGGCCCCCTGGGGCAACATGTACGAGTTCTCGGTGACCTTCTCCACGGTCGCGGTCGGCGCGTACCTGCTGCTCCTGGTACTGAAGAAGAACGTCCGCTGGCTCGGCCTGATCCTGGTCACGACGGTCCTGCTGGACCTCGGCATCGCCACCACCTGGCTCTACACCGACAGTGACCAGCTGGTCCCGGCCCTGCACTCGTACTGGCTGTGGATCCACGTCTCCACCGCCATCTTCTGCGGCGCGGTCTTCTACATCGGCGCGGCCGGCGCGGTGCTCTACCTGTTCCGCGACAGCTACGAGAGCCACCTGGAGGCGGGCCGCACCGTCGGGAAGTTCCGCAGCTCGGTGCTGGAGCGGCTGCCCTCGGCGGCCTCGCTCGACAAGTTCTCGTACCGGATCAACGCGGCGGTCTTCCCGCTGTGGACGTTCACCATCGTCGCGGGCGCCATCTGGGCGGGCGACGCGTGGGGCCGCTACTGGGGCTGGGACCCCAAGGAGGTCTGGTCCTTCGTCACCTGGGTGGCGTACGCCTGCTACCTGCACGCGCGGGCCACGGCCGGCTGGAAGGGCCGCAAGGCCGCCTACCTGGCGCTCTTCGCCTTCGCCTGCTGGATCTGGAACTACTACGGCGTGAACATCCTGCTCAGCGGCAAGCACTCGTACGCGGGCGTCTGACCCGGGGGAGTGGGACGCTGGTGGTATGTCTCCTGTGAGCCATGCCACCAGCGAGCCGCGCGGCCCCGGCCGCTGGACCATCCGCTTCGAGATGCACCTGCCGTACGGGTACGAGGCCCTGTGGCCCGCCCTGACCACCGCGGAGGGGCTGATCGGCTGGCTGGCGGCGGCGGACGTGCTGGAACGCCGGCTCGGCGGGGCCGTCACCCTGCGCTGGCCCAACACCGGCACCACCGTGTCCGGGCAGGTCACCGCCTGGGACACCGAGCGGGTCGCCGAGTACACGGTCTCCGAGCACGGCCGGATCCGCTTCCACCTGGAGGCGGTCGGCACCGACTCGACGGTGGTCCGCTTCCTGAACGAGCGCGGCGGCTCCGAGGAGGAGCGCCTGGACTGCCTGGCCGGCTGGCACGACCACTTCGAGCGGCTGGAGGCCCTCATGGCCGGGCACCCGACGGACTGGGCGGCCTGGACCGACGTCCGCTGGGCGGAGCTGCGCGCCTCCTACGCGTCCTTCTCCAGGACGTAGGAGCCGCCGGCCGGGCCGTTCCCGAGGAGGAACCCGAAGTACAGCTCCAGCGCCCCGCGCTCGTCGCGGCGCAGCTCGAAGGTCCAGGCGTAGCGCTGGGGCGCCCCCGCCGGGGGGCCCGTGCCGGCCCGGGCGGCGGTGGCGGTCGGGGCGGGCAGCCGCAGCCGCAGGTGCTGGCCGAGGGTGCGGCCGGCGGGCTGTTCGGCGGTGAGCCGCCAGGAGCCGGGGCCCGAGAGCCGCCAGCCGGCGGCGTAGTCGCGGTCCTGGCCGTCGAGGAGGGTGACGTCGGCGCTGCCGTCGGCCCGGAAGACCACCTCGGTGCCGTCGACGCAGCGCCAGGTGCCGACGATCTCGGAGATGTCGGCGTCGTACACGGCGGGGACGGGGCGCGCGTCGTGGCGCTGCGGGTCCCAGCCGCCCGTCATGGCGAGCAGGGCGCAGGTGAGCACCCCGTACGCGAGCAGGTTGCGCAGGACCGTGTCGAGGATGCGGATCCCGGGCCGGGTACGCGGCGGTGGCATGGCCTGATTCTGCCAGCGGGGTTGAACGCGTTCAATGATCTTTCCGGCCGCTTTTCGTCACGCCCCCCGGGTCACCACACCGGGCGCAGCGGCGGGAGCCCCTCGCCCCCGTGCAGGGCGCGGATGACGTGCGCGAGCTCCGTGCGCAGGGCGCCGAGGTCGGCCCGTCCGGCCAGCTCCGCCTCCAGTCCGTGCAGGACGCGTCCGGCGGTGGCCAGGTGCTGTTCGGCGGCCGGGGTCAGGACGACGAGCTTGCGCCGCCCGCCGCCGGGGTGCGGCTCGCGCCGGACGTAGCCGCGCTTCTCCAGGTCGTCGACGATCTGCCCGGCGGCCTGTTTGGTCACCCCGAGCCGCTCGGCGAGCTCGCTGGCGGTGGCGCCGGGGCCCTTGAGGGCCTGGAAGGCCATGCCGTGCACGGGGCGCAGGTCGGCGTAGCCCTCGTCGGCGAGGCGCCGGGTGAACTCGCCGAGCACCAGCTGGAAGCCGATGCCGAGCAGGAACGCCAGCTCGGTGCCGGGGGTCTCTTCGTTGGAAGTCACGCGGTCCATGGTGGCATGCGGGCATGTTGAGTAAAGTCCCTTGACTCGCGTGAGTAAAGAACCTTTACTTAGGTCTGCCGCCGCGTACCCCGCGGCGGCACGCCACGGCATTCCACGGCATTCCACGGCATTCCACGGAAACGGAAGAGGACCCGCCTTGCACGTGATCAGCGCTTCCCCCGAGAACGTCACCGCCTCCCCCAACGCCACCATGACCGGCCTCGCCGCCCCCAGCCGCGGCAGCTCCGAGCTCTCCACCTGGCACGTCGACATGCCCGCCGGAGCCACCGGCCCCGAGCACGCCGTCAGCCGCGAACAGGTCTGGCAGCTCACCGCCGGCTCCCTGGAGGTCACCTGCGACGGCCGCACCGAGAAGGTCTCCGCCGGCCGGACCCTCGTCCTGCCGCCCGGCGTCCTGCGCCGGATCCACGCCCCCGAGCGCTTCGAGGCGTACGTGGTCATGCGCGCCGACGGCGTCGCCTCGGTCCCCGGCGCCGAGGGGACCCGCGTCCTGCCCTGGGCGCAGTGACGCCCTACTCCTTGTCCCTGTCCTTGTCCTGGTCGCCGCCCTTGTCGCCGTCCTTGTCCCTGTTCTTCTCCTGCTCCTCGCGCAGGGACTTCAGGAACTCCGGGTTGTCGTCGGGCGCCACCCACTGCTGCCGGCGCGCCCGGCCCCCGCCCCCGCCGCCGACCGCGGAGCGCTTGCGGCCCGCGAACAGCCAGACCACCGGGCCGACGATCGAGAACAGCAGGATGATCAGCACCCACACCGTCTTCGGCAGGTGCTTGACCTCCTCTTCCGGGGTGTTCAGGCAGTCGATGAAGGCGTAGATGGTCAGCGCCAGGATCAGCAGGAACGGCAGGTAGCGCAGCACGGTGTGGGACCGACTCCCGGGAAGTGACGACGGGCCCGCGCGGGGCCCCGGTGACGGTTCCAGGGTATGGGGTGACGGATACTGGGCTCCATGGCTTACGACGATCTCCGCTCGCTGCTCCGGGCTCTGGAGCGGGAGGGCGACCTCAAGCGCATCAAGGCCGAAGTCGACCCGTACCTGGAGGTCGGGGAGATCGTCGACAGAGTGAACAAGGCCGGCGGCCCGGCCCTGCTCTTCGAGAACGTCAAGGGCTCGGCGATGCCGCTCGCCATGAACGTCTTCGGTACCGACCGCCGCCTCCTGAAGGCCCTCGGCCTCAAGTCGTACGGCGAGATCAGCGAGAAGATCGGCGGCCTCCTCAAGCCCGAGCTGCCCCAGGGCTTCATCGGCGTCCGCGAGGCCTTCGGCAAGCTCGGCTCGATGGTCCACGTACCGCCGAAGAAGGTGAAGGGGGAGTCCGCGCCCGTCCAGGAGGTCGTCCTCACCGGCGACGACGTCGACCTCGACCAGCTCCCGGCGCTCTTCACCTGGCCCAAGGACGGCGGGTCCTTCTTCAACCTGGGCCTCACCCACACCAAGCACCCCGAGACCGGCGTCCGCAACCTCGGCCTCTACCGGCTCCAGCGCCACGACAAGCGCACCATCGGCATGCACTGGCAGATCCACAAGGACAGCCGCAACCACTACGCCGTCGCCGCCGCGCGCGGCGAGCGGCTGCCGGTCGCGATCGCCTTCGGCTGCCCGCCCGCGGTCACCTACGCCTCCACCGCGCCGCTGCCGGGCGACATCGACGAGTACCTGTTCGCCGGGTTCGTCGCGGGCAAGCGCATCGAGATGGTCGACTGCAAGACCGTCCCGCTCCAGGTCCCGGCCAACGCCGAGGTCGTGGTCGAGGGCTGGCTGGAGCCCGGGGAGATGCTCCCTGAGGGCCCCTTCGGCGACCACACCGGCTTCTACACCCCGCAGGAGCCCTTCCCCGCGCTGAAGATCGACTGCGTGACGATGCGGAAGCGCCCGCTGCTCCAGTCGATCGTCGTCGGCCGGCCCCCGACGGAGGACGGCCCGCTGGGCCGCGCCACGGAGCGGTTCTTCCTCCCGCTCCTCAAGATCATCGTGCCGGACATCGTGGACTACCACCTGCCCGAGTCGGGCGGCTTCCACAACTGCGCGATCGTCTCGATCGACAAGAAGTACCCCAAGCACGCCCAGAAGGTCATGCACGCCATCTGGGGCGCCCACATGATGTCGCTGACCAAGCTGATCATCGTGGTCGACAAGGACTGCGACGTCCACGACCTCCACGAGGTCTCCTGGCGGGCGCTGGGCAACACCGACTACTCGCGCGACCTGACCGTGGTCGAGGGACCGGTGGACCACCTTGACCACGCCTCCTACCAGCAGTTCTGGGGCGGCAAGGCGGGCATCGACGCGACCAAGAAGCTGCCGGAGGAGGGCTACACCCGCGACGGCGGCTGGCCCGACATGGTCGAGTCCGACCCGGCGACGGCGGCCCTGGTGGACCGCCGCTGGAAGGAGTACGGCCTGTGAGCCCGATTGCCGTGGGCGGTCCCGAGATCTTCATCGGCACCCCGGAGAAGTACGTCGCCCTGATGCGCCCGGAGATCGACCCGACGCAGCCCGGCGTGCTCGCCGCCGCCGAGGAGGCCGGGGTGAGCCCCGAGGAGTTCGCGGGGTCCGGTGACATCTGGGCCCTGATGTTCGAGGCGGACGGCGACGGCGGCGGCTTCGAGCTGCCGGGCGCGCGCGACACCGAGGCCGACGCCTTCGCCGAGCAGCTCCAGCAGGCCCTGGCGGCCGGGGAGGCGTTCACCGCCGAGGCGGGCAACTTCCTGCGCCTCGACGCCCGCCCGTCCGGCGGTTCCTGGGAGGTCACCGCCCGGGTCACCCCGCCCGAGGGGCACGACGACGACACGGTCCGGACCCTTGAGCTGGGCGCCCTCCCGGCGGCGGAGCTCGCGGCCGACCTCGAAGCCTTCCGCGGGAGCCTCGCGTGATGACCACCGCCGACGGCGTCATCGGACCGGGCCCCGCGCCGCAGGCGCCCGGCAGGGTGAAGGCCTTCCTGCGGCTCGTGATGATCGAGCACTCGGTCTTCGCGCTGCCCTTCGCGTACATCGCCGCGCTGACGGCCATGTTCCGGCTCGACGGGCGGATGCACTGGACTGAGCTGCTGCTCGTCACCGTCTGCATGGTGGGCCTGCGCACCTTCGCGATGGCCGCCAACCGGATCATCGACCGCGAGATCGACGCCCGCAACCCGCGCACCGCCGGGCGCGAGCTCGTCACGGGCGCGGTCTCGGTGCGGTCCGCCTGGACCGGCGCGGGCATCGCCCTCGTGGTCTTCCTCGGCGCGGCCGCCCTGCTGAACCCGCTGTGCCTGGCGCTGGCGCCGGTCGCCGTCATCCCGATGGTGGTCTACCCGTACGGCAAGCGCTTCACGAACTTCCCGCAGGCCATCCTGGGCCTCGCCCAGGCCATGGGGCCGGTCGGCGCCTGGCTGGCGATCACCGGCGAGTGGTCCTGGGAGGCGGTGGTCCTCGGTCTCGCCATCGGCGTCTGGATCGGCGGCTTCGACCTGATCTACGCCTGCCAGGACGTGGACTCCGACCGCGCGGACGGCGTCAAGTCGGTCCCGGCCCGCTTCGGGGTCCCGGCCGCCCTGTGGGGCGCCCGCGGCTGCCACGTGGTCACCACGGCCCTGCTGGCCTGGTACGCCGTCCTGACCGACGGCGGCGCCTTCCTCTGGCTCGGCCTCGCGATCGTCGCGGCGGCGTTCCTGTACGAGCACACCATCGTCAAGCCGCACGACCTGTCCCGCCTGAACCGCGCGTTCTTCACGGTCAACGGGTTCATCGGCATCGCCCTGTTCGTGTGCGCGCTGGCCGACCTCATCACCCGGGGCCTCGCGCTTTAGCCCGAACGGGCGGAGGGCGGTGCGGCCGGAGCCGGGCGCGCCACCCTTCTGCTTGTCTTGGGGTACTGCTTCCCACGACCACGGGGGTGTTCTCAAGACGATGCCGGTGAACCCGTCGACGGTGGCCGGCGCCCCGCGACCGAGAGGCTCCCGCCCCTTCCACATGCGCACCCTCATGGGGGTGTGGGACGCGCTGGACGCCTGTCTGCCGGAGGAATGGGGCTGCATCAGCCAGGTCCCCTGCGGAACGGGAATCGGCAGCGCCCCGGACCTCGCCGTCATTCCAGCTGCCGCAATCGGCGAGAGCCGGGACGCCTACCCGCCCGAGATGATGGCGCTCGTGGCGGAAGTCGTCGATCCGGGTGCGGAGGCGGACGACTACGAGGTCAAGGACCGCGCGTACGCCCGGCGCGGGATCCCGCACTACCTGATCTTCGACCCCTGCAAGGCGCAGTGCACGACCCTCTGGAACCCCGGCCCCGACGGCTACCGCGGCCGGGACGTGATCCCCTACGGCGATGCGGTCGTGGTGGAGACCGGCATCGGGAAGCTGACCGTCGACACGTCGGGCCTGCCGGTGGACCCGGCCGCGGCCGTCAGCTGAGCAGTGTCGGCCGCGGCTGCGCCGGGCGGCGGAAGTACAGGGCCGTCAGCACCCCGCCCGCCAGCCCGCACAGGTGGCCCTGCCAGCTGATCGTCGGGTCCAGCGGCAGCAGGCCGAGGAAGAACGTTCCGCCCCAGTACGCGGCGACGGCCACGCCCACCAGGACGCCCAGCACCTTCCGCTCGACGAACCCGCGCACCACCACGTAGCCGAACAGTCCGTAGACGACGCCCGAGGCGCCCAGCGTCATGCCGTCCGACGGGGCGATCAGCCAGGTGCCGATGCCGTCCGCCAGGAGGATCAGCACGGAGACGGCGAGGAACCGCCGGATCCCGGACAGGGCCGTGATGAAGCCGAGGATCAGCAGGGGCACGCTGTTGGAGGCCACGTGCTCGAAGCCGAAGTGCAGGAAGGACCCGGTCAGGACGCCCGTCAGGGTGTCCGGGTCGCGGCCCACGATCCCGTATGCGTCCAGCGCGTGCCCGGTGGCGTAGTCGACCGCCTCGATCGCCCACAGGAGGGCCACCCAGCCCAGCATCAGCTGCGCGGCGGCCTTGGCGCGGTCGGTCCGGCTCCAGGCCGGCTCGGTCGTCGTCGTGGTGCTCATGGTGGTGTTCCCCCTCGTGCCGTCCCACCCCCTGGGACGTGCGGACACCTTACAGAGTGCCTCCGCGCCGTGGCCGGATAGTCTCGGAGGTATGACTGACGGCAAGCGCACCCCGTGGGTGGTCGGGGTTTCCGGGGCGTCCGGGACGCCGTACGCGGCGGCGGTGGTACGGGGGCTGCTGGCGGCGGGCGAGAGTGTGGACCTGGTGGTCAGCCGCGCCTCGCGGCTCACCCTGCTGGACGAGACGGGCATCGCCTTCCGGGACGCGCACTGGCGCGCGGACCTGGAGGAGTGGCTGGGCCGCGGCGCGGACGGCAAGCCGGGGACCTTCGCGGGGTTCGACCTCGACGGGGTGCGGTACTGGGGTGCCGGGGACCTGGCGGCCGGCCCGAGCTCGGGCTCGTACGCGGTGAAGGGGATGCTGATCGTCCCGGCCTCCACCGCCTGTGTGGCGGGTGTGGCGCTCGGGCTGTCGAAGGACCTGCTCCAGCGCGTCGCGAGCGTGACGCTCAAGGAGCGGCGGCGGCTGGTGGTCGCGGTGCGGGAGACCCCGCTGAACGGGCAGACGCTGAAGCATCTGGTGGCGCTGGACGAGGCGGGCGCTGTGGTGCTGCCCGCCTCTCCGGCGTTCTACGCGGGCGCGACGCACATCCAGGATCTGGTGGACTTCGTCGCGGGGCGGGTGCTCGACGCGGCAGGTGTGCCGCACGGGCTGTACCGCCGTTGGGAGGGGGAGCTTGGCAGCGCCCGCCCCCGTGAGTGATGGCGCTAGTGCTTCTTGGCGCTGCCCGGGCGACGGGTCTTGTCGACGCGGTGGGCGGCGGCGGGCTGGTCGGTGCGGGATCGGTTGGCCAGCTCCTGGAGCTGTCGCATGTGCGCGTAGGCCGCCTCGATCGTGTACACGGTTTAACCACTCCTGAAGATCGTCTTTGATCTGTTGAAAGATTCACAGGGTGTTGACCCTGCGTGCCTTTGATTCTATACCTAAACTTGCAGGATCGCCGAATAATGGAAGGCTCCACGTAATGGACACGGTGGACAGGCAGCTCATCCAGGCGCTTCGGGAGAACGGCCGCGCCTCGTACGCGGAGCTGGGCCGTCTCGTGGGCCTCTCCGGCCCCAGCGTCACCGACCGCATCAACCGGCTGGAGACCGCCGGCGTGATCACCGGCTACCGCGCGACGGTGGCCGCCGCCGAGCTCGGCCTCGGCGTCACCGCGCTGATCGGCATCTCCCTCTCCGACGCCGCCGACCACGAGGACGTGGCGCGCCGGCTGCGCGACTTCCAGGAGATCGAGGACTGCTGGTTCATCGCCGGCGACGACTCCTACATGCTCAAGGTGCGCGCGGGCGACGTCGACGGCCTGGAGCGGATCATCCGCAAGCTCTCCGGGACCAAGGGCGTCTCGCGCACCCGCACCACGATCGTGCTCTCCACCAAGTGGGAGAACCGGGTCGGCGAGCTGCCCGAGGACGCCTGAGAGTACGGTTGGTGGCGGTTGTACACAGGTCTGGACAGGGACAGGTAGAGGAGACACCGGCATGGACGCGGGGCTCAAGCGTGAGCTGGAGGAGAAGGTCCGCTCCGGCGAGCGGCTGACGCGTGAGGACGGCATCGCCCTCTACGAGTCGGACGACCTGGCCTGGCTGGGCGGCCTCGCCCACGAGGTGCGCACGCGCAAGAACGGCGACGTCGTGCACTTCAACGTCAACCGCCACCTCAACATGACGAACGTGTGCACCGCCTCGTGCGCCTACTGCTCGTTCCAGCGCAAGCCGGGCGAGAAGGACGCGTACACGATGCGCATCGAGGAAGCCGTCCGCCTGGCCAAGGCCATGGAGAACGAGAACCTCACCGAGCTGCACATCGTCAACGGCCTGCACCCCACCCTCCCGTGGCGGTACTACCCGCGCTCGCTGTCCGCCCTCAAGGAGGCGCTGCCGAACGTCTCGCTGAAGGCGTTCACGGCCACCGAGATCCACCACTTCGAGACGATCTCCGGCCTCACGGCCTCCGAGATCCTCGACGAGCTGATCGAGGCCGGCCTCGAATCGCTCACCGGCGGCGGCGCGGAGATCTTCGACTGGGAGGTCCGCCAGCACATCGTCGACCACAACACCCACTGGGAGGACTGGTCGCGCATCCACCGCCTGGCGCACGAGAAGGGCCTCAAGACCCCGGCGACGATGCTCTACGGGCACATCGAGGAGCCGCGCCACCGCGTGGACCACGTGCTGCGGCTGCGCGAGCTCCAGGACGAGACCGGCGGCTTCCAGGTCTTCATCCCGCTGCGCTACCAGCACGACTTCGTGGACATGCAGGACGGCAAGGTCCGCAACCGCCTCCAGGCGCGCACGACGATGGCCACGGGCGCCGAGGCGCTGAAGACCTTCGCGGTCTCCCGGCTGCTCTTCGACAACGTGCCGCACGTCAAGGTCTTCTGGGTGATGCACGGCGTGCAGACCGCCCAGCTCGCGCTCCAGCACGGCGCGGACGACATGGACGGCTCGGTGGTCGAGTACAAGATCACGCACGACGCGGACAACTACGGCACCCCGAACAAGCTGGGCCGTGACGACCTCCTGGAGCTCATCCGCGAGGCCGGCTTCCGCCCGGTCGAGCGCAACACGCGCTACGAGGTCATCCGCGAGTACCCGGGCCCGGACGCCTCGCTCCGCGAGACCCCGCAGGCGATGCGCGTCTGACGCCGCGCACCTTGCCGCAGGAGCCCCGGACCGTCGTCCCAGACGGTCCGGGGCTCCTGCGTTTCCGGCCCGGCCCGGAAACCCGTTGCCCGCCGCATCGGTAATAGATACTCTCGCCCTATGACCCTTACCTTCACCTTCGATCCGGTCGTCGACCCCGCCCTGCGCGACGGCATCGCACAGCTGTGGACCGAGGTCACCAACGCCGGCGGCGCGGTCGGCTTCGTCCCGCCCGTCACCGTCGAGGACATCCGCCCGGCGCTGGTCAAGCACCTCGTCGCGCTGGCCGAGGGCCGCCACCGGCTGCTGGTCGGGCACGACGCGCAGGGCGCGGTGCAGGCCGTCGCCTTCCTCGCCTTCGAGGCGCACCCGTTGCGGAAGCACTGGGTCTGGGCGTACACGGTCATGGTCGGCCCGGCCCTCCAGGGCCGCGGCGCCGGGCGCGAACTGATGGCCGCCCTCGCCGACGCGGCGCGCTCGCTGGAGGGCATCGAGGCCATCCGCCTGGAATGCCGCGGCGGGGCCGGGCTGGAGCACTTCTACGCGGCCTGCGGCTACAAGGAGGTCGGCCGGGTGCCCGACGCCATCCGCGTGGCCCCCGGCGACGACCGCGACGACATCACCATGCTGCTGCCCCTGCACTGACCCCCGCCGGGCCCCGGCGGGGCACCGGCGTGCTTCACTGGACGGGCACGTGCCGACGCAAGAAGAGAGGGAGGGGTCACCGTGGCCCTCAAGCCGAGCGCGACGATCCGCTACACCGCGATGCGCCTGGGCGTCTTCGTCGGGTGCCTGGTGCTCGTCGCCGTCCTGGTCAACCTGGGCTGGGTGCCCGCCGGGCTGGGCGACGCCAACTTCGCCTGGATCGTGCTCCTCGCGCTGGTGCTCTCCGCCCCGCTGTCCTTCGTCCTGCTGCGCAAGCAGCGCGACGAGATGTCCGAGCAGATCTCCGGACGCGTCGCGGGTGCGAAGGAGCGGCTCGCCGCGAACCGCAGCCAGGAGGACGCGGCCGACGACGCCGCGCGCGCCTGAGTCCTTCCTCACAGCGGCCCCGCGGCCGCCGCGCACACCGAAACGCCCCAGCGCCGGGAACACCCCCCGCCACGCTGGGGCTTCGGCGTTTCCGGGGCCGTGCGCGGCCGGCGGATCCACCTCCGTGCGGTGCGTGCTCAAAGCATCTCTTTGAGATTCTCAAAGTCCAAGTGTTAGCGTGTTCAACATGTTGACCACAGCCGCGCACCCGATGAGCCCGAGCGTCCCGCTCGTCCCGCTCGTGGCGCGCCTGCACGTCGACCTCTGCCGCCGCGTGTCCGCGGCCTGTTGCTGTCGCCGCTGAAGCTGAAGCCCAGCCCCAGCCGCCCCAGCAGCGGTCCCCGGCCGGCCCGGCCCCTTTCCGGCTGCCGCCGTACCGCACCCCTTGCAGAAACCTTCCGCCGTACGTCCGCGCGTCCCCCGGAGATTGCCGTGTCCGCGTCCCCCCAGGCCCAGGCTCCCGCCAAGGCCTCGTTCAAGTTCCCGTTCTGGGCCCAGATCGTCACCGGTCTCGTGCTCGGCGTCCTCTTCGGCTGGATAGCCCGCAGCCAGGACGTGAGCTGGCTGAAGACCACGCTCGAACAGGTCGGCGACATCTTCATCCAGCTGCTGAAGCTGGCCGTCGCCCCGCTCGTGTTCTTCGCGATCCTGGTGTCCATCACCAACCTGCGGAAGGTGAACAACGCCGCCCGGCTCGCCTCCCGCACCCTGCTCTGGTTCATGATCACCTCGCTGATCGCGGTGGGCATCGGCCTCGCGATCGGCCTGCTGACCGACCCGGGCGCCGGCACCGGCCTCACCCCGGCCGACGGCAAGGAGCCCAAGCGGCACGGCTCCTGGATCGACTTCCTGACCGGCATCGTGCCGAAGGACATCGTCACCCCGTTCACCGAGCTGAACGTCCTCCAGATCGTCTTCCTCGCCGCCGTCGCCGGCATCGCCGCCCTCCAGCTCGGCGCCAAGGCCCAGCCCGTCCTGAACCTCGCCGAGTCCGTCCTGGAGCTCCTCCAGAAGGCCCTGTGGTGGGTCATCCGCCTCGCCCCGATCGGCACCGTCGGCCTCATCGGCACCGCCATCGCCAGCTACGGCTGGGACCTCATCGGCAAGTACGCCACCTTCACCGCCGACATCTACATCGGCTCGGCGCTCGTCATGTTCGGCGTCTACCCGCTGCTGCTGTGGACCGTCGCCAAGGTCAACCCGGTCCAGTTCTTCAAGGGCGCCTGGCCCGCCATCCAGCTGGCCTTCGTCTCCCGCTCCTCGGTCGGCACCATGCCGGTCACCCAGAAGGTCACCGAGCGCCTCGGCGTCCCGAAGGAGTACGCCTCCTTCGCCGTCCCGTTCGGCGCCACCACCAAGATGGACGGCTGCGCCGCGATCTACCCGGCGCTCGCCGCGATCTTCATCGCGAACATCTTCGACGTGCAGCTCGGCATCAAGGAGTACCTGCTCATCGCGTTCGTCTCGGTGGTCGGCTCCGCCGCCACGGCCGGCCTGACCGGCGCGACCGTGATGCTCACCCTGACCCTCTCCACCCTGGGCCTGCCGCTCGCCGGCGTCGGCCTGCTGATGGCCATCGACCCGATCCTGGACATGATGCGCACGGCCACGAACGTCGCCGGCCAGGCGGTCGTCCCGGTGATCGTCTCCGCCCGTGAGGGGATCCTCGACAAGGAGGCCTACGCCGCCGCCTCGTCCTCCCCGCTGGACGAGAAGGCCGCCGCCGAGCCGGCCGCGGCGCCGGTCGCCGTCGCCGCCTGACCGCAGCCTCGCGGCCGTACGGCACACGACGCGGCCCCCCGCCAGGGATTCCGGGCGGGGGGCCGCGTCGTTCGTTCGCGCGTCCGCGCGTCAGTCCAGGCAGAACTCGTTGCCCTCGGGGTCGGCCAGCACGATGATGCCCTCGTCGATGCCGTCCGGGTCGAGGCGGTACAGGCGCTTGGCGCCCAGGGCCTCCAGCCGCGCGGCCTCCACCTCCAGGGCGTCCATCCGCTCCGTGCCCTTCAGGCCCGGCGCCGAACGGACGTCCAGGTGCAGGCGGTTCTTCACCACCTTGCCCTCCGGGACCCGCTGGAAGAAGATCCGCGGGCCCTTGCCCTCCGGGTCGCTGATCGCCGACCGGCTGTTGTGCTGCTCGGGCGGCACGCCCCACGCCGTCAGCGCGGACGGCCAGTCGGCGAAGCCCTCCGGCGGCGGCTGGACGCGGTAGCCCAGCACCTCCGCCCAGAAGGCCGCCAGCGCCGCCGGATCGGCGCAGTCGTACGTCACCTGGATTTCCTTGGCCATGCCCAACGTATAGCGCAGCCCCGGGCTTGCCACAAGATCACCACGGTGGTGCAGACTCTCCAACCTGAGCCGGAACACGGGGGATTGGGAGTACGGAATGCGTGTGGTGCTGTCTGCCTACGATTCGCGCGGGGGCGTCGAGCCGCTCGTCGGGCTCGCGGTGCGGCTGCGGGAGCTGGGGGCCGAGGTGCTGGTGTGCGCGCCGCCGGACGAGGAGTTCGCCGGCCGCCTCGCCGGGGTCGGCGTGGAGATGGTCCCGACGGGCGCGTCCGTGCGCGACCTGGTGACCGGGAAGGTGCCGCCGTCGCCGGGAGGCATCCCGAAGCGGGCGGCCGAGCTGGTCGCCGCGTTCTACGAGAACGTCATGGCGGTGGCGGCCGACGGCTGCGACGTCCTGCTCGCGACCGGCCTGGTGCCGGCCGTCGCCGGGGTGAAGGCGGCCGCCGAGAAGCTGGGCGTCCCGTACGTGTACGCCTCCTACCAGCCCGTCAGCCTGCCCTCCCCGCACCACCCGCCGATCCCGCGCCCCGGCAGGCCGCTGCCGCCGGAGATCACCGACAACGAGGCGCTGTGGGAGCGGGACGCCCGCGACGCGCAGGACGTCTTCGGGGAGGCCGTCAACGCCTTCCGCGAGTCGGTCGGCCTCCCGGCCGTGGACGACGTCCGCGACCACGTCTTCACCGACCGCCCCTGGCTGGCCACCGACCCCGTCCTCGCCCCCTGGGTGCGGCCGGCCGCGCTGGAGGTCGTGCAGACCGGTGCGTGGGTGCTGCCGGACGCGCGGCCGCTCCCCGCCGACCTCGTGGAGTTCCTCGACGCCGGCGAGCCGCCCGTGTACGTCGGCTTCGGCAGCATCCCCATGGCCGACCCGGCCGGGCTCGCCCGCACCGTCGTCGGGGCCGTCCGCGCGCAGGGCCGCCGCGTGCTGCTCTCCCGCGGCTGGGCCGACCTCGCCCTGACCGACACCGCCGACGACTGCTTCGTCGTCGGCGAGGCCAACCACCAGGTGCTGTTCCCCCGCGTCGCGGCCGTCGTCCACCACGGCGGCGCGGGCACCACGACCACCGCGACCCGCTCCGGCGCGCCCCAGGTGATCGTCCCGCAGGCGGCCGACCAGCCGTACTTCGCCTCCCGCGTGGCCGGCCTCGGCATCGGCGCGGCCCATGACGGCCCCACCCCGACCGTGGCGTCCCTGTCGGCCGCGCTGGAGACCGCCCTCACCCCGCAGACCGCGGCCCGGGCGGCCGCGGTGGCCGCCGCGTCCGACACGGACGGAGCGGCGGTGGCGGCGAAGCTGCTGGCCGAGCTGGCGTAGGCGGACGGGCTGACGGCCCGACGGCCTGACGGCCCGACGGCCTGACGGCCCGACGGCCTGACGGCCCGACGGCCTGACGGCCCGATGACCTGATGGCCTGATGAGCGGATGGGGCGGATATAGGCGGATCTCCTAACGTCACGGGGCTTCCTTGATCCGTTAGACGGGGGAATCCGCATGACACCGACCACCACCGTGAAGTCGACCGCCCTGCGCGCGGCCACGGCTCTGGCCGTGGCCGCCGCGCTGCTCGCGGGCACCGCCACCGCCGCGACCGCGAACGGCCCGGCCGAGGGGACCGTCACCCCGATCGGCCCGCCGCTCGCCGACGGCGATTCGGCCGTCGACGCCGCGATCAGCCCCGACGGCCGCTACGTGGCCTACACGGAGGGCAGCGCCTGGTGGGAGGACTGGTGGTGGATCCGCCTCACCGATGCGGCGACCGGCAAGGACATGGGCGTCCTCCCCGGGAGCGGTTCCAGCAGCGGGAACACCGCCTTCAGCGCCGACGGCCGCTACGTCGGCTACAGCTCCGCCCGCGACGAGACCGCCCGGATCTACGACCAGGTGACCAAGGAGACCACCGTCCTCACCCCGCCCGGCTCCACCACCCGCGCGTGGGGCCGCTTCGAGGCCCTCACCCCGGACGGGCGGTTCGTCGCCTACTCCGTGGGTTCCTCCGGCCCGAGCGAGTTCCGGGTCCGCGACCGGACGACGGGCGCGGACCAGGCGTTCACGCCGAAGGCCGCCGCCGGCCGCACCGGCGGCACCGTGCGGTCCGTCGGCCTCTCCCGCGACGGCGGCAAGGCCGCCTACGGCTACGACTACATGGGCCAGGTGGCGGACAAGGGCGACGTCCACGTCCTGGACCGGGCGACGGGCACCGCCCGCCAACTGGACGTCACCCACAACGGCGCTGCCGCGAACGGCAGTTCCCAGCTGGTCCGGCTCACCGAGGACGGCAACACCGTCTACTTCAACTCGGCCGCCACGAACCTCCTCCCGACGGCCGTCCCGGCAGGCACCCAGGCCTACCGGTACGACCTGACGACGAACCGCCTGACGCACGTGGGCCCCGCCATCGAGAGCATCACCGACGACGGCCGGTACGCCGTGATCCAGGAGGACGGCCTGCTGTACCGCCAGGACCGTACCGCCGGCACCCGGGTGCGGATCGGCACGGCCAAGGAGCACGGATACGCCCACCGCGCGATCTCCGCCGACGGCAAGGCCTACGCCTTCACCACGAGCGACAAGGCGATCACCGGCGTGGCCGGCTGGTACCAGATGCCGTACCTGCGCCGCTTCGAGTAGCAGCCCTCAGACCGTCAGCCACCGCCAGTACCCGACCGTGGCGAGCAGGAACGGTACGGCGTACCACCACCGCCCGAGGTTGCGGTGGAAGACCGGGACGGCGGTCAGGAGCAGCCCGAGGAACCACATCCCGACCGAGAGCACGGCGTAGACGCGGGCGTCGTCGCGCATCGGGTCGTACGGGGAGTCCGGCTGGAGCACCAGCGCGCCGTAGAGGAAGAACGTGGCCGGAAGGTAGAGGAGGGCCAGGGGCACGGCGAGCACCCAGCGCAGGCACCCCTGGTCCTCGGGCCGGTCTATGGACGTCGTCATCCGGCCATCTTCGCCGCCGTCAGGACCGCTTCCACACCCGGATGCTGTCGTCCTCGCTCGCGCTGACGATGGTGTCGCCCTTCGGGCTGAACGCGACCGAGGTCACGGCCGCGGAGTGCCCGTTGAGCGTCGCGCGCGGGCGGCGGGAGGCGACGTCCCACAGCCGGACGGTGCGGCCGCCGCCGCTGGCGAGGGCCTGGCCGTCCGGGCTGAACGCCACCGACCGGACGAAGGCGTTGTGGCCGGAGAGGCTGCCCGCGGTGGTGCGGGTGGCCACGTCCCAGAGGCGGATCGTGCCGTCGGCGCTCCCGCTGGCCAGGGTCTTTCCGTCGGGGCCGAACGCCACCGAGGCGACGGCCTTGGTGTGCCCGGTGAGCGTGGCGATGGAGGCGCGGGGGCCCACGTCCCAGAGTCGGACGGTGTTGTCGGCGCTCCCGCTGGCGAGGGTCCCGTCGGGGCTGAACGCCAGGGACAGCACCGGCTTGGTGTGTTTGGCGAGGGTCGCGACGGCGGTGGTGGAGCGGGTCACCACGTCCCAGAGGAGGATGGTGCCGTCGTCGGCCCCGCTGGCCAGGATCTTGCTGTCCGGGCTGAACGCCACCGCGCGCACCAGCCCGGTGTGCCCCGTCAGGACGGCGAGGGACTCCAGGTTGTAGACGTCGTGCAGGCGCAGGGCCTTGTCGCTCCCGCTGACGATGACCTTGCCGTCGGGGCTGTAGGACACGCAGGTCACGGCCGCGTCCTCGATCGGGGTGAGGGTGATGCTGCCCCCGCCGGCGAAGTTGAACACCTGGACGGTGCGGTCGTTGCCGCCGCTGACGAGGTACCTGCTGTCCGGACTGACCGACACCGACTCCACCGTGCCGGCGTGCTTCCTGACCTCCTGCACCGTGCGCAGCCCGTCGGTGCCGACCGTGTCTCCCCCGTCGCCGGAGCCCGTGCTGCTGTCCTTCTTGTCGTTGGGTTTCTTGCCGCCGTCGTTCTTGTCGCCGGTCAGCCGCCACACGGCGTACGTCCCGCCGCCGGCGCCCGCCAGCAGCCCGAGCCCGCCGAGCAGGACGTTGCGGCGGTTCGGCCCGGGGGCGACGCTGACCGTGGGGGTCGATCCCAGGTCCATGGTGGGTACGTCCCGCACGGCCGGCTCGTACAGCAGCGCGCGCAGCCGGTCCGCGACGGCCGGGGCGTCGGGCCGGGCGCCCGGCTCCTTGGCCAGCAGCGCGTACACCAGCTCCACCAGCGCGGGCGGCAGGTCGGCCCGTACGACGCCCAGGGCCGGGGGCGCCTCCTCCAGGTGCATCCGCATCAGCACCCAGGCCTGCTCGGTCCCCGCGAACGGCGGCGCGCCGGTCAGCAGCGCGTACAGCACGCACCCGAGGGCGTAGAGGTCGCAGCTCCCGTCGACGTGCTCGCCCCGCCACTGTTCGGGGGCCATGTACGACGGCGTCCCGAACACCCGGCCCGTGACCGTCAGTCCGCCGGTGGCGTCGGCGGTGCGGGCGATGCCGAAGTCGCAGATCTTGAGGCGGCCGTCGGCGAGGAGGAAGAGGTTCCCGGGCTTCAGGTCCCGGTGCACGACCTTCTGCGCGTGCGCGGCGGAGAGGGCCTCGGCCGTCTGGAGGGCGAGGTCGAGCACCTGGGGGAGGGGGAGGCCGACGCCGGGCGTGCGGGCCAGGAGCCGGGAGAGGTCCTGCCCCTCCAGCAGCTCCATCACCATGAACAGCCGGTCGCCGTGGCGGCCGATGTCGTGGACGACGGTGATCCCGGGATGCTGGAGCCGCGCCCCGATGGACGCCTCGCGGCGGAACCGTCCGAGCAGCTCCTCGGACGCGTCGAACTCCAGCAGCACCTTCACGGCGACGGCCCGGTCCAGCTCGCCGTCCTGGGCCCGCCAGACCTCGCCGATCCCGCCCTGCCCGAGCCGCTCGACGAGCCGGTACCGCCCGGCCAGCTGTGCCCCCGGCTGCATTCCGCCCCCTGGCCGAAACCGTCAACTACTGCGTGTGCAAGGGGTCATTGTGCCGGAAGGAAGCCGGTCCAGGCGGAGGGACCGAAGGTGAGGTGGGGTGTGGGCGGAGGTGGACTGCCTACAACTGGCACGCCAGCAGGATCGTGACCGGGACCGGGGCCACCGCGATCCAGCCCGTCCAGCGCCCGGCGGAGGCCAGGGCCGGGCGGCGGCGGAGCAGCCAGCCGACGAGGGCGAGCGGCGGGGTCGCCGCCCAGGAAGCGAGCCAGAACACCTTCAGCACGGCCACGGCCTCGGGGTGGACCTGTTCGGCCATTTCGCCCAGGGCCCCGAAGACGAAGGCCACCGGGACCAGGGCCAACGCCAGGGCCGTGGTCCACGCCAGTGCGGTGTTCTCGGTTTCGCGCATGGGCTCAGCCAAGCGGCCGCAGGGCCGTCCCACCTGCGCCGCTGTACTCAGCCTCCGCCGGTCCGCGTACTCATCCGGGACGTGGGCCGCCGAGTCCCGGCGACCCTCGACATAACCCCTAAGTACCGAGGTAAATCCACCCAACCCACCCCCCGGCCCCCGGCTCACTCGCTCGGGTGAACTGTGCCAACTCGGCTGGATTTCGGGGTGGTTGCCGGGCATATGCTCCCCCCAACAACCGCAGACATGAGACGGCCCCCGCCGGGACTGGCATCCCGGGCGAGGGCCTGACCAACGAGGAAGAAGCCACTTCCCAATGGTGTTCAAGAACCCTAGCGCGGTCACGCGCGCATCGTCCCGTGTTCGACGCGGGACCATCCCTTCAGGTGTCATCCACGTCAACGCGCGGCACCCCGACCACTACGTGGTGATCGGCAACCACCTCGCCCAGCACCAGGCCCTGTCGCTGGTTGCCATCGGGCTCGCGGTGCACATCCAGTCGCTGGCCGCCGGGACCGGGATCGGCATCAAGGACCTCGCCGCCCGCTTCCCCGAGGGGGAGATCCGGATCGCCGCCGCGCTGCGGGAGCTGGAGGCGGCCGGGTACCTGGAGCGGACCCGTGTACGGACCCCCGAGGGCAGGATCGTCACCCGGACGGTGTCCTACAACCGGCCGCGCGGCACCGTCCCACCGCCGGACGACCCACCGCCGCCGCCCCCGGACGAGCGGGCCTCCGGACCGGAGCCGCAGCCGCCGGTGGCCCCGCCCGAGCCCGCCCGGGAACCGGAGCCCGCCCCGCCCGCATCCTCGGAGGCAGCGCCAGCGACCCGGCAGGACGCCGTCGACCTGCTCGCCCGGCTGCGCGGCGACGACCCCCGGCTGCTGCTCGCCGAGCGGGACGTACGGCGGCTCGCGCCCGGGGTGGCCGCCTGGCTGGACCGGGGTGCCGAGCCGGAGGCCGTACGCCGCGTGCTGGCCGGGGGCCTGCCGCCCAACCTGCTCAGCCCGGCCGCGCTGATCGGGTACCGGCTCAAGAACGGCATCCCGCCGCAGATGCCGGTCGCACCACCACCCGCGGGGCGGTCCGCCCCGCGGCCGGACCCGATGCAGAACTGCGGCGGCTGCGACCGGGCCTTCCGCGCCCCCGAACCGGGCCGCTGCCGCGACTGCCCGCCCGAGGCCTCCCTCGCGGCTTAGGGGGTGTCCCCGCACGCCGTCCTCAGCTGGTGGCCGGCCAGCCGTTCGAGGTGACGGCCCACAGGACCGAGCTGTCGGCCCTGTGGAGCACCAGGTTGCCGTCGTCCTGGATCTGCGCCCAGGCGTTCTGGTTGTTCTGGGTGCCGGTGGCCCACAGCGGGGTGTTGTTGGCGGTGTAGAGCACCAGGTTGCCGTCCCACTGCATGCTCAGGTGGTCGCCCCGGTTGACCGTGTTGGTGGCCCGGAGGACCCGGCCGCGGTTGCTGTCGGCGTACTCCACCAGGTTGCCGTCCTCCTGCATGACGAGGCTGTGTCCGTTCGAGGAGGTGATCTGCTGCCCCTTCGACAGGGTCTGGCCGGCGGCCAGCATGGAATTGCCGCCCGTGTGCGGCGAGCTCCGGCTGGTGAACTGGAGCTGGCCCCTCATGGGGCCGAAGATGCTGGGCCCGGTGGGGGTGGCGTTGCCGTGGAAGCCGCCGTTCGACGAGGTGGAGGCCGTGAACGAGCCGTTGCCCACATTCCAGGCCAGGGTCCCCTGGAAGTCGGCCGTGCCGCGGTCGAAGATGTAGACACCGTACGAGTAGCCGTCGACGGTGCCCGAGCGGTAGAAGGGGGTGTTGTTCACACCCGGGCCGCCCTGGAGACCGCCGGTCATGATGTTCTTCGCGCCGAAGTCGTGCTCCAGGTAGACCACGACGATGTTGTACTTGTAATTGGTGTCCTGATCGACCTGGTTCAGCATGTCGTTGACGAACGACTTGTACCGGTCGTTGTTCTTGAAGGCCTCGAAGATCTTGTCGATGCCCCACGTCACCGCGCCGAGGACGTCGCCTCCGCCTGCGTGCGGGTTGCGGACGGGGCCGGTCTGGACCTGGCCGATCGTGCCGTTTCCGGCTCCGGGCGTTCCAGGGGTCATGTCCGCCATGGCGGCGGGGGCGGAGACCGCCAATGCGCCCGCGATGGCCATGGAGATGACGGCGGCCTTGAATCCGGTACGGGTCTTCCTCATGGTTTTTCCTCTTCTCTTGCGTTCTTGGGGGTCCCGAGAGCCAGCAGCAGGGCCCGGGAACGGGCGCCGCGGCGGGGCGTGCAGATCGATTCGGCCGGGGCGTAGAGCACGTCCCCGACCTGGAGGCGCAGGGTCAGCGCGGGCCCGGTCGGAGGGGCGACGTGCCAGGTGTCGGATCCGCCGAGCTGACAGACCAACAGGTCGCGTGCGGTGTCACGAGCGAGGCGGGGCAGGACGCTGATCGGGAGGCCCAGCCGGTCGGCTAGGGCCGCCGGCAGGAAGTCCGCCAGGGACTCCGGATCCGTCGGCTCGTGCTCCGTCCACATCAGGCCGGGATGCCGGCCGAGGTGGACGGAGAGGAACAGCGCGATCTCCTCGACGAGGAGGGTTTTCGTCTCTTCGGGGACCTGCGCGGTGTTCTGCATCCGGGGCGGCCTTCCTGCTTCCGGCCCGGCGGGAACTGCCCGTCTCAGCGGCCCGTTTGGTGGTCGGGGTGACAGACAGAATCCTGCGCCGCGTGCGGCCGCCGGAACATCCGCGACAAACCGGCCCCGTGCCGTCGGCCCCGTCCCCCAGGTCCCGGATTCACGCCTCCCGGGCCACTGCTGTGCCCGCGGCGTCGGTGATCAGTGGTCGCCGGCGAGCAGGCCCGCCCGTGCGGCCGCCGCGCCGGCCTGGAAGCGGCTTTCGGCGCCGAGGCGGTCCATGATGTCGGCGATGTGGCGGCGGGCCGTGCGCAAGGACATGCCCAGGCGGCGTGCGATGGCCTCGTCCTTCAGGCCCGCGCCGAGCAGCCGCAGGATGGTCTGGTCGATCTCGCGGGCGACCTGTTCCAGGCCCTGGCTGGCGGCGTCCGCGAACACGGTGGCCTGCTCCCAGGCGTGCTCGAACAGCTCGCACAGGTAGGCGACGGTGTGCGGCTCGCGGACCACTACCGCACCCCAACTGCCGTCGCTCAGCGGTAGGAAAGCCGTCATCCGGTCGTACACGACGAGCCTGCCGAACAGGTCGTGCGCCGTGCGGTGCTCGGCCCCCAGGGCCGACGCGGCGGCCACGTAGGCCTGCGTGGGGGCGTGGAAGCGGGACGTGTGCGGGTGCAGGACCCGCAGCCGGACGCCCCGCTCCAGCAGGGGCCGGTCCCGCTCCAGCGTGTCGCGCAGGGTTTCCGGGGTGCGGAAACCGCCGGCGGGCTGGCAGGTGAAGACCTCGCTGCGGCAGGCCGCGGCGGCCCGGGTCATGAGGGTGCGCACGGTCTGCATCCCGGAGACCACCTCCAGCGCACCACCCGCCGCCTGTACCCCCTGCTGGTAGGCGGAGGTGAACTGCTGGAGCTGGCGGCGCATCCGGAAGAGCTCGTACTGGCGGGAGCGGATCTCCTCCTCGACCGGGGCGGCCAGTTGGGCGGCCGCCACCTCGGGGGCGACCGCGTATCCGGTGCCGGGCTCCTCCGGGTCGGCGTGGACGAGCCGGGCCGCCATCAGCCGTTCCAGCGAGGCCGCCGTGTCCGCCGGGGCCAGGCCGAGGTGCTCGGCCGCGGCGTCGGCGTCGAGGCGGCGGTGCTCGGCCAGCCACTGGTAGACCGCCCGATCCGTTTCTTCACCGACGGTCATGCCGGATATCAGCCCAGGAAGATGGTCTTCTCCCATTTCGTCCCCCGCTCCTCTTGCTGCCACGCAACTTTAGTGACAGGCGGGATCCGTGGTGCGGCAGCCCGGCGGCGGCCATGCTGAACGTGTCCCGGGCGCCGGCGGACCGCCTCGCCGGGACTTCCTTCCGACCCGACTGACCAACGGAGTCCCGCATGAACCTCAAGCGCATCGCCCTCACCGCCGTCACCGCCGCCCTGCTCGCCGTGGGCGTCCCGGCCGCGGCCCACGCCGACGGCACCGTCCCGGTGTTCGACCCGAACCACGTCAACAGGTGGGAGTGTCACTGGGTGACGACCGGGACCGGGCCGGTACGGATCTGCACCGGTGAGGGGAGCGGCAACGGCTGGGGGCCGGTGCCCCCGCGCGACAAGATGGTCTGACGAGCCGCCCACCCACGACACGGAGGCCCGTCCATGACCGCGCACCCCACACCCCGGCCCACGTTCACGGCCCGCGAGCAAGAGCTCCTCGGACACCTCACGGAGGGGGCGACCGACCGGGCCATCGCCCGCCGCATGGCGCTGAGTCCCCACACCGTCGACACCTACCTGCGCCGCCTGCGACACAAGACCGGTACGAGCAACCGCATCCAACTCGCAATCGTCGCCCATGCCGCCCTGCGCTCCCCGTGAGGGAAACGGCAAAGGCGAGGAGCTCACGCGCTCCTCGCCATGATCAAGTTATAGCCCGCGGGGGGTCTTGCCGCAAGACCCCCGTCATGCTCCAGAATCCCCACTCGTAGCCATGACCTGGGGAAACGGGGAGCACTTGAAGAACGACGACGCGATCGACGCCATCGACGTGGTCATCGCCGGCGGCGGGCCCACCGGCCTGATGCTGGCCGCCGAGCTGCGGCTCGCCGGGGTGCGGACGGTCGTGCTCGAAAGGCTCACCGAGCCCGCCGGGCAGTCCCGCGGACGCGGGATGCAGGTGCGCAGCGTCGAGATGCTGGACCAGCGGGGGCTGCTGGACCGGTTCCTGGCGGTCAGCGAGCCGTACCGGACGGCCGACTTCGGCGGGCTGGTCAAACTGCGCCCGGAGCTGATGGACACCGCGCACCCGTACGGCCTCGCCACCCCGCAGACGGTCACCGAACGGCTGCTGGCCGAGCGGGCGGTGGAGCTGGGCGCCGAGGTCCGGCGCGGCTGCGAGGTCGTCGGGCTGGGGCAGGACGCCGACGGGGTGGACGTCGAACTGTCCGACGGGACGCGGCTGCGGGCGCGTTACCTCGTCGGCTGCGACGGGGGCCGCAGCACCGTGCGCAAGCTGCTCGGCGTCGGCTTCCCCGGGGAGCCCGCCAAGGTCGAGACGCTGCTCGGCGACATGGAGCTGGCCGAGGACGCGGAGACGGTGGCCGCCGTCACGGCGGAGGTGCGCAAGGTCCACGTCCGGTTCGGGGTCGTCCCCATGGGGGAGGGCGTGTACCGGGTGATCGTGCCCGCCGACGGGGTGGCGGAGGACCGTACGGCCGGGACGACCCTCGAAGAGGTCAAGGAGCGGCTGCGGGCCCACGCGGGCACCGACTTCGGGGCGCACTCGCCGCGCTGGCTGTCGCGGGTCGGCGACGCCACCCGGCAGGCCGAGCGGTACCGGGTCGGGCGGGTGCTGCTGGCGGGCGACGCGGCGCACGTCCACCCGCCGACGGGCGGGCAGGGCCTCAGCCTCGGCGTCCAGGACGCGTTCAACCTGGGCTGGAAGCTCGCCGCCGAGGTGGGCGGCCGGGCCCCGGCCGGGCTGCTCGACACGTACGAGGCCGAACGGCACCCGGTCGGCGCGGCCGTCATCGCCAACACCCGGGCGCAGACGGCGCTGCTGGAGAACACGGCCGGGGCGGTGGCCCTGCGCGAACTGTTCGCGAGGCTGCTCGACTTCGAGGAGGTCAACCGGTACGTGACCGAGCTGACCTCGGCGGTCGGCGTCCGCTACGACCTCGGCGACGGCCACGCGCTGCTCGGCAGCCGGATGCGGGACGTCACCCTGGGGACGGGGCGGCGGCTGTACGAGCTGATGCACGCCGGCCGGGGCCTGCTCCTCGACCGGACCGGGACCGGCGGGCTGTCGGTGGCGGGCTGGGAGGACCGCGTCGATCACGTCACCGACCCGGGTGCGGAGCCGGGCGCGCCCTCGGTACTGCTGCGCCCCGACGGCTACGTGGCCTGGGCGGGCGGGGACCCGGCCGAACTCCCCGCCCACCTCGCCAGGTGGTTCGGCGGCCCCGTCAGCTGACCCCGTCGCACGCCAGGGAGCGCCACATCCGCTGCGCCCAGGCCAGGGCGTCGGGCTCCTCGTGGGTGCAGAAGATCCCGGCGCCGCTGCCGGAGGGGTGCAGGGTGAACCCGTAGAACTCGTGGCGCGGGCGGCCGCTGTCCTGGGGGGTCAGCCAGAACGCGTACCGCAGGCCGCCGTCGGCGAGTTCCTCGCGCAGCCGCTGGGCGGGGCGGGCGTCGGGGGCGCCCGACAGCAGGGCGGTGAGGAAGTCCGCCGGGGCGCGGCCGGGGACGTCGTCGCGCTTCAGGCTGACGGCCGCCGTGCGGTCCGGGGCGGTGAAGCGGTCGTAGCCGTCGGCGAAGCCTGCCGTGAGGCCGGCGTCGCGCACCACCCGCCAGCCGTCGCCGAGGTCGGTGCGCACGTCCACGGGGAGCGGGTGGGGGAAGCGGCTGAGGACCTCGTCGCGGTCCCAGACCTCCGTCACCACGCGGGCGGCCACGGGGTGGCGTACGGCGGTGACGACGGGCAGTTCGTCCGGGTCGGCGACGCGGGTGGCGACCTCGGCGCCGAGCAGGTCGTCGCCCCAGGGCCGGATGTGGTTGGCGAACGTGCCCGTGAAGGAGAAGCCGGCGTAGCCGGGTTCCTCCCACAGCTCGTGGGCCCGCCGCAGGGTGGCGTCGTCCACCTGCACCCAGGCGCCGAGGACGAGCTCGGTGTCCTGGCTCAGCCGGACGGGCAGCAGGCAGCGGATGAAGGAGCCGACCCCGTCCGCGCGGAGCAGGGCGCGCACCCCGAGCCGGTGGAGGGCCTCCCCGGGCAGGCCGACGGCGGCGTCGGGCAGGTTGAAGCCGAAGTCGATGCGGCGCTCGTCGTGGAGCGCGTCGCCGCAGCAGGAGCAGGTGGGGAGGTGCGTCGTCACCCGGGCACCCTACGGGGGGCCGGTCGCGGGCCGGGGAGCGGCCCGGTTCGGGGTGGAGTAGCCCCGGGTGCGGGGGGCCGGTGCGGGGCCGAGCCTGGGGGCACGGGTACGGGTGCGCGCAGGGTGGTGGTGCGGGCGCCGGACGCGCGCGGCCTGCGCGCGGTCACCGTCGACGGCGAGCCGGCCGGGAGCGCCTGGTCCCCGCGCGACCTGCGCAGGCAGCTGCGCCGTGCGGGGCTGCCGCCCGGCACGGACCTGTCGGACCCGTCCCGGGCGTCCTGGCGCGGTGCGGACGCCGCCACCTGGCCGGACCGGGCGGGCCGCCGGCGCCGTCATGGCCGTGATGGCGGCCGCGGTGCCGGCGTCGGCGAACTTCCTCCACTCGGCGGTTTACCTGCCGAGCTTGGCGCTCTTCCACTCGCTGAACTCCGACGTGGTGCTTGGCCGGATCCGTTCAGGACGTGGCCGTCACGCCACCACCGCGGACCGGGGCGGACCGGCAGTCTTGGGGCGTCCCACGGAAGGAAGCCCCCCATGTCATCGACGTCATACGCCGGTTCCGCCGAGTCCCCGGTCATGCGGGCCGTCGCCCAGACGCGGCCCGGCGGCCCCGAGGTCCTCGAACTCGTCACGGTCGCGCGGCCGGAGCCCGGCCGGGGCGAGGTCCTCGTCCGGGTCCGGGCGGCCGGCGTGAACCCCGCCGACTGGAAGACGCGGGCCAGGGGCGGCGTGCGCGTCCTCGGCTGGGACGTGGCCGGAGTGATCGAGTCCGTCGGGCCGGGCGTGACGGTGTTCCGGCCCGGCGACGCGGTGTTCGGCATGCCGCGCTTCCCGGAGCCTGCGGCCGCGTACGCCGAGTACGTCACCGCTCCCGCACGCCACTTCGCCCCGCAGCCGCAGGGCCTCGGTCACGTCGAGGCCGCCGCGCTGCCGCTGGCCGCGCTCACCGCCTGGCAGGCCCTCGTGGACACCGCCGACGTCCGGCCGGGGCAGCGGGTGCTGATCCACGCGGCGGCCGGCGGGGTCGGGCACCTGGCCGTCCAGATCGCCAAGGCCCGGGGAGCGTACGTCATCGGCACGGCGAGCGCGGCCAAGCACGAGCTGCTGCGCTCGCTGGGCGCCGACGAGGTGATCGACTACCGCGCAGTCGACGTCGCCGACGCCGTGCGCGATGTCGACGTCATCGTGGACGCCACGGGCAGCGCCTCCTCTCGCCCCCTGCGCGAGGGCGGGCTGCTGATCTCGCTGCTCCCGCCGGAAACTCCGCAGGAAGACAGGGTGTTCATGCTGGTGGAGCCGGACCGGCAGGGGCTGAGGGAGATCGCCGCCCTGGTGGAGGAGGGCCGTCTGCGGGTGCTCGTCGAGGAGGTCTTCCCCCTGGAACGGGTGGCGGAGGCCCATGCCTTGGGCGAAACGGGACGGACCACCGGAAAGATCGTCCTCACCGTCGGCTGAGCGGGGTGCCTGCGGCGCTCGGATTGTCACGGTCCTGCCACAAGGGCGAGTTGAATGTGTTCAAAACCTGGGGGCGCGGGCCTACGCTGGCGGCTCCGCAACAGGGGGAGGGACCCGATGTCCGAGAACGCAGACGGCGCCGAGCAGGCGAGACCGGGCGACCCCGCCCAGGCCCCGCAGCCCGGCCGGCCTCCGGTTCTGCCGGCCGTCCAGGCCCCGGCGGGGGGCGGTCCCGCCCCGGCTCCGGCTCCGGCGACACCCGCCGATCAGGCTCAGGCTCAGGCTCCGGCACCGGCTGCGGCTGCGGGTGCGGCTCCTGTCCCGGCTCCTGCCCTGGCGGCGGGCGGTCCGGCTCCGGGGGCGGCGTCCGCCCCGGCTCCGCCGCCCCCGCCCCCGCCGCCCGTCGCGCCCGGGCTGGTCGGGCACGACCCGGCGGCCTGGCACCTCTGGCAGATGGAACAGATCCGGCTGCGCCAGCAGCGGGCCCGGGAGGAGGCCGCCGCGCGGGCCGCGAACTCCATGTGGCGCCGGATCCGGCCCGCCGAGGCCGCGCCGATCCACACCGCCACCCTCGTCGCCGTACTCGCCGCCGGCCTCACCACCGCCGTCGTCCTCGGCGACGGCATGGGCCCCGGGCTGCTCCTCGCGGTGCTGCCCGCCGTGGTCGCCGCGTACGCCTCCGCCCGCGCCGCCGGACGCAAGGCCCGCCCCTGGAGCCTGCTGTGGGCGGCCGGCTGCGTGGCGCTGCTCGCCGTTCCGGCGCTGCGGGACTCCGCCTGGCCCTCCACGCTGGCGATCCTCGCCGCCGTACTGCTCGCCGCCCTCGCCCTGCACGGAACCCGCAGCTGGCCCGGCGTACTGCTCGCCCCGCTCGGCTTCCTCGACAGCGCGGTCACCGGCGTCGGCTGGGCCTGGGCAGGCGTACGGTCGCGCGGCGGCGGGGCGGGCCGCGACCGCTGGGTGTCCGTGGTCAAGGCGGCGCTGGTGGCGGCGGTCCTGCTGCTCGTCTTCGGCGGGCTGTTCGCCTCCGCCGACGCGGCCTTCGCGGACCTGCTCGGCGGCCTGCTGCCCGACGTGTCGGTGGGCGAGGGACCGTTCCGGTTCCTGCTGTTCCTGCTCGGTGCGGTCCTGGCCCTCGCCGCCGCCCGCACGGCCGCGGCCCCGCACCGCTGGGACCGGGTCAAGTCCCGCGAGTGGAAGGCGCGTTCGCGGGTGGAGTGGAGCCTGCCGCTGATCGTGCTGAACCTGCTCTTCGCCGGGTTCAACGCGGTGCAGCTGGCGGTGCTGTTCGGCGGCTACGACAAGGTGCTGGAGAGCACGGGCCTCACGTACGCCGAGTACGCCCGCCAGGGCTTCTGGCAGCTGCTCTGGGCCACCCTCTTCGTCCTCGCCGTCATCGCGCTCGCCCTGCGCTGGGCCCCGCGCGGCGGGACCGGCGACCGGCGCCTGGTCCGCTCGGTCCTGGGGACGCTGTGCCTGCTGACCCTCGTCGTGGTCGCCTCGGCGGTGCGCCGCATGGACCTGTACGTGGACGCGTACGGCCTGACCCGGCTGCGGCTGTCGGTGGTCACCATGGAACTGTGGCTGGGCCTGGTCATCGTGCTGCTGATGGCGGCCGGGATCGCGGGCGGACGCTGGCTGGCCCGCGCGGTGGTCGCCAGTGCGGCGGCGACGGTGCTGGCCTTCGGGCTGGCCTCGCCGGACGGGATCATCGCCGAGTACAACGTGACCCGCTACCAGCAGGACAACAAGCTCGACCTCGCCTACCTCCGCGACCTCTCCTCGGACGCCGCCCCCTACCTGGACCGCCTCCCCGAACCCCGCCGCTCCTGCGCCCTGATGGCCATCGAGGCCGACCTGCGCCGCGCGTCCGACGCCCCCTGGTACGCGACGAGCCTCGGCGAACACCGCGCCCGGCAGATCCTGCGCGAACGCCCGGTGACGGCGACGGTCGCGGAGTGCAGCCGCCTGGGCGCGTTCGCGAGCCGGGAGGAGTGAGGAGCGGCGGCTACCTCTCCCGGGCGGGGATGAGGCCCTTCCTCCGCGCCTCGGCGATCCACCGGCCGGCGGTGGCCTCGGAGCGGGCCCAGCGGGTGGCGATGGCGCGGCGGGGCGGCATGCCGTGCTCGACCGCCCAGCGGTAGACCTCGGCGACCTGCGCGGCGTGCTCCTCGCCGCCCCCGTACGGGCGCCCGGCCGCCGACGGCTCGACCCGGGCCCGCGTCTCCTCGGCGCGGGCCTCGGCGGCGGCCTTCAGCAGCCGGTCGAGGGGGAGGCGGCGGATGGCCGTCGCGGTGAGGGGGGTGCCGTCGGGGGCGTGGACGAAGAACCCGCTGGGCCTGGCGGCGCCGGTCGAGAAGCCGAAGACGAACTCGTAGCCCTCGTAACCCGGCAGTTCGGTGAGGGTGACCCCGTTCGCGGTGGCGGTGACCTTCACGCTCGCGCTGCCTCCCGTCGCCGCCCCCGCGGCCGAATCTGATCGCTGCTCTGTAACTTGAGCGTGCAAATTGGATGTGGTCATGCCATGATGTCGGCCGCCCCGCCCTCATCATGCCGCAGCGCGGCCCGGGGATTCGGTCACACCCGTCTCCGGAAAGAGGAGTAACGCCCGTGCGGATATTGCGGATATCCCGTCTGCTCGCCCCCGTCGCCGTCCTCGGCGCCCTGACCCTGACCGCCTGCGGGGGCGGTGAACCGCTTGCCGACCTCAAGGGCTCCGGTGCCGCCGCGTCCGTCAGCCCCTCGCCCACCGCGACGCCCAGCGCCTCCGCCTCCCCTGTCGCGGTCGACCCGGTCATGCCCGGCCTGGCCGGCCGCACCGTGCAGGGGGCTCGGGAGGAGCTCGCGGCCCTGTCCGTATCCGCGGAGCGCATCACGACCGGCTCCCTGCACAAGGACGTCGTCCTCCCGCAGGCCCACGCCGGCTGGTACGTCTGCGAGACCAGCCCCGCGCGCGGCGCGACGCTCCCGGCGGCGACCGGCGTCGTCCTCAAGCTCGCGGAGAAGTCCGCCGACTGCTCCGTCAGCTTCCACGGCTTCCTGCACGAGAAGAACGACCCCGCCCACACCCCGCAGGCACCCACCCCGCCCCCGGCGGCCACCACCGCCCCCGCGCCCGCCCCCACCAAGGCCCCCGAACGCCCCCAGCCCCCGGCACCGGCCCCCACGAAGACCAAGCCCCCGACGGGCGGCGGCATGACCACCTGCCCGGACGGCAAGAGCGGCTACGCCTGCACCTCCAACGGCCACCCGGTGGTGGACGGCCAGTTCTGCCCGAACGCCGACCGCGGCCGCACGGCCCGCGCCACGAACGGCACCACGGTCACCTGCTCCTACGACCCGAGCGTCAAGCCGTACCGCTGGCAGTAGGGTCGTCATCCCGCGCCTTGAGCGCCGCCTCGACGGCCCGCCGCACGGCGGGCGCCGGGTCGCCCGCCAGCCGTCGCACGGCCTCCTCGGCCGCCGGAGCACCGGGCCACCCGGCCACGAGCGCCCCGGCGGCCGCCTCGCGGACATCGGCGTCCGGGTCGCTTCCGAGAGTCAAGGTGGCGTCCAAGGCGATCGGGTCACCGGGCCATCCCTGCCCGAGCAGGCGTGCGGCACAACGGCGGACGTCCGGATCGCCAGCGGCCTTGAGCAGCATCACCGCGTCACGGGCGGTCGGGTCTCCGGCCCAGCCCGTTGCGAGGGGCTCCGCTGCCCAGGGGCTGGCCACGTAGCTCACCTCCTCGGTCATCCGTAGTACGACATCACGGGCCGTGAGGTCCCCGGGCCAGCCGGCCGCGAGCGCGTTGGCGACGTCCCGTCGGGCGTCCTCGTCCGCGCCGTTGGCGAGCCTGATCAGGGTGTCGCGGCCGGCGGGGTCTCCGGGCCAGGCCGCTGCGAGCGCGTCTACGGCAGACCAGCGCACGGCCGCGTAGGTGTCGTTGGTCAGCCGGAGGACCCCGTTGCGGGCTGCGGGATCACGGGGCCAGCCGGCGGCGAGTGCCTTCACGGCCTGTTCACGGACGGATGCCTTGGGGTCCTCCGTCAGCTGTAGAGCGATGTCGCGGCCCGCGAGGCTCTCGGGCCATCCCTGTGCGAGTGCCTTCGCGACACCGCCGCGGACGTCCGGGCTGGGGTCGTCCGCCAGTCGCAGGACGATGTCCCGGGCCTTCGGATCGCCACCCCGCCGGTCACTGAGGGAGTCGACGATGCTCAGGCGGACGTCCGGGCTGGGATCGCCGAGCAGCCGTAGGACCGCTTCCAGGACCTGGGCGCCGTCCGGCAGGCCCGCTGCGAGCACCTTGACCACGTTGCGGCGGACGCGCGCGTCTTCGTCGGCACTCATCCGGAGCGCGCTCTCCAGCGTTGCCGGGTCCCCCGCCCAGCCGTCGCCGAGCGCCAGTACGGCCCAGGACCGGACCTCTGCCTGCTTGTCATTCAGGAGCCGCCGCACCGCCCTGTGCGCCGCTGGGTCGTCGTTCCACTCGTTGACGAGAGCGAAGGCTGCGCTCACGCGGACACCCGGGTCCTCGTCTTTGACGAGGTGCAGAAGGGTGCCCCTGCTCTGCAGGTCCCCAGGCCATCCTTCCGCGAGTGCGTCAGCGACCTCCTCCCGGATGCGTGGATCCCGGTCGTCGGCCCGCGACAGGACGGTTTGCAAGGCCCGCTGGTCACCACTCCAGGCATCTGCGAGAACGGCGATGGCGTACTGGCGAACGTCCTTGTCCATATCGAAGGCCATCCGGTGCAGCACCTCCTTGGTGGAGAGGTTTCCCGGCCAGACCTCTGCGAGCGCCGTGGCTGCTGCCCGACGGACCCCCGGGCTTCCGTCGCAGCTCAGCTTCAGTGCGGCGTTCAGGGTTGCGGGAACGGCCGGCCAGCCTTCCACCAAAATTTCGACGGCCTTGCGGCGCACGGCCGCATGGCTGTCGCCGGTCAGCCGCAGGACGGCCCGCCCGGTCAGTGGATCGCCATGCCAGCCCTTCAGGAGCCCCGCTGCCGCCGCCTGACGGACATCCGCGTCCCCGTCGACTGTCCCGCGCAGCAGGACATCCCGGACTGCCGGGTCGCCCGGCCAGCCCTGGGCGAGGGACAGCATCACACCCTTGCGGACCACGGCATCCTGATCGCCGACCAGCCGCAGGACGGCATCACGGGCGTGCGGGTTGCCGCCCCAGCTGCTGACCAGGGCGCGGGGAACTCTCTGCCGCACGGAGGAATCCTGGTCGTCGGCCATGCGTACAAGCGTGTTCAGAGCTGCCGGGTGACCGGGCCAGCCCCTCGACAATCCCTCGATCGCGTGTCTCCGCACCAGCGGGCTCGGGTCGCCCGCCAGGCGGACCACAGCCTTCCGCGCGGCTTCGCTGTGGGACCAGTCGGCCACGAGAGAGGTGAGGGCTGAGTCGCGGGCGTCGGGGGCGGCCAGGCGCGTCAGGGCCAGGAGCACCGCGAGTTCGCTGTCCGGTTCGAGGAAGCCCTCGTCACCGGTGAAGATGCGCTGCAGTTCGTGAACTCCCCGGTCCTCGCGGGTGTTGACCTGGTGGGCCTTGGCGAGCGCGGCGGCGATGTCGTCCAGGGCGGGATGGGTGAACAGGTCGGCCGGCGGCATCGGGGTGAGCGGGCCGCCCGGAGACTGGTGCGTGAAGGCGAGTTCCGAGACGTCGGGGTGCTGGGAGAGGCGCTGGAGGTCGGCGCGGGCCCGGTCCCAGAGCTGTTCCAGGGTGACCTTGCGGGCGATAACGCGGTCCGCTTCCTGCTGCGCCGTCGACTTGTAGGCCTCCGCCCGGCGGGTTTCGTCGCGTACCCGGGCGAGTTCGTGCGCGTCGGCGGTCCGGAGGGCGCGGACGTCGTTCCCGGCGATGATCTCGCGCAGCGCGCCGGCGATCTGGAACAGCGTCAGGAGGAGGCATTCGGCGTCGCGGAGGGCGTAGCGGAGGCGGGTCTCCGTGGCGGTGGCCTCGGCCAGGTTCCGCTGGGCGAGGGCCAGGTCCCGCTGGTGGCGGAGGGAGGCGAGGTCTTCCCCGTCGTCCGTCCGCTGCACCGGCAGCGGTGCGGAACCCATGGCCCTCTGGAGGAGGGAGCGGGCCTCCTCCCAGCGGCGGTCGTGCTCCTGCCGGGTGAGGCGGGCGGCCTTGTTGGTGATGCGGAGGAATTCGAGTGTGAAGGGGACGGGGGGCGTCGGCTTGGCTTGCGCGCCGTAGAGGCGGTTGATGTGGGACTTGGAGTACGCCATCCCCCCGATGCCGCGGCCGGGTTCCCGCAGGGCCGCCTCCTTGAAGGCCTCCTCGATGTCGCGCGGGCCCATGCCGGCTTCCGTGGCCTGCGCGCGCAGAAACTCCCCGTACCGCTGCCATGCCTCCGAGTCGGAACGCATGCTCCCCCTTGGTCGTCCCAGGACGGATCCGGTGGTCCCCGGCCCCGGGGACCCCCCTGGTCGGCGCGGTCGCCCGTCCCAGGGCGTCCCTGCCCAGGTGGGGACCGGGTGCAAACGGGTGAGGGTCTCCTCGTGCCCCGGTCCCGGGGTTCTCGGGTGAAGGAGACGTGGATGTCCGTTGTGCAGGAGCTGCTGCTCGCCGCCGTGCCGGAGGCGGTTGGCGGGGTGGTCGCCGCCGTGGTCGTCGGGGTGGGTGTGTGGGTGTGGCGGCGGGTGGGCGGGAAGGGTCAGGCGCGGGAGTAGGAGCCGATGCCGACCAGGCAGTAGACGTACTCGTTGATGACGCTGCCGTTTAGGGTGTACTGGTACGAGAAGCCGTACTCGGTGCGGGGGTTGGCGTCGCAGCGGCTCATGTCGTGGGTGCCGGGGAAGCGCTGGATGACGCGGTAGTGGGCGTCGGAGGCCGAGCAGGAGACCTCCTTGACGCCGCGCACCGTCTGCGCGGTGGTGGAGTCCGGGAGCTGGCCGTTGAGGCAGGTGCCCGTGTCGAAGGGGCTCGGGGCCGCCTCCGTGGTGGGGGGCGGAGCCGGCGCGGGGGCGTACGTGGGCGGGCGGTACGTGGGCGGGGTGTAGGTCGGCGGGCTGTACGTCGGCGGGGTGTACGGGGTGTAGGTCGGGCTCGCGGAGGCCGTGGGGGTCGAGTCGTCGTCGGAGTTGGCGATGACGAGGCCGATGACCACCGCCACCACCGCTAACGCCACCAGGCAGCCCAGGGCCCCGCTCTTGCCCGCCGGCGTCGGCGTCGGCGTGGGCGTGGGCGTGGGTGTCGGTGGGGCCGGGGGGCCCGAGACGCGGATGCGGAGGAGGACCTCGGTGTCGCCGACGCGGGCCCGGACGAGGTCGCCGTTGCGGGCCGGGGGTATGCGCAGGCGCTGGGGGCCGGTAGGCAGGGTGACCGGGACGACGAGGCCCGTGGCGGCCTGTGCGGGGGTGAGTACCAGCTCGATTTCCTGGGACGGCGACACCGGCTGCTCCTAGGTGGGGGGATGGACCCGTGCGGATTCTGCCCGCTGCGGGTCGGCTGACGCAGGGGTTCCGGGCATGCGGTGCCGGCGTGTGCGCGCCGTCGACGGGGTGTGGAGCCGGCGGGGAGATGGTGTACGGGGGGTGGTCCCCGGGGTGGGGGCGTGCGTAGATTACCGGCGGTAACAGCGGGACGACCGAGGAGAACGCCGTGGACGCAGCCCAGCCGAAGCCCGCCGAGCCCGTCCGGTCCGGCGAGGCCGTCCAGCCCGTCCAGCCCGTCGAGCCCGTCAAGACGGTCGTCGGCGGGGTGGTGCGCGAGGTGTCCGTGCCGCCGCTCGTCGGGCCGGCCACCAGTGGATCCCTCGGGGACATCCCGTTCCAGAACGCCCGCGAGGCCCCCCGCGAGGCCGTCCTCGCCCGCAAGGAGCGCGACGGCACCTGGCGCGACGTCACCGCCGCCGAGTTCGCGCGCGAGGTCCTCGCCGTCGCCAAGGGGCTGATCGCCGAAGGGCTCGCCGAGGGCGACCGGCTCGCCATCATGGCCCGCACCACCTACGAGTGGACCCTGCTCGACTTCGCCGGATGGGCCGCGGGCCTGGTGACCGTGCCCATCTACCCGACCTCCTCCGCCCTCCAGGCCCGCTGGATCATCCACGACTCCGGAGCCGTGGCCTGCGCCGTCGAGGACACCGTCCAGGCCCGCCTGATCAGCGCCGAGCGCGCCAACCTCCCCGGCCTCGCGCACCTGTGGGAGTTCGACACGGGCGCCCTGGCCCGGCTCGTCAAGGCCGGCGAGCACCTGCCCGACGCGATCGTGCACGCGCGCAGGGCCGCCCGTACGCCCGAGTCCGTCGCCACGCTCGTCTACACCTCCGGCACCACCGGCACCCCCAAGGGCTGCGCGCTCACCCACGCCAACTTCTACGCCGAGGTCGACAACGCGGTGGAGCTCCTGCACCCCGTCTTCCGGTCCGCCAGCAAGGACCCGGCCTCCACCCTGCTGTTCCTGCCGCTGTCGCACGTCTTCGGGCGGATGGTCGCCGTCGGCTGCCTGCGCGCCCGCGTCAAACTGGGCCACGCGCCGAGCATCGCCACCGAGGAACTCCTCGCCGACCTCGCCGGCTTCCGGCCGACCTTCCTGCTCGCCATCCCCTACGTGCTGGAGAAGGTCTACAACACCGCCCGCGCCACCGCCGAGAAGATGGGCCGGGCCTCCTCCTTCGACCGGGCCGCCCGCATCGCCCAGCGGTACGGGGAGGTGGTGGAGGGGAAGACGCCCGGAATGGGGCTGCGGGCCGCCCGCGCCCTGTACGACCCGCTCGTCTACCGCCGCATCCGGGCCGCCCTCGGCGGCAGGGTCCGCTACGTCCTCAGCGGCGGCTCCCCCCTCGGGCGGCGCCTCGCGGCCTTCTACACCGGCGCGGGGATCGACGTCTTCGAGGGCTACGGGCTGACGGAGACGACGGCGGCCTCGACCGTCACCCCGCCCCAGCGCCCCCGCCTCGGCACCGTCGGCTGGCCGCTGCCGGGGACGGCGGTGCGCATCGCCGACGACGGGGAGGTGCTGCTGCGCGGCCGCCACGTCTTCGCCGGGTACTGGAACGTGTCCGCCCACCCGCCGGGCGAGTGGCTGGCCACCGGCGACATCGGCGAGCTCGACGCCGACGGGTACCTGACCATCACCGGCCGCAAGAAGGACCTGATCATCACCTCCGGCGGCAAGAACGTCGCCCCCGCGCCCCTGGAGGACTGGCTGCGCGCCCACCCGCTGGTCGGCCAGTGCCTCGTCATCGGCGACAACCGCCCCTACATCGGGGCCCTCGTCACCCTGGAGCCGGACGGGCTCGCGCACTGGCGGCAGATGCACAAGAAGCAGGGCGTGCCGATCCGCGAGCTGGTCACCGACCCGGAGCTGCTGGCCGAGCTCCAGCGGGCGGTGGACGAGGCGAACAAGCTGGTGTCACGGGCCGAGTCGATCCGCCGCTTCACCGTCCTGCCGGGGGAGTTCTCCGAGGAACGCGGCCACCTGACCCCCTCGCTGAAGCTCCGGCGCGGCGCCATCGCCCGGGACTACGAGGGCGAGATCGACGAGCTGTACCGGGCACCCCGCACCGCCTGACCCGCACCGCCTGACCCCGGCGGCCCTCCGGCCGGCCGGCCGAGGGGCGGGGGCGGCGGGGCCCGCTTATGGTGAGCTGGGCCGACCGGTCCGGGGGGCGACCCGAGGAGGGCGCATGCCCCGTCCCCGTCCGCGTCCCCGTCCGCGTCCCCGGCTGCGTACGCGTCTGCGTACGGCCACCGGAACGGCCTGCGCGGCCTCCGCGGTGGTGCTGGCCGCCTCCCTCGCCGCCGCCCCGACCGCCCCCGCCGTCCCCGCGGCCCCCTCGGACGCGCCGACGGCGACCGGTGCGCCCGTACGCTGGGGGGACTGCCCCCTCGAACGCGTGCCCGCGGGGATGCGGTGCGCGGAGGTGACCGTTCCCCTCGACCACGCCGACCCCGCCAAGGGCACCACCCGAATAGCCGTGGCCCGCATCCCCGCCACCGCCCCCGGCCGGCGGCCCCTCGGCTCCCTGCTGCTGAACTTCGGCGGCCCCGGCGGCCCCGGGATCGCCTCCCTCGCCGCCGACCCCAGACCCTTCGCGAAGCTCGGCGAACGCTACGACCTCGTCGCCTTCGACCCCCGCGGAGTCGGCCTCAGCACCCCCGTCTCCTGCGGCGGCTCCCAGGAGACCGGCGACGAGGTGCCCGGCGACGCCGCCTCCCAGCTGGCCGCCCTCCGCGCCGTCGCCGAGCGGTGCGCCCTGCACTCCGGGCCCGTGCTCCCGTACATCGGCACCGTCAACGTCTCCCGCGACATGGACCGCATCCGCGAGGCCCTCGGCGACAAGAAGCTCAACTACCTCGGCTTCTCCTACGGCACCCGGCTCGGCGCCGTCTACGCCGCCCAGTTCCCCCGGCGCACCGGCCGGATGGTCCTCGACGGGGTCGACACCCTCACCGAACCCCTCACCGAACAGGCCCTCGTCTCCGCACGCGGCCAGCAGCGGGCCCTGGAGAACTTCCTCGGCTGGTGCGCCCACCAGTACGACTGCGTCTACGGCACCAACACCCGTACCGCCCGCGAGAAGGTCGAGGCCCTCGTCGAACGGCTCGACGAGCACCCCCTGGTCGGGGAGGACGGCTCCCACTTCACCGGCCAGGACGCGGTGGGCGCCATCGGGGCCGCCCTGTACTCCACCAGCCTGTGGCCCGACCTCGCGAAGGCCCTCGCCCGCGTGGAGCGCGACCGCGACCCGGTCCCGCTGATGGAACTCGGCGGGCCGCAGGAGTCACCGCCCACCGACGGCCCGACCAGGATCCCCGACGACAACGCCGCGGCCGCCCTCACCGCCGTCAACTGCGCCGACGACCCCGACCGCAGCAACGACAAGGCCAGCCCGGAGGCCGTCGAGCAGGAGATCCGCGACCTGCGGGACGAGTTCCACCGCACCTCCCCCGTCTTCGGGCCGGGCCAGCTGATGACCGTCCTCTCCTGCTACGGCCGTCCCGCCGGAACCGACTTCATCCGCCGCATCGACCACCCGGGAGCGCCCCGGATGCTCCTCGTCGGCACGCGCGGCGACCCGGCGACCCCGTACGAATGGACCGAGGAGACCGCCCGCCGGCTCGGCTCGGCGGTGATCATCGACCACAAGGGCGACGGACACACCGGCTACTCGTCCTCCGCCTGCGTACGCGGCTACGTCGACGGGTTCCTCATCGCGGGCAGGCTGCCGGGCGGGACGCGCTCCTGCCCCGCCGGTGAATGAACCGGCGGGGCGGGGGCGTCCGGCGTACCGCCCTTCAGCAGTCGGGGTGGGTGGCGCGGCCCGCGAAGCGGTCCGCCAGCCAGTTCCCGACCGCCAGCGAGTGCGTGATGACCCCGCTGACGTGCTCGCCGAGCACGATCGTGTCGAACTGGACGTCCGCACCCCGCGCGCACCACTCCGAGCGCAGCTGCCGCCCCACCGCGTACGGGATCAGCTCGTCGCCGAGCGCGTGGTACTGGAGCACGGGCGCGGCCGGGGCGGTCCGGCCCAGCCGGCTCTGGTTCAGGCGGGCCTGCCAGTCGGGCTGGGCGAGCGGGTCGCGGGTGGTCAGGTCGGAGATCCGCTTGAAGGAGCCGGCGACGGCGTCGACGGCCACGCAGTTCTCCTTCATCCCGGCCACCAGCGCCCGGCCCGCCGGGTTGAGGTACGAGTCGAGCTTCAGCTCGGGGAAGGCCGCGTCCTGGCCGGCCGCCGCCATGAAGACCAGGCCCGAGCCGTAGGAGCCGTTGTTGAAGGCGGCCACCTTCAGCAGGTCGGCGGGGACACCGCCGGTCGCCGTCCCCTTCACCTTCAGCTCGGGGGCGTACGAGCCCTGCAGCTCGGCGGCCCAGCTGCCGGCCTGCCCGCCCTGCGAGTAGCCGACGATGCCGACCGGGGTGTCGGCGGACAGGCCCGTCCCGGGCAGCCGGATCGCGGCGCGGGCGGCGTCGAGCATGGCGTGGCCGGCCGAGGGGCCCACCGTGTAGGTGTGGACGCCGGGGGTGCCGAGGCCCTCGTAGTCGGTGACGACGACGGCCCAGCCGCGCTGGGTGTACTGCTGGATGAGGTTGGCCTCCATGGCGGTGCCGTTCGGGAGGTTCGCGCTGGGCGCGCAGGAGTCGCCCAGGCCCACCGTCCCGACGGCGTACGTGATCAGCGGGCGCGGGCCGGTGCGGCCGTCCTGCGGGACGATGACGGTGCCCGAGACCACGTTCGGGGCGCCGTCGGCGGTGGTCGAGCGGTAGTGCACCTTCCAGGCCCTGGTGCCGGTCGGCTGGCCGGGCAGCGGGTGGAAGGCGGAGGGGGCGCTGGCGACGACGTCGCCGGGGCGGCCCCCGTCGGCCGCGGCCTCCTCGGCGGTGGCGGCGGGGATCTGGGCGAGGAGGCCGAGGGCGGCCACGGCGGCGGCGGTCAGGGCCGTGCTGCTGCGCAAACGCATGGGGGATCTCCCAACGGGCGTGGGGGTGGGGGCAGGTGAGCCGAAGGTAGTGACCGACCGGTCGGCATGTCGCTGACCGGAAAGCTCACCTTTCCTGACCCGGATTTCCGCCCCCCGCCCCGCGGCGTCCCGCCCCGCTCCGTCCCACCCCGCCGCGCCGTCGGGTGCCCTTACAGGTGGGGCAGGACGAAGTCGTAGCCGGCCATGCCGTGGGCGTTGCCCGCCGGACAGCGGCCGTTGGTCGGATAGCCGTAGTAGTAGAGCCCGTAACAGCGGGGGCAGAAGCGCCAGTTGCGCTGGGAGCCCGCCGTCTCGGGGATGTCGTGCGGGAGTACGAAGTCGTACCCGGCCGCCGCGTGGGCGTTTCCGGCGGGGCAGCGGCCGTTGTCCGGGTAGCCCCAGAAGAACATCCCGTAGCACTTGGTGCAGAAGCGCCAGTTGTGCTGCGCGGTCGGGGTCTCGGGGATGTTGTACGGGAGGTTGAAGTTGTAGCCCGCCGAGTCGTGGCCGCCGCCGGCCGGGCAGGCGCCGTCGGTGGGGTAGCCGCGGAAGAACATGCCGTAGCACTTGGTGCAGAACCGCCAGTCGGCCTGGTTCGCGAGGGCCGACGCCCGCGCGGCGGGAGTCGTCGTGACCGCGGTGGCGGCGGCGGTCAGGCCGGCCGCCGTGAGGCCCAGCGCCCGGGTGAGGACGGCCCGCCGCCCCGGGCCTCGCCCCTGCTCCCGCCCCTGCTCCCGCCCCTGCTCCCGCCCCTGCTCCCGCCCCTGCTGTGGATCCGTGTTCCGGTGTGCCGGGAAGTCCATGGAGTCCCCCTTCGAATCCGTCGGCGTAGCCCGGACGGGCTTTCGCCACGCCGAGTATTCGCTCCGTCGCTGTCTGTGGTCAACGGGGCGCGGGCGCATTCCCGGCCGGCGCGCCCGCGCCCCCGCACTACCCGCCGGAGGCGATCCGGTACGCGCCCGGGGTCGTGCCCGTCCAGCGGCGGAACGCACGGTGGAAGGCGGTGTCCTCCGAGAACCCCAGGCGGGCGGCGAGTTCCGCGATCGGTTCGCCGCCCTCGGCCAGGCCCGCTATCGCCGCGTCCCGCCGCACGTCGTCCTTGAGCTGCTGGAAGGAGGTCCCCTCCTGCCGCAGCCTGCGCCGCAGCGTCGCCGGGGACACCGCCAGCCGTCCCGCCACCTCCCCCAGCTCGGGCAGTCGCGGCGAGCCGCGCAGCCGCCGCGTCAGGGTCCGGCGGACCTGCTCGGCGACCGTGGTCCCGTACTCGGGGCGCGACAGCAGGTCGAACGGGGCCCGGCGCAGCATCGCGTCGACCGCGGCCTCGTCCCGCACCAGCGGCGCGGTCAGCCAGCGCGCGTCGAACACGGCCTCCGTCCGCCCCGCCCCGAACCGCACCGGACAGCCGAAGAGGGCGTCGTACTCGTCCCGGTGCGGCGGCGGGGGATAGGCGAAGGCGGCGTGGACCAGGGGGATCCGCCGCCCCACGAGCCAGCTGCACAGCCGGTGCCAGATCGCGAGGACGCACTCGGTCAGGAACCGCTCCTCGTCCCCGTCGAAGTCGTTGCGCACGGTGAACCGGGCCTGCCCGCCCCCGGTTTCCAGGGCCAGCTCCGGCCCGCCCGGGAACAGCCCGTAGAACGCCGCCGCCCGCTCCACGGCCGCGCCCAGGTCCCGGCAGCCCAGGCAGGCGTGGCACATCATCGCGAAGGTCCCGGGCCGGCTCGGCACGGCCGACAGCCCGAGGAACTCGTCCTGGGTGGTCCGGTACAGGGCCCGGAAGAGCCGCGCGAACTGCGCGGGCGTGACCCGCGCCCGGTCGTCGCCGAGCAGCAGCGGCGGGATCTGCGCCTCCTGGAGCAGCGGCACCAGGTCAAGGCCGCCGCGCCGCGCCCCCGCGAGCACGGCCCGCACGTGGTGCACGGTGACCGTCCGCCTCCCCATGGCATCGAAGGTAGCCCCAATGAGCGCCGCGGTCAGCGGGGGTGACGCTTCCGGTCATGCCGGACCGGGTCCGGGCGTGCCCACCATCGGGGGTCACCTATCCCGGGAGGGCAAGCGATGGACGGTCGTCCGAGCACGCTGGCGGTGTTCACACAGTGGACCGAGGAGCGGTACGGGGACGCCCCGGCGCTCCGCTTCCGCACACCGGGCCGAGACGGCTGGGAGACCCGTACGTACGCCGAACTCGGCGCAGCCGTACGCGCGGCCGGGCGCACCCTGCTCGGGCTGGGCGTCGGGCCCGGGGAGCGGGTGGCGGTGCTCGCGGAGACCCGGCCCGAGTGGACGTACACCCACTTCGGGATCCTGGCGGCGGGCGCGGTCCTGGTGCCCGTGTACCCGACGGCGGGGGAGGAGGAGCTGGCCTGGGTGCTGTCCGACTCCGAGGCGGTGGCGGCCGTCTGCGAGGACGCGGCCCAGGCGGCCCGGGTGGAGGTGCTGCGGCCGAAGCTGCCGGCACTGCGGGCGGTCGTGCGCATGGACGAGGCGGTACGGGACGGGGCGGCCCCGGCCGAGCCGCCGTCCGGGGCGCCCGCCGCCGCTCCCGTGCCCTCGGACGCCGAACTCGCCGCGCGGGCCGCCGCCGTGACCCCCGCGGCGGACGCCGCGATCGTCTACACCTCCGGCACCACGGGCCTGCCCAAGGGCTGCCGCCTCACCCACGGCAACCTCGGCGCCGTCCAGGACGCCACCCTCCCGCTCGTCCAGGGCGGGCCCGGCGACTCGACGTACCTGTACCTGCCGCTGGCGCACCTGCTGGCGCAGCTGATCCAGTTCACCACCCTGCTGGAGGGCGGGGAGCTGTGCTACTTCGGGGGCCGCATCGAGGACGTGGTGGCCGAACTCGCCGAGGCCCGGCCGACCCACCTGCCCTCGGTGCCCCGGCTGTTCGAGAAGGTCCACGCGGTGGTGCTGGGGCTGGCGGAGGGCCGGGACGGCGGCCGGGAACGCTTCGAGGAGGCCGTCCGGCTCGGCGTGCTCGCCGCCGACGGGACCCTCCCGGCGGAGCTGCGCCCGGCGTGGGAGGCGGCCGAGGACTCCCTCTACGCCCTGGTCCGGGCCGCCTTCGGAGGCCGGCTCCGGTGGGCCCTGACCGGCGGCGCCCCGATCGCCCCCGCCACCCTCGACTTCCTGCGCGCCTGCGGGATCCGGGTGTTCGAGGGCTACGGGATGACCGAGTCGGCCGGAGTGATCAGCCTCAACCACCCGGGCGCCGTCCGGTACGGCACGGTGGGCCGGCCGGTGGCGGGCTGCGAGGTGCGGATCGCCCCGGACGGCGAGGTGCTCGCCCGGGGCCCGATGGTCTTCCCGGGCTACCACGCGAACCCGGACGCGACGGCCGGCGCCCTGGACCCGGACGGCTGGCTGCGCACCGGCGACCTGGGCGAACTGGACGCCGACGGCTTCCTGACCGTCACCGGCCGCAAGAAGGAGCTGATCATCACCTCCGCCGGCAAGAACATCACCCCGACCGAGGTGGAGTTCGCCGTCCAGACCGCCTCCCGGCTCGTCTCGCGCGCGGTCCTCATCGGCGACCGGCGCCCCCACCCGGTGGCCCTGATCACCCTGGACGCCGAGGAGACCGCCGCCTGGGCCGCCCGCGAGTCCCTCGACCTCGGCCCGGCCCCCGCCGCGCACCCGGCGGTACGGGAGCTGGTGGCGCGGGCCGTCGCCGCCGCCAACGCCACCGTCTCCCGCCCGGCCCGCATCCGCGCCTTCCGCGTCCTGGACGAGGAGCTGTCGGTCGGCGCCGGCACCCTCACCCCGACGCTGAAACTGCGCCGCGCGGAGGTCGCCCGCCGCTACGCCGCCGAGATAGAGGAGCTGTACGCCCCCTCCCGCTAGGCCAGGGCGAGCCGCAGCCGCTCCAGGCCCTCGGCGATCTCGTCCGGGGTGTGCGTGGTGAAGGACAGCCGCAGCGTGCGCGGGTCCGGGGTGCCCGTGAAGAAGGGCGCCCCGGGCACGTACGCCACGTCGTGCCCGACGGCGGACTTCAGCAGGGCCCCCGCGTCGTACCCCTCGGGGAGGCGGGCCCACACGAACATGCCGCCCTCGGGGCGGTTCCACTCCGAGCCCGCCGGGAGGGCCGCCCCGAGTCCCGCGAGGAGGGCGTCGCGCCGGGTGCGGTAGGCGTCCCGGACCCGCGCGACGTGGGCGTCGAGGTCCCGGGTGCCGAGGTAGTGGGCGGCGGCCAGCTGGTCCACCGTCGAGGTGTGCAGGTCCGCCGCCTGCTTGGCGACGACCGCCGCGCGGCGCAGGGCGGCGGGGGCGCGCAGCCAGCCCAGGCGCAGCCCCGGGGCCATCACCTTCGAGAAGCTGCCGAGCAGGGCAGTGCGGTCCTCGGCGCCGGGGTGGGCGGCGATCCAGGGCTCGTGCGCGCCCTCGTAGCGGAGGTCGCCGTACGGGTCGTCCTCCACCAGCCACAGCCCGAGCCGCGCGGCGGTGCGGGCCACCTCGGCCCGGCGGTCCCCGGGCAGGGTGCGGCCGGTCGGGTTCTGGAAGGTGGGGATCGTGTAGAGGAGTTTCGGCCGTTCCCGGGCGGTGATCTCGGCGAGGGCGTCGGGCAGCAGGCCCTGCCCGTCGCAGGGCACGGGTATGACGTGGGCCCCGGCCAGGGCGAAGCACTGGAGGGCCGCCAGGTAGGTGGGGTTCTCGACGAGCACCGTGTCGCCGGGCTCCAGCAGGGTGGCGGCGAGGAGGGTGAGCCCCTGCTGCGAGCCGGTGGTGACCAGGATGTCCCCCGCCGAGGTGGCCAGGCCCCGCGCGGCGGCCCGGGCGGCGACGGCCGAGCGGAGTTCGGGGGAGCCCTCGGTGGTGGAGTACTGGAGGGCCCGGGCGGCTCCGGCGCCGGTCAGGACGGAGTCGTACGCGGCGCGCAGGCCCTCGGTGTCGAAGAGCTCGGGCGCGGGCAGGCCGCCGGCGAAGGAGATCACCCCGGGGCGTTCGGTGAGCGCGAGGATCTCCCGCACGGGGGAGCCGCCCACGCCGCGCGCCCGCGCGGCGAAGGCGGGCGGGGAGGCGGTCGCGGCGGCTGCCGCAGCGACGGGGGCGGAGGCGGGCGCGGAGGCGGTGCTCGGGGGCATGGGTCGGCTCCTTCGGTGGCGGGTGGCCGCAGCCTAACGGTGAAAGCTGTACAGGGCACCTACCTTTCCGAAGGGTGAACACCGCACGCCCCCTCCACAACTGACGGGACATCAGATACACCGGTGCCATGACGAGAGACGAGCGGGAACGAGAAGACACCCGGCCCGGCGACTACGCGGAGCTCGCGGCCGTCGGCCCGTACGGGGTCCGCCCCGGCCACGCCCTGATCACCATGGTGGAACCGCACCCGGGCCATGAGTACGCGTACAACCGCTGGTACGAGGACGACCACTACTACGCCGGCGCCATGGCCATGCCCTGGATGTACGCAGGCCGGCGCTGGGTGGCCACCCGCGAGCTGCAGGAGCTGCGCTACCCCGAGAAGTCGGCGGTCGCCCAGCCCGTCACGGCGGGCTGCTACGTATCGACGTACTGGGTCACCGAGGGCCGCTACGACGAGCACATGAAGTGGACCGTCGGCATCAACAAGCGGCTGAACCGCGACGGCCGGGTCTACCAGGACCGCACGCACGTCTTCACGGCCTTCCAGGACCACGAGGCCACCGTCTACCGCGACGGGGCCGCCGGCCCCCGGGACTACCACGCCCTCGACCACCCGTACGCCGGGCTGGTCCTCCAGGTCGTCGACGCCGACGGGCCCGGACAGCGGGCGGAACTGCTGGAGTGGCTGCGCTCCCGGGCGCTGCCGCGCCGGCTGGCCGGCTCACCGGCGGCGATGGTGACCGTCTTCCGGCCGACCCCGCTGCCCGGCGACCGGATGACCTACGTCAAGCAGGTCGAGGGGGTCGACACCCGGCTCACGCTGCTGTGGTTCCTGGAGGCCGACCCGCGCACCTGCTGGGACCGCTTCCAGGGGCTGGACGCGGAGGTCGCGGAATCGGGGCTGGGGCGGGTGGAGCTGGTCGCGCCGTTCGTCCCGACGGTGCCGGGCACCGACCGGTACGTGGACCAGCTGCGCTGACGGCGGCGGGCGGCGGCTGGCGGGCGAACGGCGGAGGACATGGCCGAGCCCCCTCGGCCAGGACGGCGGGCCGGTCGAGAGGGCTCCGTACGGGGTGCTGCTGTGTGGGGGGTTCGGACGGTTCAGGCGAGGTGCCCCAGTCCGCCCTCGACCACACCGGTGACGAAGGACGTCCAGGAGCCCGGCGCGAAGGTGAGGGACGGACCGTCCTGCACCTTCGAGTCGCGGACGGCGATGGCCTGCGTGACGGGGGACTTGACCTCGACGCAGGCCCCGTTCCCGCCGGAGTAGGAGGACTTGGTCCAGTTTTCCGTACCGCCCTGACGAATAGCCATGTTCTTCTCCGGTTCAGCGAGTAGTTCCGGTTGCGTGCCGGCCGGGGATATCCCAGGCCGACGTGATCGACGCTACCGGCAGCTCCCGATGGCCGAAGGGGGCATTCACTCGACCGGGTGGCATATTCCATTCAGGCCTTCTGTGGCCGGGGACCGACGGTGTACCGTGCTGGCCCCCTCGCCACCTGGCGTTCAGTCCGCCCTGCCCGCCTTGCCCGCGTGCTCCTCGATGATCCCGGAGATGAACTGCCGCGTCTGGTCCACGTTGAGGGCCTGGGCGCGCAGGTGCTCGTACATCACGCTGTATTTCTGGACGTCGTTGGCCTTCTCCAGGTACAGGTCGCTCGTGACGCCCTCGATGTAGACGACCGTCGAGTCCGAGGCGTCCGGGAATTCCAGAATCGCGTACTGCCCGTTCATTCCCGGATGGGCGCCCATCGTGAAGGGCATCACCTGCACGGTGATGTAAGGCTGCTGCGACTGCTCTATCAAGTACTGCAGCTGCCGGACCATCAACTGCGGGTCGCCCACGTGCCGGCGCAGCGCCGCCTCGTCGATGACCGCCCACAGGCGCAGCGGGCCGACGTCCGGGTTGTTGTTCTCCGTCTCGGACAACCGTTTCTGGCGGTGCATGCGCACCTGGACGCGCTTGTCCACATCGGCGGGCGCCGTCTCGGGCAGCGCGCCGCAGATCAGCGCCTGGGCGTACTCGGGCGTCTGGAGCAGGCCGGGCACCATCTGGGGCTCGTAGGTGCGCAGGCTGGCCGCGTCGGTCTCCAGGCCGATGTAGACGCTGTAGGGGATCTCGCCGAAGGCGTGCCACCAGCCCTGCTGGCGGGAGTCCTTGGCCATCTGCATGAGGGAGTCCACGAGCCGGGGGTCCTCGACCTCGTAGACCTCGCACAGGTCGCGGACGTCGCGCTGGCTGATGGACCGGCGGCCGTTCTCCAGACGGCTGATCTTGGACTGGGAGACGAGGAGGCGCTCGGCGACCTGCTCGGCCGTCATGCCCTTGTCCTCGCGGAGCTTGCGCAGCTCCATGCCCAGTCGGCGGCGTCGGACGGTGGGATTGACATTGGACGCCACGTGGACGGCACCTCCGCCTTCTTCTGTCGCTGTCTCGCTGAGTGTCTGGTGTTCAGCAGACTGCCACCGAAGGGTGCGACGGCGCTGGGGAACGCGGGAAAGCGGCACGCGGGGTGGCGAAGCCGTCTCGCCGGCCTCGCCACCCCGCGCGCGGGCGGCTCCGGGGCCGGGTCTTGGGGGACCTCCGGCCGCGGTGTCGGTGGATCTGTGGATCGTGCCCCGCCGGTGGGTCAAGGGGTGTGGCGGGCCGTGCGGGTGGTGCGCGTGCCTCTGGTTCGGTCGGTTCAGTGCGCGGCCGCGCGGGCCATCGCACCCGTCCGGCGCGGCTGCAGCGGAACACCGCCGGTCGCCGTGGCCCGGACGGCCGCCTGGGGCTGCGGCTGTGCGGCGCGGTCACGGCGCGGCTGTGCGGCCACGCCGTTCTGGACGTCCATCACGGCGTGCGCGACGAGACCGCCCATCGGGTCGTGCCGGATCAGGTCCCGCAGCCGGGACCTGGACGACCGCCCCTCGTTGCCGGGGTACAGGTGCTTGCCGAGACCGACCGCGTGGGCCAGCGCGGCGAGCGCCGCGGTCCGCGGGTCCGGCGGTACGCCGGTGCGGATCGCATTGTCGAGCCGGGCACGGATCTCCCGGCTGATCGCCGTGTCGGTCGCCTGGTAGCGAGTCGTCGGCAGCACCCCGCACATCTGTCCCGCGACGGCATGCACCATGCCGCAGCGCTCCAGGTGCGCGAGGTAAATCTGGCGGAGCCCCAGCCGGGGTCCGCCGATCCAGTGGACGGCCCGTACCGGGCTGCCGCGCCTGCGCAGCAGTTCCAGTGCGGAGTCCAGAGTCGGATCTCCTGTCGGCCGTGGCATCACCACGGCGATACGATCCCCGTCAGGGGCTATCCGTCCTGCCAGAGCCAGCTCCACTAGCTGTGCCCCGGCCAGGCCGAGGTCGAGCGACTGCGGCTGCGCCGTGGTACCCGTGGCCGGGTCCAAAGCGAGCAGCAGAAGCTCCTCCGGAATTGTTCTGCGGCTCCTGCCCATCCATGCCTCCCCGCGTGGATGAGTGACAGGGTGACGCCTCTCACATTCATCTGTCGAGAGCGCCTGTTCGCTTTGTGCGGGAACCAGTAGCTATGTCGTTCTCGTCTAGCGGTTGGGCGATGCCCCCTAGACGGGACACTGTTAGACGGTTCGGACAGTGACCGGACAGCGATCGAGGAGGAACGGTGGCGGGCGAGTCCCCCGACAAGTCGGTAGATGAAGGAGCGTCCGGGGAGCAGGACCCGAGGCTGTCGGTCTTCCAGCCGCGAGACCCGCTGAAGGAGGCCGTGGCCGCGTGGGTCGCGGCGGATGAGGCGGACGAGGCGGGTGGGCGGACGCAGGACGCGGACGCGGAGCCCTCGTCCGCGTCCGAGCCCGCGTCCGCCCCGTCACGCCCGTCCCCCGGTCGGGTGGACCCGAAGACCCCGGTCGCGGGCGTGGTCCGCCAGTCCCCGTCCCGGGACGAGGCCCCGGAGGCCGAGAAGCCGTCCGAGGCCGCGGAGTCGCCCGCGGCGAAGCCGTCCGCCGACGCACGGACCACCGCGTTCGGCGTGGTGACGAGGGACCCCGCCCCGGAGTCGGAGAAGTCGGGTTCCGCTTCGGCGAAGCCGGCTGCGAAGCCGTCGGGTGACGTGCGTACGACCGCGTTCGGCGTGGTGAAGTCGGAGCCTGCTCCGGAGTCGGAGAAGTCGGGTTCCGCTTCGGCGAAGCCGGGTGGGGACGCGGGGAAGCCGGCTGCGAAGCCGTCGGGTGACGTGCGTACGACCGCGTTCGGCGTCGTGACGGCCGACCCCGCCCGGGAGGCGGAGAAGCCCGCCCGGGACCCGCGTACGGCTGCCGCCGACAGCGAGCGCACGGCCGTCTTCCGCGCCGTGAAGCCCGGTTCCGCTTCGGCCGACGCCGACAAGCCGGCCGCGGACGCGGAGAAGCCCCCCGCGAAGCCCTCCGGGGACGTGCGCACCACCGCGTTCGGTGTGGTGAAGAAGGACTCCGCTCCGGAGGCGGACAAGCCGGCCGCGGACCCGCGTACGGCCGCCGCCGACAGCGAGCGCACCGCCGTCTTCCGTACCGTGAAGCCTGGTTCCGGTTCCGGTTCTGGGCCCGAAAAGCCGTCCGCTGACGCCGAGAAGGCGGAGAAGGCGGCGGAGTCCGACAGCGAGCGCACCACGGTCTTCCGGGCCATCAAGCCGGGTTCCGGTTCGGCGGCCGCCGAGAAGCCGGACGCCAAGAAGCCGGCCACGCCCCCCGCGGAGTCCGACAGCGAGCGAACCGCCGTCTTCCGCGCCGTGAAGCCGGGTTCCGCTTCGCCCGACGCGGAGAAGGAGAAGCCGGCCGGCAAGCCCGCGGCCGACGCCCGGACCACCGCGTTCGGAGTGGTGAAGCAGGACGCCGAGAAGCCCGGGAAGCCCTCCCAGGACCCCCGTGCCGCGAAGCCCGGCGCCGCCAAGGCCGACGCCCCGAAGCCCGACACCGACCGGCCCGGCACCGCGGGCCCCGGCACGGACCGGCCCGGCACCGCCAAGCCCGGCACCGGCACCGGCACCGCGAAGCCCGGCGCCGCAGGCCCCGGCAAGCCCGCCACCGCAGGCCCCGCCACGGACCGGCCCGGCCCTGCCAAGCCCGGCACCGGCCCCGGGACCGCCAAGCCCAGCGCCGCAGGCCCCGGCGCCGGGGAGAGCGACCGCCGCGTCAGCACCTTCGTGCCGCTGCGCGGTGAGGGCGAGTCCGGCCCCGGCGCCAAGCCCCCGGTGCGGCCCACGCCGCCGCCCCCGCCGCCCCGGCCGAGCCTGGACCCCAGCGAGCGGACCACCCAGCAGCCGCTGCCGCCCCGGCCGCCGCTCGACATGCTGGCGGACCTCACCAACAACCCGCCCCCGCCGCCCACCCCGATGCGGAACGCGGTCCGGCGGGTCAAGATCTACGCCCCGCTCGTACTGCTCCTGATCATCGTCATGTCCGTCGTGCAGCTGGTGCGCCCGCTGCCCGCGCCGAAGCTCAAGCTGACCGCGAAGGCCACGTACACCTTCCCCGGCGGGGCGCCGAACCTGCCCTGGCCGACCGAGGGCCAGGCCTCCATGGCCGCCGCCGGCCTCGGCACCATCGGCAGCTCCGGCGAGCAGAAGCCGGTGCCGATCGCGAGCGTCACGAAGTCGATGACGGCGTACATCATCATGCGCGACCACCCCTTCAAGAAGGGTGAGAAGGGCGCGATGATCGACGTCGACAAGACCGCCGAGACCGAGGGCCAGAAGGACAAGTCGGACAACGAGTCCACCCTCAACACGGTCAAGGAGGGCGAGAAGATCTCCGAGTACGACGCGATCGCCGCCCTGATGATCCCGTCGGCCAACAACATCGCCCGGCTCCTCGCGCGCTGGGACTCCGGTTCCCAGGAGGCGTTCGTCAAGAAGATGAACGACACCGCCAAGGAACTCGGCATGACCAACACCACCTACACCGACCCCTCGGGCCTGGACGCCACCACGGTCTCCACCGCCGAGGACCAGGTGAAGCTGGGCCTCAAGATCGTCGAGATCCCGGCGCTGGTGGACATCACCCGCATGCCCGCCTGGACCGACCAGACCGGCAAGGTCTGGCAGAACTGGAACCGCCTGGTCCCGTTCAACGACTCCCTCGGCATCAAGACCGGTACGACGACCAAGGCCGGCGGAAACCTCCTCTTCGCCGCGCAGAAGAAGGTCGGCGACACCAACCAGCTGCTCGTCGGCGCGGTCCTCGGCCAGCACAAGCCGCCGATCATCGACACCGTCATCGCGCAGAGCCGCTCGCTGCTGATCGCCACGCAGAAGGAGGTCCAGGGCGCGCCCGTCGTGAAGAAGGGCCAGGTCGTGGGCTACGTGGACGACGGGCTCGGCGGCCACACGCCGGTCGTCGCCACCGCCGACGTCCAGGCCGTCGGCTGGTCCTCGCTGACCGTGGACATCAAGCTCGGCGACGGCGGCACCGCGATCCCCGAGTCGGCGAAGGCCGGGACCCAGGTCGGCGTGCTGACCGTCGGCGACGGCGCCAGCCAGGTCAAGGTGCCGGTGGCGCTCCAGCGCGCGCTGGACACCCCGGGCTTCGGCAGCAAGCTGACCCGGATCGGCTGACGGACGGCGGGCGCGGCGCCCCGGGCAACCCCGGGGCGCCGAGGTGTTTGTCGATCTGGGCGGGGGATGCG